>CAYQPL010000072.1:5555-15758 GCA_964419395.1 uncultured Phenylobacterium sp. | reverse complement strand
AGTGTTTGGGCGCTCTATCGTCATATCCGATACATACCGCATCGGGGCCGGTGACGGTTATCCGGATCTAGGTGTGTTTGCTACATAATGCCGGAGTTCTCCGCCCAGGCGCTGGATTCGCTGCGCCAGCCGCTGGAGACGGGCGAGGTCGTCGTCGCCCGCGCCAACGCCCATATCCGCTATCCGGCGCGCTTCCAGCTGGTGGCGGCGATGAACCCCTGCCGCTGCGGCCACGGCGGCGCCGGGCGCGGCGCCTGCGGGCGTGCGCCACGCTGTCAGGCCGACTACCAGCGCCGGGTCTCGGGTCCGATGATGGATCGCATGGACCTGGTGGTGGAGGTTCCGCCGGTCACCGCCGCCGACATGGCCCTGCCGCCGCCGGCGGAGGGCACGGCCGAGGCCGCCGAGCGGGTCGCGCGCGCCCGGACGATCCAGCTGGCGCGGGCGGCGGAAGCGGGCGAGACGGCGTCGCCGCTGAACGCCCAGGCCTCGGGCGACCGGCTCGACGCCATCGCCGATCTGGACGCGCCGGCGCGGGCGCTGCTGTCGAAGGCGGCCGAGGGGGCGGGCCTGACGGCGCGCGGCTGGACGCGCACCCTGCGGCTCGCCCGCACCATCGCCGATCTGGAGGACGCCGCCTCGGTGCGGCGGGTGCATCTGGCCGAGGCGCTGATCTATCGCCGGATGTCGGCCGAGGGGGCGGCGGTCCTGGCCGGTTGAGGCGGCTCAGCCGGCGGCGCGCCGCGGCGGCCGCGACCAGTGCCGCCAGACCCCGGCGGCCAGGGAGGCGAGCACCAGATAGCTCCAGATCACCAGCCCCCAGCGATAGGGCAGGGCCGGCACCTGGGCGTCGGCGGCCATGGCCACGTGGGTCACGACGCCGAGCAGCTGGAAGGCGCAGGCGAACAGCAGCCACAGCCGGTCGGTGGTCAGGGCCAGATAGAGCAGATAGGCCAGGAAGAGGACGTCCACCGCCAGCACGCCGCCCTGCAGGCGCGCCTCCGGCAGATAAGCCAGGGGCGTGAGGAACCAGGCGGCGAGATTGGCCAGCGCCGCGCGACGCTCGGGCGGCCCGCCGCCCCACAGGGCCGCGACCGACACCGCCGTCATCAGGACGAACCAGATCTGCTGCGGCAGGACGGCGAAGTACATGCGCTCCTCATGACCGCAGCCGCGGCGGACCGTCGGGGGCGGGCCGAACCCGCGCGCCCGGCGGCAGGGTGGCAGAGGCCGCGGCGCGCGGAAAGGCGGGGGAGCGCCACTACGCGCGGAACGGACGCTTCGCCGGCCTGCCGGGAGGGTCAGGCGGCCGCGCCGTCCACCGAGCGCAAGGCGGGCGCCCGGACCGCGTCGTTCGGCTTGGGCGCGCCGTCGCCATAGAGGACGGCGCCCAGGCCGATCTGCTTCTGGGCCGCGCCAAGCTCCCGGTGGGCCTCGACCACGGCCCGCCGCGCCTCGGCCAGGGCGGCGATGGAGCGGCTGGTCCATTCGACGGCTTCCTGGCCGATCAGGGCCGAGAGGCCCGCCTCGGCGCGCAGGGCGGGCATGACGCCGGCCAGGGCGGCGGTCTTGGCCAGGGCGGCGTCGATGGCCCGCTCCGCCTCGAAGAGGCTGGCGGCGACCTGGTCGGCATAGAGGCGGCGTTGCTTGAGCATGGGGGTCTCCTTTCCGCGGCGCAGCCGCGGAATCTGCAGGGGTCGGGGAAAGCGCGCCGCAGCGCGGCGTCAGATCAGGGTGGTGAGGGCCTGCAGCCCCGCCAGCACGGCCCCGAAGGCCATGGCGGCCCCGAAGGCGATGGCGAGGATCAGGCCGATCCGTGCGGCCGGGCCTAGGCCATCTGTTCGACCGCTTCGCCAGGGTGGAAGTTCTCGTCCAGCAGCACCCAGGTCAGGCACAGGATCTCGCGCAGAACCATCTCCGGCGGCTTGAAGGCCGCCAGCTTGCGGGTGGCCGACACCAGGTGCTGGGCCATTTCCGCCTGGGCGGGCGAGGCGGCCAGGTCGGCCAGCTGGCGCGCCAGCTGGTCCCACGAAAAGCTGGGCGTCGACGCCGCCGGCGGCGAGGGCGTCGGCCACCTTGTCTCGAACGCCTCGATCTCCTGTCGGAGATGGAGCGCCCGGTTCACCGCCGCCTTGGCGGCGCGGCGATCCATCCCGCTGTCGTTCCAGTGCATCATCGGTCTTGCCTCCTGACGAGGCCCGCCCCGACCACGAAGGGCCGCCGGCGTCTGTCCTGACCGCGTCCTGTCCTGACGCGGTCAGGACAGGATCGGCCCGTTCGTGGTCGGCCCGTTCGTGATCGGCCAGGAGGCGGGCGGCGTGATAGCGGTCGGTGACGCCCAGCTTGCGCCGCGCGCGATCGCAATAGGTGTCGACGGAGGTCTTCGACATCCCCAGTTCGCGGGCGATCTGCTTGGAGCTGAAGTGCCGGTCGACCAGACGCAGGCACTCCCTCTCGCGCGCAGTCAGCAGTTCGACCTTCTCGTCCATGACGCTGGCCCCTTCGGCCTCCCTACTACACGCCAAGCTCGCGCCTGCGTCCACAAGGCTGCGGCGTCCGTATAGCGGGTCGAAGAGATCGCTCACAGGTTGAGCGTTGCATTGGAGACCCAGATGACCGACCGAGACGCCGACGGCCTCGATCCCATGGACCGCGCCATCGGGGCGCGCGTGCGCGCCCGCCGCCGCTCCCTGAGCATGAGCCAGTCGGACCTGGCCGCGCGGCTCGGCGTCTCCTTCCAGCAGGTCCAGAAGTACGAGCGCGGCGCCAATCGCATCTCCGGCTCCACCCTGGTCGCCGCCGCCCGGGCGCTGCAGACCTCGGTCAGCTGGCTGGTCGGGGAGGACGCCGGCGAGGGCGCGCCGTCCGACGAGGCCTTCGCCGCCCTGATGACGCCCGGCGCCATGGAGATGCTCGAGGCCTTCCGCGCCGTCCGCCGGCCCCGTGCGCGGCAGGCCCTGCTGGCCCTGGCCCGCGAGATGGGCAAGGACTAGGCGCCGCGCGCGCCTTTGACGCGGCGTTAAATCGCGCGGGCCTAGTCTCGCCCCATGGACGAACCCGCCGATCGCCACGCCGACGACCGCATCAGCACCGAGCAGCTGGCGGCGCTGAGCCACGAGTTCCGCACGCCGCTGTCGGGGGTGCTGGGCATGGCGCGTCTGCTGGAGGGCACCCGCCTGAGCGCCGAGCAGCGCGCCTATGTCTCGGCCATGCGGGAGTCGGGCGAACACCTGCTGGGTCTGGTCAACGAGCTGCTCGACTTCGCCCGCCTGGGCGCCGGCAAGGTCGAGCTCCGCCCGGCCCCGGTGGAGATCGAGGCGCTGTTGCGCTCGGTCTGCGAACTGCTCAGCCCCCGGGCCCATGAAAAGGGGCTGGAGATCGCCTGGGCCGCGCCGGCCGACGCCGGCGAGGTCATGGGCGACGAGGGTCGGCTGCGCCAGATCCTGCTGAACTTCGCGGGCAACGCCATCAAGTTCACCGCCGCCGGCGGCGTGCTGGTCTCCGCCGAGCCGGCCGGGGACGGTCGCTGGCGCTTCACCGTCGCCGACAGCGGCCCCGGCGTCAGCGACGCGGCCCGCGACCTGATCTTCGAGGCCTTCGCCCAGTCCGACCCCAGCCACCAGCTGACCGGCTCGGGGCTCGGCCTGGCCATCGCCCGCCGCCTGGCCGAGGCCATGGGCGGGGAGGTGGGCGTCGACCGCGCCGAGACGGGCGGCGCCGCCTTCTGGTTCACCGTTCCGCTGGCGCATTCGCCGGCCGCGGCGTCCGCGCCCCTGGCCGGCCTGACCGTCGGCGTGGCCTCGCCCAATCCGGTGCTCCGCGCCGCCGCGGTCCGGCAGGTCGCCGCCTGCGGCGGGCCGGCGGTGGCGGCGGAGGACGTGGAGGCGATCCTGCCGCTCACCGGCCCGCGGGACGTCCTGCTGGTCGACCACGCTCTGGGGCGCGGCGGCCGCAAGGTGCGCCGTCCCTTCGACCGCCCCGCCCTGATCATGCTGGCCCCGGAGGAGCGCGACCGCATCGCCCGCTACCGCGCCTCGGGCTTCGGCGGCTATCTGATCAAGCCGCTGCGCCGGGCCTCCCTCGCCGAGCGGGTCCTGGCGGCGCTGGAGGCGACTCCCGGCCAGACCGCGGCCGGTGAGGATGATCGCGTCGCCCCGGCCGCCGCGCCGGGCGCGCGGGTCCTCCTGGTGGAGGACAATCCGGTCAACGCCCTGCTGGCCCGCACCCTGCTGCCGCGCGAGGGCTGCGCCGTCGACCATGTGATGACCGCCGGCGAAGCCGTCACCGCCGCCCCGGCGGGCGGCTACGACCTCGTCCTGATGGATATGCGCCTGCCGGACTTTCCCGGCGACGAGGCCGCCCGCCGCCTACGCGGCGCAGGCCTCGCCACCCCCATCGTCGCCCTGACCGCCAACGCGTTCGAGGAGGATCGCCACGCCTGCCTCGCCGCGGGGATGAACGACTTCCTGGTCAAGCCGCTGGCCGCCGACGCCCTGCGCCAGGCGCTCGCCCGCTGGGCCCGCGCCGGCGCCGCCGACGCGCCGGTCTGGACGGCCGCCCCGCGTCGCGCCAAGTTCGCCTGACCGACGGGGCCCGCCGCTCCGCGACAGGGGAGGGTCCATGTCCAGCGAGAGCGCGGCTCCGGCCGAAAAGCGCAGCATCCTTTCGGCCCTCGCCGTCTACGGCGAGCGGCGGTCGCTGATCATGCTGGCCCTGGGCTTCGCGTCCGGCCTGCCCAACCTGCTGATCTTCGACACCCTGTCGGCCTGGCTGCGCGAGGCGGGTCTGTCGCTGCAGGTGATCAGCGTCTTCTCGCTGGCGACGCTGGCCTATTCCATGAAGCTCCTCTGGGCGCCCCTGGTCGACCGGACCCGGATCCCCGGCCTCACGGCGAGGCTCGGTCACCGCCGGTCCTGGATGCTGGTGGCGCAGGTCGCGATCATGATCGGGCTCTGGCTCGTCGCCGGCGGCGACCCCGCCACCAGCCTGGGGGTCATGGCCCTGCTGGCCGTGCTCGTCGCCTTCGGCGGCGCCACCCAGGACATCGTCATCGACGCCTGGCGCATCGAGGCGGCGGGCGAGACGCGGCAGGGCGCGATGGCCGCGGCCTATCAGTGGGGCTACCGCATCGCCATCATCGTCGCCGGCGCCGTGCCCCTGGTCCTGGCGGAGCAGTATTCCTGGAATGTCTCCTACCTCGTCATGGCGGCCCTGATGCTGGTCGGCGTGGCCGGCGTCCTGGGCGCCCCGCGCGAGACCGAGCACCAGATCCGCGCCATCGACCTGGAGGGCGTCCCCGCCCGCCCCGCCCTGGAGATCCCCGAATGGCTGGCGCGCCTGGCCCTGGTGGTGGGCGGCGCCGTCGTCCTGGGGTCCGGCCTCGCCGGATCGGCGGACCTGCTGGCCGCCGTGCTGAACGGCCTGGGCCAGGGGGGCATGGCCGAACAGCTGGCCGCCGCCTGGACCGCCAAGCCCTGGAACGTCTTCCTGCAGGTGGGGGCGGTGATCGCCGGCGCGGGGCTGATCGTGCTGGCCGCCTGTCCGATCCCCGGCTTCCGGACGCGGCCGGGGATCTATCTCTCCACCGCCCTGTTCGACCCGTTCCGCGACTTCTTCGCCCGCTACCGGGGCGCGGCGGCCCTGATCCTGGCCCTGATCTGCCTCTACCGGCTGGCGGACTTCGTGCTCAACATCATGACGCCCTTCTATCTCGACCTGGGCTTCACCCTCACCGAGGTGGCCGAGGTGCGGAAGGTGTTCGGGGTCGTCATGTCCATGGCCGGCGTCTTCCTGGGCGGCCTCGCCGTGGCCCGCTTCGGCCTGATCAAGGCCATGGTCATCGGCGCCTTCGCCGGACCCTTGAGCAACCTGGTCTTCGCCTGGCTGGCGGTGAAGGGGGCGTGGCTGCCGGCCCTGTTCGTGGCCATCGGCGTCGACAACATCGCCGGCGGCTTCGCCGGCACCTGCCTGATCGCCTACATGTCGAGCCTGACGGGCCAGGGCTTCACGGCGACGCAGTACGCCGTCTTCTCGTCCTTCTACTCCCTGCCGGGCAAGCTGCTCGCCTCGCAGTCGGGACGCATCGTGGAGGGGTCGGCCGCCGCCGCCGACCAGGGCGGCCCCATCGCCGCCTTCAAGGGGCTCTTCGCCGGCCTGCCGCCGGAGGCCTATGCGGGCGCGATGGAGAAGTCGGGCGTCAGCCCGGCCGCCCTCGGCTCGGGCTATATCCTCTTCTTCCTCTATTCGGCCGCCATCGGCGCGGGGGGCATCGTGCTGGCCTTCGCCGTCGCCCGCCGCCAGGGCGAGGCCGCGGCGCCGGCTCAGGGCGCGGAGTCGGAACCCGCCGGCTGAGGCGCCGCCGGCGGTTCGGCCAGGGGGGCCGGGCCCTCGCCGCTGGCCTCGGGCGCCGGCATGGGGACAGGCGTTTCGGCCGCCGCGCCGGCGTCCGCCCCCGCCGCCGGACCGGACGGCTCGGCGGCCAGGCAGATCACCTGGGCGCCCCGCAGATCGCGGCGCAGATTGTCGGCCACCCGGCCATAGTTCTCCGGCGTCACCGGCTCGCCCATGGCGAAGTTGGCCGGCCGCCGGCCCGAGGCGGTCAGCGCCGTCAGCACCGTCTCCGGGGCGGTGGTGTAGATGCGGCCCCGCCGCGGCGCCTCGGCCACCGTCACGCCGATCACGCGGCCGGCGCTGTCGAGGGCCGGCGCGCCGGAGAGCCCCGCCAGGGTTCCGGTCAGCCCGTCCGTCCGCCCGGTCTCGGCCCAGACCAGCACCGACTCCGTGCGCGCGCCCCGGCCGCGGATGACCAGGTTCTCGCGGCCCAGCAGGCGCGAGGTGGCCTCCCCCGGCTGGCCCTGGGGAAAGCCGGGATGATAGGCGCGGTCGCCGCGCCGCAGGGTCTGGTCGAGGCCGAGCGGCAGGGCCGGCGCGCCGCCCTCGGTCACCAGGATGGCGGCCTCGCCGCGGGGATCGATGAAGACCTGGGCGTCCACGCCGCGGCCGTCGGCGACCATGATGGCGGCCTGGGTGCAGCCGTCGACCACATGGCGGGCGGTGATCCAGACGCCGTCGTCGGAGACGGAGAAGGCCGTGCCGGCGCCCGGCTCGGCCTGGGTCGGCACGTCGACCACGACGGCGGGATCGAAGGGCGAGGCCGGCCCGAGCGGCAGCCCTTCCTCGCCCGGCACCGGGGGCGGGGGCGGCGGGGCGTCGGCGCGCTCCTGGCGTCCGATAGCCGAGATCAGCAGGGCCAGGACGACCGAGGCGTAGACCAGCCAGTCGGGCAGGCGGGGAAAGTGCATCAGCCGGTCAGGGCGCCACGGCCGCCGACAGGATCAGGGCGGTGGCGAGTTTGGCGCCCACCAGCAGGGCCGCGGCGGCCACCTCGCCGTCCTGGATCCGTTGCGGCAGGCCGCGCAGCATGATGTCGACCAGGCGGAAGACGAGCAGCTGGACCATCACCGTCGAGACCCCCCAGACGCAGATTTCGATCAGCGAGGTGGAGGAGTTCAGCGACAGGGCGAGCGGCGCGGCCAGGCCGACCAGCACCCCGCCCAGGGACACGGCCGCCGCGGCGTTGCCTTCGCGGATCAGGGCCACTTCCTTGTGCGGCGTCAGCAGGACGTAGAGGGCCGCGGCCAGGAACAGGATCAGTATGGCCACGCCGGCGTGCAGCAGGGTGGTGGGAAACCCCATGGCGAAGGCCTGGATTTCCGGGGACTGAAGCTCTGGGGGCATCGGAACGCTCACTTGGCCTTGGGCGGAGGGGCTTGGTTAGCATGCCTGCGGCCCTCAGGGGCAAGCGGTTCAGGCGGCAGGTGCGTCCTTCGCCTCCAGGGCGAGCCGGCGCCGCTCGCTGGCGCGCATCTTCTCGCTCTCGGACTTCAGTTGCCCGCAGGCGGCCAGGATGTCGCGTCCCCGCGGGGGGCGGATGGGCGAGGCGTAGCCGGCGCGGTTCAGAACCGCGGCGAACGTCTCGATCGTCCCCCAGTCCGAGCACTCGTAGGGCGAGCCCGGCCACGGGTTGAAGGGGATCAGGTTGATCTTGGCCGGAATGCCCTTGATCAGGTTGAGCAGCGCCTTGGCCTCGGCGGGGCTGTCGTTGACGCCCTTCAGCATCACGTATTCGAAGGTCACCCGCCGGGCGTTGGACAGGCCCGGATAGGCCCGGATGGCGTCCATCAGCTGGGCGATGGGATACTTCTTGTTCAGCGGCACGAGCTGGTCGCGCAGCGGATCGTTGGTGGCGTGCAGCGAGATGGCCAGCATGGCCTGGGTGCGCTCGCCCAGGGCCTGCAGCTCGTGGATCACGCCCGAGGTCGAGACGGTGATCCGCCGGCGCGAGATGGCGATGCCCTCGTTGTCGGCGATGATGTCGATGGCCGCGGCGACGTTTTCGAGATTGTAGAGCGGCTCGCCCATGCCCATGAAGACGATGTTGGAGAGCCGGCGGTCCTCCTTGGGGCTCGGCCACTCCTCCAGGTCGTCGCGGGCCACCTGGACCTGGGCGACGATCTCGGCCGCGGTCAAGTTGCGCACGAGCGCCTGTGTGCCCGTGTGGCAGAAGGTGCAGTTGAGCGTGCAGCCCACCTGGCTGGAGACGCACAGGGCGCCCGAGCGGCCGACATCCGGGATGTAGACGGTTTCGACCTCGATCCCCGGCGCCATGCGGATCAGCCACTTGCGGGTGCCGTCGCGGCTGACCTGGCGCTCCACCACCTCGGGACGGGCCAGGGTGAAGGCTTCGGCGAGGGCCGCGCGGGTCTCCTTGGCCACGTCGGTCATGGCGGCGAAGTCGGTGACGCCATAGTGGTGGATCCAGCGCCAGAGCTGGCTCGCCCGCATCTTGGCCTTTTCCGGCTTCACCACGCCGGCCTCGACCAGCGCAGCCGCCAGCTGCGGGCGGGTGAGGCCCGAGAGGTTCGGCAGGATCGGCGCAGCGCCGGTCGCGGCGCGCGAAAGGTCGAGGGTGACGCCCAAGGCTTGAAGTCTCGCTGGCTGGGAAGTCCGCCAATATAGGCGATGGCCGCCGCACGTCCAACTCGCGCCGGCGCCGCACCGCCGCCGGCGCGCTCAAACAAATGTTCGTCTGCGATCTTCCGCACCGGAAAGGCCTGGGCTAGCGTCCGCGCCAATCCTCAGGAACGAGACGCGGGAGAGCGACATGAAGGCGGTGCTGAGCAAGGTGACGGGCGGGCCCGAGACCCTGGTGGTCGAGGACATTCCCGAGCCGGACGTCAAGGCGGGTCAGGCCCTGATCGCGGTCAAGGCCGTGGGCGTCAACTTCCCCGACGTGCTGATGATCGAGGACAAGTACCAGGCCCGTCCGCCGCGCCCCTTCGCCCCGGGCGGCGAGCTGTCGGGCGTCATCGAGGCGGTCGGCGAGGGCGTCACCAATGTGAAGGTCGGCGACCGCATCCTGGCCAACACCGGCTGGGGCGGCATGGCGGAAAAGGTGGCCCTGCCGGCTAACCGCCTGTGGAAGATCCCCGACGCCATGCCCCATGACGAGGCGGCCGCCTTCATCCTGACCTACGGCACCTCCTACCACGCCCTGAAGCACCGCGGCCGGGTGAAGGCCGGCGAGAGCCTGCTGGTCCTGGGCGCGGCCGGCGGCGTCGGCCTGGCGGCCGTGGAGCTGGGCAAGGCCATGGGCATGCGCGTGGTCGCCGCCTGCTCCAGCCAGGAAAAGGTCGACCTGGCCAAGACGCACGGCGCCGACGAGGGCGTGGTCTACGGCCGCGGGCCCTTCGACCGCGACGGCCAGAAGAAGCTGTCGGAGCTCTTCAAGTCGGTGGCCGGCGAGGGCGGCTTCGACGTGATCTACGACGCCGTGGGCGGCGACTACGCCGAGCCGGCCCTGCGCACCATCGCCTGGGAAGGCCGCTATCTCGTCATCGGCTTCGCCGCCGGCGAGATCCCGAAGATCCCGCTGAACCTGACCCTGCTGAAGGGCTGCGAGATCGTCGGCGTCTTCTGGGGCACCTGGGCGGCCAAGGATCCGGCCGCCTTTGCGCAGAGCGTGCAGGAACTGCTCGACCTCTATGCGGCCGGCAAGATCAAGCCCTACGTGTCCGAGCGCTTCCCCCTGGAGAAGGGCGCCGACGCCATCGCCCACCTGGGCAGCCGCAAGGCCATGGGCAAGGTCGTCGTCACTCTCGACTGAACCCCGCCCGGCGGTTACTGATCGCTGATCACAAACAC
>CAYQPL010000072.1:1571-5545 GCA_964419395.1 uncultured Phenylobacterium sp. | reverse complement strand
CGCAAGGGAGGAGAGAAGGTCATGGCGGGGCGTCTGGACGGCAAGGTGGCGGTGATCACCGGGGGATGCTCCGGCATCGGCCTGGGTACGGTGGAGCTGTTCGTGGCGGAGGGCGCCAAGGTGGTGGCCGCCGACATCCAGGACGAGAAGGGCGCCATGCTGGAGAAGCGCTTTTCCGGCGCCGTCCGCTACGCCCACTGCGACGTGACCTCCGAGGACGACATCGTCGGCGCCCTGAAGCTCGCCGAGAGCGAGTATGGCGGGCTCGACATCCTCTTCAACAACGCCGGCATCTCCGACCACATGGGCGCCATCACCGAGGTGACCGCCGAGGGCTGGGACTGGATCTTCTCCATCCTGGTCCGCGGCCCGGCGCTCGGCATGAAGCACGCCGCCCCGATGATGATCGCCCGCGGCGGCGGCTCGATCATCAACACCGCCTCCATCGCCGGCCTGCAGGCCGGTTTCGGCCCCATCGCCTATTCCACGGCCAAGGCGGGCGTCATCCATATGAGCCGCGTGGCCGCCGCCCAGCTGTCGCGGCAGAAGGTGCGGGTGAACGCCATCTGCCCGGGCCTGATCGCCACCTCGATCTTCGGGGCGACGCTGGGCCTGCCGCGCGAGGTCGCCGACCAGATGGCCGCCCAGGTCGAGCAGCACGCCGCTTCGGTGCAGCCGATTCCGAAGGCCGGCATTCCCGACGACATCGCCCAGGCCGCCCTCTATCTGGCCAGCGACGCCTCGGCCTTCGTCAGCGGCACGCACTTGGTGGTCGACGGCGGCATCACCGTCGGCGGACGCCATTCGTGGGACACCACCGCGCCCTCGCCCTTCGCCCAGATGTTCGGCGGCGACCTGCCCGCGACCGCCTCGTGAGCGAGGCGTCCTCGCCGTCGAAGCCGGGCCTGGCGCCCAATGTCCATGGCGCCCTGTGGATGCTGGCCTCGGCGCTCGGCTTCACGGCGATGACGACGCTGATCAAGTTCCTGGGCGACGACTATCCGGCCGCCCTGCAGACCTTCTACCGGCAGGTGGCGGGCTTCGCGATCCTGATCCCCGTCATCCTCGCCAAGCGGGGCGACGCCTTCCGGACCACCCGGCCGGGCATCCTGCTCTTCCGCTCGGCGGCCGGGACGCTGGGCATGATCCTGTCCTTCTACGCCTTCCAGAAGATGCCGCTGGCCGACGCCAATGCGCTGTCCTTCACGCGCACCCTGTGGCTCGTGCCGCTGGCCGCCTTCGTGGTGCGCGAGCCGGTGGGCCCCTTGCGCATCGGGGCCGCCGTGGTCGGCTTCCTGGGCGTGCTGCTGATGATCCGGCCGGGCGCGGGCGGCGATTTCGCGGTGGGCTGGCCGGCGGCGGCCATGCTGGCCTCGTCCTTCCTGTTCGCGCTGACCATCACCGGCATGAAGGTGATGACGCGCGACCACTCGCCCATGGTCCTTCTGGTCTGGGCCGCGACCCTGGGACTCGTCTTCTCTCTGCCCGGCGCCTTCTTCGTCTGGCGCTGGCCCGAGCCCATCGACCTGCTGCTGCTCTGCCTGATGGGCGTCATCGGCACGGCGACCCAGGGCTTCTACATCAAGGGCATGTCCATCGGCGACGCCGGGGCCATGGCGCCCATCGACTATATCCGCCTGGTCTTCACCGCCGCGGCGGGCTTCCTGCTGTTCGACGAGATCCCGACGGTCTGGACCCTGGCCGGGGCCGGCGTCGTGGTCGTCTCGACCCTCTTCATCACCTGGCGCGAACAGCAGATCGCCAAGCGCGGCAAGGCTGGCCAGACGCCGCCCATGGCCAGGGGCGCGCGGACCGAGGGCTGACTACCCGTCCTTCGCCTCGCCGAGGTGATCGAGGAAGTCCCGGGCGGCGGCCTTGTGGCGGGGCTTCACATTGCGTCCGAGCAGGGCCAGGACGGCGGCGAAGACGGCCGCGTCGTCGGTGAAGCCGACAGCCGCCAGCACGTCGGGAATGGCGTCGGCGGGCATGACGAAATAGGCCAGGGCCGCCAGCATCATGCCCTTGGCGGCCGGCGGCGTCGCCGGATCGCGGGCGCAGTACCAGACCGACAGGGCGTCAGCGGCGAAGGGGATGCGCGAGGCCGTGCGCACGATCTTGGGCCAGAAGCCCCGGCGCACCCGCTCCTCGTTCACCCGCACGGTGGCGGGAACGAGGGCCTTGCGGGGGTCCAGCGCCTTCCGCGGATCAAATCCGCGATCCTTGACGTGGGGTGATGCTTTGGTCTCGGCGTTCATCGGGCTAAGGCAGCGATTGGATTGGAACATTTAAACGCAACGGGAGGCGTAGCGTCCATGAAACTCGATTCCTCCGTCGCCGCCGTGGTCACCGGCGGCGCCTCGGGCCTCGGCGAAGCCACGGTCCGAGCCCTGGCTTCGCATGGGGTGAAGGTGGCCATCTTCGACATGAACGCCGACAAGGGCGAAGCGGTCGCCAAGGAAATCGGCGGCGTCTTCTGCAAGGTCGACGTGACCGACGACGAGGCGGTCAACGCCGGCTTCGAAAAGGCCCGCGCCGCCCATAGCCAGGAGCGCATCCTGATCAACTGCGCCGGCACCGGCTTCGCCGCCAAGACGGCCAGCCGCGACAAGAACACGGGCGAGACCAAGTCCCACCCGATCGCCATCTTTGAGAAGATCGTCCAGATCAACCTCGTGGGCACCTTCCGCTGTATCGCCAAGTCGGCCCAGGGCATGCTGTTGCTGGATCCGATGGAAGACGGCGAGCGGGGCGTCATCGTCAGCACCGCCTCGGTCGCCGCCGTCGACGGCCAGGTGGGCCAGGCCGCCTATTCCGCCTCCAAGGGCGGCGTGGTCGGCATGACCCTGCCCATCGCCCGCGACCTGATGAACGACGGCATCCGGGTCAACACCATCCTGCCGGGCATCTTCAACACGCCGCTGATGAACGCCGCCCCGGAGAACGTGAAGGCGGCGCTCGCCGCCTCCGTGCCGTTCCCCAAGCGGCTGGGCAACGCCGATGAGTACGCCTCCCTGGCCCTGGAAATGGTCCGCAACGGCTATTTCAACGGCGAGCACGTCCGCCTGGACGGCGCCATCCGCATGCCGCCGCGCTGAGCCGGCGACCTTCAATGCGCAGCCGGGGCTTCCCCCGGCTGCGACATGGCGCCACAGTCCCGGCTTGAGTAGTCGGAAGCCCTCGCGGGGGTAGCGTAGCGTCATGATGGCCACCTGGGCCCAACGGGTCGTCACGGCCGCCAAACGGCCGGCCACCGCCTATGGCCTGGTTCTGGCCTCGGTCGGGGCCGCCGGCCTGCTCGAAGCGGCGCTGGAGCGCCTGCTCCAGGCGCCTAAGGCCTACATGTTCTTCTATCCCGCCGTCCTGTTCGCCACCCTGGTGGCGGGCGGCCGCGGCGGGTTCGCCGCCGTCCTGCTGAGCGCCTTGATGGTCGCCCTGTTCTGGTCGGCCGGCCTGGCCTCCCTGGTCATCTTCTTCCTGACCGCCCTGCTGACCGTCGGTATCGCCAAGCCGATCCGCGTGGCGCTGCAGCGCGGAGCCACCGTCCAGGAGCGCTTCCGCATCGCCCAGGAGACGGCCCGCGACAGCTTCGTCATCCTCGATCCCGTGCGCCAGGACGGCGAGGTGGTGGATTTCGTCTGGGTCTACGCCAATCCGGCCGCCGAGCGCATGGCCCCGGCGGGGGTCGCGTCCCTGGTCGGCCGCCGCGTGCTGGAGATCTTTCCCGACGAGACCGGCCGGGAGATGTTCGAGCGCCTGAAGGCCGCGCTCGCCCGCACCGAGGCCGACGACGTGGAGGTCCGCCGCGTCATCGACGGCAAGGAGCACTGGATCCGCTCCAGCACCATGCCGGTCGGCGAGGGCGTGGCCTCGATCTTCCGCGACATCACCGAACAGCGCGCCGCCGACATCGCCCTGCGCGTCGGCGAGGCGCGCATCCGCGCCCTGGTCGACTCCCTGCCCCAGCTGATGTGGAC
>CAYQPL010000072.1:0-1561 GCA_964419395.1 uncultured Phenylobacterium sp. | reverse complement strand
GGCCGCTGGAACTATGGCAGTCCCCAGTGGCAGAGCTTCACGGGCGTGGACGGCGCCGCCCATCTGGGGGAGGGCTGGCTCGAGGCCGTCCATCCGCAGGACCGCGACGCGGTCGCCGAGGCCTGGCGGCAGTCGACGCAGGAGGCTCTGCCCTTCAGCATCGACTTCCGCATCCGCCGCGCCGACGGCGCGTGGCGCTGGTTCCATGGCCGCATCTCCGCCCTGCGCGAGGAGGACGGCGCGGTCCGGCGGTGGTTCGGCTCGGCCTCCGACGTCACCGAGGTGGTCGAGGCCCGCCACGACCTGGAGGCCCGGGTGGCCGAGCGCACCCGCGAGCTGGAGGCCAGCCTGGAGGCGCGGGCGCGCACCGAGGCGGCGCTCGCCCAGGCCCAGCGCCTGGAGCCGGTCGGCCGGCTCCCCGGCGGCGTCGCCCACGATTTCAACAACCTGCTGACCGTCATCATCGGCGGCCTGGACATCATCCTGAAGAACCCGGCCGACACGGCGCGGGTGACGCGGATCGGCGAGGCGGCGCTGTCGGCCGGGCGGCGCGGGGAGCGCCTGACGCGGCAGTTGCTGGCCTTCTCGCGCCGGCAGGAGCTGCGGCTGGACGTTCTGGAGGTGGCCCGCCTCGTCGAGCAGATCGAGCCGCTGGTGCGGCGCGCCGTGGGCGAGGCGGTGAGCCTCGTGGTCGACTGCGGTCCGGAGGTCGGCGCCGCCCGCCTGGACGCCGCGCAGTTCGAGGCCGCCCTGCTCAACCTGGTGGTCAACGCCGCCGACGCGACGCCGCCCGGCGGGGAAATCCGCATCGAGGCCCGCCGCATCGCCGTGTCCGAGGGCGAGGCGCCGGGCCTGGGCGCCGGCGACTATGTGCGGCGCTGCGTCAGCGACACCGGCGCCGGCAGGGAGCCCGACGTGCTGGCGCGGGGCTTCGAGCCGTTCTTCACCACGAAGGAGACGGGCAAAGGCACGGGGCTGGGCCTGGCCCAGGTCTACGGCTTCGTCAGCCAGGTCGGCGGCGCCGTCGACGTGGAGAGCACGCCCGGCGAGGGCACCCGCGTGATCCTCTTCCTGCCGGCGGCCGAGGCCGCGCCGCTCCCGCCGCCCGGGCCGGCCGACCCGGTCGCGGCGGCGCCGGCGGCGGGGCTGCGGATCCTGCTGGTGGAGGACGACGACGCGGTGCGCGCCGTGACCGAGAGCCTGCTGGTGGATCTCGGCTGCCGCGTCGAGAGCGCGGTCAACGGCGCCGAGGCCCTGCGCCGCCTGGACGCCGACGCCGCCTTCGACCTCGTGCTCTCGGACATCGTCATGCCGGGCGGGGTCAGCGGGGTGGACCTGGCCCGCAAGGTGCGGGCCGACCGGCCGGACCTGCCCGTCGTGCTGACCACCGGCTATGGCGGGGACAAGCTGGCCGAGGCCCAGGAAGCGGAGTCCTGGCCGATCCTGCGCAAGCCCTTCCGCGCCGAACAGCTCAGCGCCATCGTCCGCCAGGCCGCCGGCGCGCCGGCGACGACCCACTAGCGGCGGCGCAGGCCGCCCAGCACGCCGCGTACGAGTTCGC
>CAYQPL010000071.1:15724-17769 GCA_964419395.1 uncultured Phenylobacterium sp. | reverse complement strand
CCGCAGCCCTACACGATGAAGCTGGAGGGCGCCGCCGCCGGCCGCTTCCAGACCATCATGCTGATCGGGATCCAGGATCCGGAGGTTCTCGGCCGGCTGGACGAGTTCCACGACAAGCTGCTGCACGCCCTCTATCAGCGCACGCGACGGGCCGTCGGCGAGGCGGCCGGCGACTTCCACATCTCCCTGCGCCTCTACGGCTGGAACGCGGTTTCCGGGGACAGCCCGCCGCCGGACACGCCGCCGCCGCGGGAGGTGGGCGTGTTGTTCATCGCCACCGCCGAGACCCAGGAACTGGCGACCCAGATCGCCAACGCCTGCAACGCCTACTTCTTCCACTTCCCGCTGCTGCGCGACAAGGAGCTGCCGAGCTACGGCTTCGCCTTCACGCCGGCGGAGGTGCCGCGCGGACCGATCTACGAGTTCAAGCTCAACCACGTGGTGGAGGTGGACGACCCGATGGAGCTCGTCCGCACCGCCTGGATCGATCTGGCCGAGGAGGGCGTCACCTATGTCGACCGTTAAGGACGTCTGCCGCCACGTGCGGTCCAAGAACGCCGGCCCCTTCTGGGTGACCTTCGACCTGTTCTTCGACGGGCCGGAGAACTTCCGCAAATACGCCGAGAGCCCGGCGCTCGGCCCGCAGCTGTTCGAGCGCCTGTTCGGAGCCGACCCGGCCTTCGTCCAGCGATACCCGGTCGAGAGCCTGAGCATGGTCAAGATCTCCTACGCCCGGACCGAGCCCCAGGGCGGCATGGTCGAACGCGACATGCACCGGGGCCAGCAGTACGTCCGCCTGCTCGACGTCGAGCTCGACTAGGCGGCGTCGGGGGCGGGGGGGGCGGAAAGGGCCCCCCGCCCAACCGGGCCGTAAGGCCCACGGCGTCGAGGCCGTTCAGCAGGGCATGCTTGCGCGGCGCGTCGATGGCGAAGCCCAGGACCAGCCCCTCGCCTTCGATCGTCTGGCGCGCCAGGTCGACCGCCAGCCGGCTTGTCTGCGGCTGCGCGACGAGGTCCGACAGCGCGGCCACCTCTTCGGCCGGCAGGGTGATCGCCAGCAGGCCGTTGCGGGCGCAGTTGTCGAAGAATATGCCGCCGAAGCTGCTCCCGATCAGGGCCCGCACGCCCAGCTGAGAGAGCCCCCACACCGCGTGCTCACGGCTGGAGCCGCAGCCGAAGTTCGGGCCGGTCACGAGGACACGCGCCTCGTTCCAGGGCGGCCGGTTGAGGATGAAATCCGGCCGGGGCGCGCCGGCGTCGTCGAAACGCAGGTGGTGGAAGGCGCCGCGGTCGAGGCCGCTGCGGTCGACGCCCTTCAGGAACTGCTTGGGCATGATGACGTCGGTGTCGGTATTGGCGGCCGGCAGGGGCGCGGCGACACCCTCCACCCGTTCGAACGGCTCCATATGATTCAGGCTCCCAGCTGGCGGACGTCGGCCAGCCTACCGCAGACGGCGGCGGCGGCGACCATGGCGGGGCTCATCAGGTGGGTGCGCCCGCCGGCGCCCTGGCGTCCCTCGAAGTTGCGATTGGTGCTCGAGGCGCAGCGCTCGCCGGGGCCCAGAACGTCGTCGTTCATGGCCAGGCACATGGAGCAGCCCGACTGCCGCCACTCGAACCCGGCGTCGAGGAAGACGCGGTCCAGCCCTTCGGCCTCGGCCTGGCGGCGCACGGCGCTGGACCCCGGCACCACCATGGCGCGGACCCCGTTGGCCACCCGCCGCCCCCGCAGCACGGCGGCCGCGTCGCGCAGGTCCTCGATCCGCGCATTGGTGCAGGAGCCGATGAAGGCGCGGTCGATACGGATGCTCTGCAGCGGCGCGCCCGGCGGCAGCCCCATATAGTCCAGGGCCCGGGCGAGGTCGCGCCGGCGCCCGGGATCGGCCTCGGCGGCCGGATCGGGGACCCGGCCGAGCACGGAGGCGGCCTGGTCGGGGCTGGTGCCCCAGGTGACCATCGGCTCGATCGCCGCGGCGTCGAGGCGGACCTCCCGCCCGTAGGCGGCGCCGGGATCGCCGCCAGCCGCCGCCAGGCCGCGGCGGCCT
>CAYQPL010000071.1:4863-15714 GCA_964419395.1 uncultured Phenylobacterium sp. | reverse complement strand
GGCCCCGTCGCGCACCCCCCCCCCGCCGCCCCCCCCGCCCCCGCCCCCCCGCCCCCGCCCGCCCGCGGCGGCCGGGCCCCACAGCGGCCCCTGGGGCGCGCGCGGCCGGCCCTGCAGATAGTCCAGCACCTTGTCGTCCGGCGCGATGAGGGCGCCGCGGGCGCCGCATTCCACCGCCATGTTGCAGAGGGTCATGCGGCCCTCGACGCTGAGGCCCGCAATGGTGTCGCCCGTGAACTCGATGGCGCAACCGGTCGCGCCGTCCGCGCCGATCCGGCCGATCAGGGCCATGATCACGTCCTTGGCCGTGACCCCGACCGGCAGCGGCCCGGTGACCTCCACCTTCATGGGCGAGAGGCGCCGGTAGACCACGGTGGCGGTGGCGAGCATGTGCTCGATGTCGGAGGTCCCGATGCCGAAGCCGAGCGCGCCGAAGGCGCCGTAGGTGGTGGTGTGGCTGTCGCCGGCGGCCACGACCATGCCCGGCTGGATTAGGCCGAGCTCCGGGGCGACCACGTGCTCGATCCCCTGCAGGGGGTGCAGGATGTCGAAGAGCTCGATGCCGAACTCGCGGCAGTTGCGGGCGAAATAGGCCACCTGCTCCGCCCCGCCCGGATCGGGCATGTCGGCGATCCGGTCCGGCGCGGTCGGGTTGACGTGGTCGACCACGCCCAGGAGCCGCTCCGGACGCCAGACCTCGCGCCCGGCCTCGCGCAGGCCCGTGAAGGCCTGGGGGCTGGTGTATTCGTTCAGCACGCTGCGATCGACATAGAGCAGGACGGTGTCGCCGGACTCGTCGAGCCGGACGACCGTGTGGGCGTCGACCAGCTTGTCATAGAGGGTGCGGGGCGCAGGGCGGCCGGTCATGCGCGCGCCACCTCGGGCCGGCGGCCGTCGGCCACGACGCATTCGGCCGGCGGGTCCTCGCCGTTGAGCACCGCCACCACGCAGCGGGCGGCGATCATGTTGGTCCGGGCCAGGCCCTCGCGTGTGGAGGCCCCGGCATGGGGGGCGGCGATCACGTCGGGCCGGGCGATCAGCGCCTCGGTCACCGGCCGCATGGCCGGGTCGCTCTCGCTCTCAAACACGTCGAGCCCCGCCCCGCCCAGATGGCCGGAGTCCAGCGCGGCCAGCAGGTCGCGGTCGCTGACCAGCCCGCCGCGCGCGGTGTTGATCAGGAAGGCGCCGGGCCGCATCCGCGCCATGGCCCCGGCGTCGATCATGTGCTTCGTGGCCGGGGTCAGGGGGGCGTGGACGGTGACGTAGTCGCTCTGGGCCAGCAGGGTCTCCAGGTCGACGAACCGCGCGCCGGTGCGGGCGGCGTAGTCGGCGTCCGGCCGCGAAGTCGCGACCAGCACCTGCGCCTCGAAGCCGCTCAGGCGCTGGACCACGCTGCGGCCGATGCGGCCCAGCCCGACGACGCCGACCGTCTTCCGATAGAGGTCCGTGCCGGTGAGGATCGCCCAGGAGCCGGCGGCCATCTGGGCCTGGGCCTCGCGGAAGCGGCGGCCGAGGCCGATCATCATGCCGATGGCCTGGTCGGCCACCGAGGCGTCGTTGCCGCCCGCGGCGATGGTCACCACGCGGCCGAGATCGAGGGCGGCCTCCAGGTCCACCCGCTCGTAGCCGACCCCGCGGCGCGAGACGATGGCCAGCTCCGGCAGGGCCGAGAGCAGGAAGCGCGTGACCTTGGCGTGTCCGACGATCCAGCCCTGGGCCCCGGCCAGGATCCGCACCAGGCGGTCATGGTCCAGCCCGCCGTCCGCCTGGCCCGGGGGAAGGTCGGCGATCACCACCTCGCATCCCTCGCCCTCGAGATAGGCGATGGCGGCTTCGTCGAAGAACCGTTGGGTGACGACCACCCGCCGCATCCTGTTGGTCATGCTGCACCTCCCTTGAACGGGGTGCGTTAGCGCGGCCCGGGGCCGGCGGGCCAAGACCGCTTGCGCATAAGGTGATGCGCGCCGGACTCAGCGGGTGGCGATGCTGTGCAGGCGCCGCTTGGTGCGCAGCACGTGCTGCGACATCAGGGCCCCGGCGGCGTCGGCCTCGCCGTTCCGGATCGCCGCGGCGATCGCCTCGTGGTCGCGTTGCGAGACCTGAATGAAATCCGGCGGGGTGTCGGGCACCTCGCGCAGACGCAAGGGCACGTGCTCGGCCACCGCCGGGCAGAGGCGCGCCGCATCGCCGAACAACGGATAGACAAGCGTCATCCGCAGGGCGTTGCGCAGGACGCCGTTCTCGGGCGCCCGCTGGATCGCACGGTGGAACAGGCGGTTGAGCGCGTACCAGTCCCGCTCGATCTCCTCCGACCAGCGGCCCTCGTCGACGATCGCCCGGCCCCGCGCCACGGTCATGTCGACATAGTCCAGCGCATCGGCCGACCAGCCCATCTCCACCGAGAGGCGGGCCCCCAGGCCTTCCAGCTGGGCGCGCACCTCGATCGAGTCGAGGATGTCGCTCAGCTTCATGCTCTGGACGGTGTACCCGCGGTTGACCCCGTAGCTCACCAGGCCCTCGGCGGAGAGCACGGCCAGGGCGCTGCGCACCGGGGTGCGCGAGACGTTCATTTCGCTGGCCAGGGCCTCGGCCCGCAGCTTGCCGCCCGGCGGGATGCGGCCCAGGACGATCTGCTCCCGAAGGTGGGTCAGGACGGTATAGGTCGCCGGCTCCGTGTAAGGCTCGGACGTCGCCGTCTCGAAGGAGGCCAGCCAGCCATCACCCGTCATTCGACCTTCCTTTCGTTCGAGCCGCGGGGCGCGGCCCGGGCCTTCAGATACACCACTGCGCGCAGATTGCAGCGCCTCCCTGACCGGGCTTGCGCCGCGATGCTAGTCTCCGCGCCGGACCGGAGGGGGTGAGAATGGAGCTGGCCTGGCTCGAAGACTTTCTGGCGCTGGCCGAGCAGCGGAACTTCTCGCGCGCCGCGGTGGCGCGCAACATCTCCCAGCCGGCCTTCAGCCGCCGCGTGCGCATGCTGGAGGACTGGCTGGGGGCGCCCCTGTTCGACCGCGACACCCACAGGGTCGAACTGACCGAGGCGGGCGCGGCGTTCCTGCCGGTCGCCCGGGAGATCGTCCGCCGCGTCGCCTTCGGCCGCGAACGGGTGCGCGACGTCGCGGCGCGCGCGGCGGGCGGCCTTCGCATCGCCTGCACCAGCGTCCTGTCGCTGACCTTCTTCCCGGCGTGGCTGCAGCAGCTGGAATCCCAGGCGGCGGTCTCGCCCTCCAACATCAGCCTCGTCACCGACAGCATGGCCGACTGCGAACGCCTGATGCTTGGCGGCCAGGCCCAGTTCATCCTCTGCCACCACCACCCGGCGGCCCGAAGCGAGCTGGACGAGGGCGCCTTCCGCGCCATCGAGGTCGGCGCCGACCTGCTGGTCCCCGTCAGCGCGCCCGTCGCGCCGGGCGCGACCGCGCCGCGGCACCCCCTCCCCGGCTCGGCCGAGGCGCCGAGCGCCTATCTGGCCTTCAGCTCGGCCTCGGGCATGGGCCGCATCCTGGCCGCCACCCGAGCTGCGGAGGGCCCCGCAGCCCGGCTGGAAACGGTGTTCACGGCCCACCTCGCCATGGTCCTGCTGATCATGGCGCGCGAAGGGCGCGGCCTGGCCTGGCTGCCGCTCAGCCTCGTCGCGCCGGACCTGGAGTCCGGCCGGCTGGTGCGCAGCGCCGCCGCCGCCGACTGGGACATCCCCATGAGCGTCCGCCTGCTGCGCCCCCGCGCGCGGCAGAGCCCGGCCGCCGAGGCCTTCTGGTCCGCCGCCGAGACGGCGGCCGGCGAACCGGCGGGGGCCCTTCCGGCGTGAGCCCTCCGCCGGATGGGGTCCCCCACAGCGCGCGAGCCGACACCTAGACGGCGCCGGCCCTGGCCGCCTTGCGCTGCTCGAGGTCGCGGACGATCTGGGCGTGCCGGGCCCGCGTGAGGTGATAGCCCAGCAGGAACAGCGGCGAGAGCATGGCGAAGGCCGCCGGCAGCGGCCCGGAGATCAGGGCCAGCCTGTCCAGGACGGCGGCCGGCACGGTGGCGCCCGGCCCCTGCGCCGCCAGGTCGGCGGGGAAACGGATGGCGTCCAGCGCCAGGCCGGCGATCAGTCCCCCCAGGCCGGAGGCGGCCTTGTAGGCCAGGGTCAGGCCGGAAAAGAACAGCCCCTCCCGCCGCACGCCGAAGAGCCACTCGTGCTCGTCGGCGGTGTCGGCCAGCATCGACTGGAAGCCGATGCCGCCCACCACGATCGAGGCCCCGACGAACAGGCCGTTGACGAACAGCACTGCGGTGGCGGCCCGCGGCGTCAGCGCGACCGGCCCGTAGAGCTGCAGCAGGGGCGGCCAGATCAGGAAGACGGCGATGGCCAGGAAGGCCGCGATCGACAGGGTGCGCTTCTCGATGCGCCGCAGGGCGAAGGCGCTGAGCGGGGCGCCGATCAGCGGGCCCAGGGTGCTGCTGAGCAGGATCAGCTGGATTGCCGTGGTGTCGAGCCTCCAGAAGTAGCGGCTCGCGTGCAGCGCCAGGGAGACATGCGCCGAATAGGCCAGGAAGTAGGTCAGCACCGTCGCGAAGAGGAGCAGGAAGGAGCGGTTGCGCGACAGCTCGGCCATCTCGCGTCCGAAGCCCACCAGGAAGGAGCCGCCGCCCGCCTCGGGGCCGTGCAGCCGCGGCTGGGCCCGCCAGACCGCGGCGATGGCGACGAGGCCGGCGCCCAGCATCACCGCCGCGCAGGCCCAGGCGAACGGCCGGTAGCTGTCGCGGTCCAGCAGACCCTCGGCGCCGCTCATGAAGACGCCGAGGCCGAGGACCACGCCGATCAGGATGCCGGCGTTCTGGAACGACAGCCGGAAGGAGACGATGCTGGCCCGTTCGCCATAGTCGTCGGTCACCTCCGCCCCCGCCGCCGTATAGGGCAGGACGAAGCAGGACAGGGACAGGCGCAGCACGACCAGGCAGCCGGTGACATAGGCGAACTGCGCGGCGCCGGTCAGGGCCGCGGGCATGGAGAACAACAGGCCGAAGGCGCCGGCGAACGGCAGGAGCCCGAGGGCCATGAACGGCAGGCGGCGGCCGAGGCGCGACCGCAGCCGGTCGCTGGCCAGGCCGATGGCCGGATCGGCGACGCCGTCGATGAGCAGGGCGATGAGCTTGGCCGTGCCGGCCATCGTCCCCGACATGCCGCAGACGGCCGTCAGATAGAAGAGAAGGAAGAATCCGAAGCCGGCGGACACGACGCCGTCGGCCAGGGCGCCGGCGCCGTAGGCGGCCTTGAACCGGCGGGTGAGCGGCGCGGCGCGGGCCGCGGCCGCGCGCACGCCCAGGTCTGCCGAGGCGGTCATCGGGCGACGACGGCCCCGGCCGCCCCCGTCCGGAGGGCGCCGTAGACGCCCTGCTGGAACACTGGCAGCGCCTTGCGGCCCGCCGCCCCGCGCCCCGTGGCGATGGTCGAGCCCGAATGGGCCGACACCGGCACCTGATGCTGGATCAGATAGATGAGGACGAGGTCGTTGGCCGGGTCGGCCTGCCACCAGGTGCCGAAGACGCCGGGCCAGGTCACCGAGCCGGGCGCGCCGCAGGCATAGGGGTTGTCGGTCACGTCTTCGGCGATGGAGACCCCGAGGCCGAAGCCCGACTTGCGCCACAGGTCCATGCCGGCGAAGGGGACCTGGCGCTGGGCCGGGGTCAGGCGGTTCTCCTGCATCAGGCGCACCGTCTGCGGCTGCAGCACTCTCACCCCCGCCAGTTCGCCCCCGCCGAGCAGCATGCGGGCGAAGCGATGGTAGTCCGGCGCCGAGGAGATCAGGCCGCCCCCGCCCGGCGTGTAGGCCGGCGGCGCGTCGTACATCTCGGTCGCCACCTTCTCCAGGACGCCCGAGGCCTCCCGATAGGCGTAGAGGCTCGCCAGCCGCCCGCGCTTCTCGGGCGGCAGCCAGAAGTCGGTGTCGGCCATGCCGAGGGGACCGAAGATCCGCTCCTGCAGCACCTGGCGGAACGGCCGCCCCTCGCTCCGGCCGATCAGGAAGCCCAGCACGTCGGTGGAGTGGCCGTAGTGGAACCGGTCCCCGGGCTGGAAGGCCAGGGGCAGGCCGCCCAGGGCGGCCAGCCAGTCATCGACGCTCATCCGGTTCATGCCCGGATCGCCCAGGGCCCGTTCGTAGGCCGCCCTGATCGGCCCCTCGGAAAAGGGCGCGTAGGCGATGCCCGACCGGTGGGTGAGCAGGTCCTCCACCGTGATGTCCCGCCGCGCCGGCTCGGTCTCGTCCAGCGGTCCGGCGGGGTCGCGCAGCACCCGCAGGTCGGCCAGTTCCGGAAGCCAGCGGGTGACCGGATCGGAAAGGGCGAGCCGGCCCTCCTCCATCAGCATCAGGGCCGCCGCCGAGGTGATCGGCTTGGACATGGAGGCGATGCGGAACAGGGTGTCGGCCGCCATCGGCGTCCGGCTTTCGATGTCGCGCCAGCCGATCTGCTCGGCCTGCACGATCTCGCCGCGGTGGGAGACCAGGGTCACCACGCCGGCCAGCTCGCCGCGGTCGACGAAGTCCTGCAGGGCCGGGCCGATCCGGGCCAGCCTGGCCGGATCGAACCCGTGCGACTCGAGCCGGACGCCGTCAGGTGCTGGGAACGCCACGATCAGAAGGACTTTCGAAGGTTGAGCGCGACGTAGCGGCCGATCGGGTTGTAGGTCCCGCCGATCCCGTCGGTGGCGGGGAAGAAGGGCGGATCCTGGTCGAACAGGTCGTTGACCTGCAGGGACAGCACGGTTCCGCGCGACCAGCCGTCGTCGGGCAGGGTCCAGGTCGCCCGCAGGTCGACGGTCGTATAGGGATCGGCCTAGTAGGAGCTGACGCCCGTCGGCGTGGTGAAGTTGTTGGTCACGCCGTCGCGGTAGTTGACGAAGCCGGTGAGGTTCACCGCCCCGGTGGTGACGCCGAGGGTGGCCCGTGCCGTGAGCCGGGGCACGCCGAGCTTGAGATTGTCGGCGACCGGCGCGCCGGGCGACTGCTGGCTGTCGAAGCTGAGCACCTGGTTGCCGGCGAGCGCCGCATAGACCGCGCCGAAGCCCGTCTGCCAGCGGTAGTTGACGAAGAAGTCCAGGCCGTCGGTCTTGCGGACGCCGAAATTGTTCAGCCGCAGGTCCAGCAGGTTGCCGATCGCCGGCAGGGGCGTCGGCAGGTTCACCGGCACCGCCAGCGACAGCAGGTCCGACAGCTGCTGTTGGCTGGGATTGCGGTAGACGATGGAGGCGAAGGTCGGGTCGGTGAACACCAGCGCGGTGGGCGGCGTGCCGATCACGTTGGTGTACTCGATGTTGTAGTAGGTCAGGCTCGCCCGCAGGTCCGGCAGCAGGGTGGGGCTGAAGTCCACCCCGAAGGAGTAGGTCTCGGCCTCCTCCGGCTCCAGGTTGCGGTTGCCGCCCAGCAGATAGACCGTGTCGACCTGCGCCAGGCCGCGGGTGGGATCGTTGGCCGACACCGCCGCGGACGCCGCCGTGAGATAGTAGGCGCCGACGGTCGCCCCCACCTGGCGGACGCCGGGCGCGCGGAAGGACTGGCCGTAGGAGGCGCGCAGGCCCAGGCCCTCCACCGGCTCCCAGTTCAGCCCCACCTTCGGATTGGTGGTCGATCCGAAGTCGCTGTAGTCGTCGTAGCGGCCCGACAGCGACAGTGAGAGGGTGCGGGCCAGGGGCACGAAGACTTCGCCATAGGCCGAGGCGATGTCGCGTTCGAGCGCCTCGGGCACCGGGGTGGCGCCGACGAAGCCCTCCTGATCGAAGCTCTCGCGGCGGAACTCCGCGCCCAGGGCGATCTTGACCTCACCGCCGGGCAGGGCGGCGAGCGGACCGCTCAGCCGCAGGGCCCCAAGGTCGGTGCGCTGGTTGATCGTCACCGAGGTCGAGGAGTTCAGAATCGCCGCGGTCACGGCCGGCGACGTGCCCGTCCCATAGGGATCCAGGGCGGTCGCGGCGCTGGTCCCCGCCGCCGCAGCCGCCAGGGCCGCCGCATTGATCGAGGGGATGAAGGCGACGTTCTCGGCCCAGTCGAAGGTGCCGTAGAGGCTCAGCTCGAAATCGCGGGGCAGCCGCAGATCCACCCCGACCGACGAATTGCCCACGCGCTTGTCGTCGGTGTTCACGAAGTGGTCGGCGCCGACCAGGTTGTCGGGACGGAAGAGGACGTAGGAGCTCGTCGCGCCACCGCCGGCCGGGCCGCGGAAGAAGGGGTTGGCGGCGCCGATCACCACCGCCTGCGCCGGCAGGGCGGCGCGGATCTCGTCGCGCCGGTCGGAATAGAGCAGCTCGCCCCAGACGGTGGCGTAGGCGCCGATCTGCTGCCGGCCGGAGACGAAGGCGCTGTGGATCTCCGAGCTCGGATAGAGCGCCGCGCCGGCCCCGTTGTCGCAGAAGTTCTGGGTGTTCGGCCTCAGGTCCGGCGCGGCGTGATTGACCGCGAAGCCGGAGGAGTCGAACAGCACGTTGGGCGACGGGCAGTTCACCGCTCGCGTGTCGATGCCGCCCTGGGGGCGGAAGTCCTGCGTCCGGTAGTCGCGGTCGCGGCCGACAATGTCGTCGTTGGCGGTGTACTGGTAGGCGGCGAGGATGGAGCCCTCCCCCCAGCGGCGGCCGATCAGGGCCCCCAGATTGGCCGAATGGTAGCCCTCGCCGACGCCGTAATTGACCGAGAGCTCGGCGCCGGAGACGTTCCGGCGGGTGATGAAGTTGACCACCCCGGCGACGGCGTCGGAGCCATAGATGGACGAGGCCCCGTCGGCCACGACCTCCACCCGCTCGATCGCCAGGTTCGGGATCAGCGGAAAGTCCGGATTGGTCTCGTTGGCGGCCGCGGCCACCAGGCGGTGGCCGTTCATCAGCGGCAGGGTCGCGTTGGACGGCAGGCCGCGCATGCCCGGCGCGAACGAACCGAAGCCGTCGCGGCTGGCCGAGGGCGCGGTGTTGAAGCTGTTGAGCTGCGGCACGCTGGCCAGCAGGTCGGGGGTGTTGGCCGCCCCGACGGCCTCGATCTCGGCGCGCGAGACGCTGATCAGATTGGAGCCCACCGGCGGAACGCCGCGGATGCTGGTGCCGGTGACGACGATCTCTTCCAGCAGGACGCCCGCCTCTTCGGCGGACGGCTCCGTCGGCCGCTGGCCGGCGGTCTGGGCCAGGCTGGGCCCGGCGACCATGACCATGGCGGCCAGCGAGGCGCCGTGAAGGGCGCGCAGCTTGTTCGGGCTTTGGCGTGTACGCATGTCGTCCTCCCCTGTCGCGGTCTTCGCCGCTCGACGTTCCGGCGTCCCCCTGGGCGGCCGCCTCAATTCATTCACTTAGCCCTAAATGAATTGAATCGGTCAAGCTCATTGTCTCGTGAATGAATGAAATGCGTCGGCCGCCTTGACCCCGGCGGGCGCCCGCCTCATCGTCCGCGCCCCTGGCCGCCGCGCGGGCGGCCGGGGACGGTGGCTCAGGAGGCCTGGAGGAGATGGCGGCTACGCCGGAACGCAAGGGTCGACGCACGCGGGCGGAACAGCGCGCCGCGACCGAGAAGCTGATCCTCGACACGGCCGAAGACCTCTTCTCGCAGCGCGGCTATTTCGGCGTGACGATCAAGGACGTGGCCGACGCCATGGGCATCCACCCGGCGCTGATCCACTACTACCACGCCGGCAAGAAGGCGCTGTTCGACGCGGTCTTTGAGCGGCGGGTCCAGTATGCGGTGACGGTGCGGACGGCGGGGCTGGACGCCTATGAGGCCGAGGTCGGCGACCATCCGACGGTCGAGGGGGCCCTGCGCGCCTATTATGACGGAGCCTTCGACGTCTACATCAACGGCGACGAGGGCTGGCGCAATTTCGGCCGCATCTTCGCCCAGGTGAACAACGCCCCCGGCTACGGGGCGGAGAAGATGGACGTCTATTTCGATCCCCTGGTGCTGCGCCTGGTCGGCCTGCTCCAGAAGGCCCTGCCCGACGCCGATCCGCGCGATCTGTTCTGGAGCTTCCAGTTCACCTCCGGCGCCTACACCCTGATCCTGTCGCGCACGGGCCGCATCGATCGGCTGTCGGACAATCTCTGCGCCTCCGACGATTTCGAGGCCGTGCGCGAGCGGTTCGTCACCTTCATGGCCGCGGGCTTCGACGCCCTCTACAACAGCCGCAAGGCGCAGGGCGCGCCGGGACAGGCGCGCCCGCCGGCCCCCTAGGCCCCGGGCGTTTCCGCCAGCCGCGCCTGCCGCAGGGCCGCACGCCGCACCTTGCCGGCCTCGTCGCGCAGCGCCTCGTCGGTGAACTCGATGCTCTTGGGCAGCTTGAAGCGCGCCAGCCGCTCGGTCAGGAAGGCGCGCAGAGACGCCTCGTCCAGCTCCGCCTCCGCCGTGCGCTGGACGATGGCGTGGACCCTCGCCCCCCATTCCTCGTCGGGCAGGCCGATGACCGCGCTGCCGCGCACAGCGGGATGAGCCTCGATCGCCGCCTCCACCTCGGCCGGATAGATGTTGGCGCCGCCGGAGATGATCAGATCGTTGCGCCGGTCCGACAGGTAGAGGTAGCCGTCCGCGTCGACCCGGCCGAGGTCGCCCATGGTCTCCCACTCGCCCCGGCGGTTGGGCGTGCTGCCGAGATAGCTGTAGGTCGAACCCGGGCCGCCTGCGGGGCGGAAATAGACCTCGCCCACCTCGCCCACCGGACGTTCGCGCCCCTCCCCGTCGAGGATCCTCATCTCGTAGCCCTCGCGCACCCGGCCGACGGAGCCGCGGTGTTCGAGCCAGTCGACGCCCGAAATCATGGTCGAGCCGACGCCCTCGGTGGCGCCGTAATATTCCCACACCCGCTCGGGGCCGAGCCAGTCGATCCAGGCCGCCTTGAGCCAGG
>CAYQPL010000071.1:0-4853 GCA_964419395.1 uncultured Phenylobacterium sp. | reverse complement strand
GGGGCGGCCATGTGCAGCATCAGACGCAGGCTGGGCAGGGCGAAGTCCGACAGCACCTCCGGCCCCAGCCGCCAGATGCGGTGCATCATGGTCGGCACCATCGTCACCCAGGTGACGCCGTGCGCCTCGATCAGCTGCAGGGCCCGCAGGGCGTCGAACCGCTCCATCTCGACGATGGTGGCGCCGACGAACATCCCCATGGTGATGCAGTGGAAGGGCGCGTTGTGGTACAGCGGGCCGGGATTGAGGATGACGTCGCCCGGCCGCTGCAGCAGGAATCCGTCCTCCGGATTCCAGCGGCCCGGCATGGCGTCGACGATCACCTTGGGCCGTCCGGTCGAGCCGCCGCTGGTCATCGCCTTCCAGTTCGGCGAGACGACCTCCGGCAACGGATCGGCGGGATAGGCGGCCGCCGCGTCTTCGCCGCCCGGCAGGGTCGCCAGGCCGGGAACGGGGGCGGCCCCGACGAACAGCCGCGGCCGCACCGTCTCCAGGATCGCCTCCATCTCCGGCCGCGCCAGCTTGGCCGAGACGATGTTGGGGACCGCGCCCAGCTTCCAGACCGCGAAGACCGTCTCGTAGAATTCCAGCCCGTTGGGCAGGGCGACGGTGACGTAGTCGCCGAAGCCGACTCCGTGCGCCGCCATCAGCCGCGCGCGCCGCGTCGAACGCGCATCGAGTTCGCCATAGCTGACGGCCTGATCCCCGATCACCACCGCCGCCCGGCCAGGGTCCCGCCGCGCGTGGTGGGCGAGAATCGAGCTGAGCGCGACCTGTTGAGCTGACACGGCGAGACGCCTCCCTGTTCTTCGCCGCCGCCGGGGCGGGGCGCTTCTGCAAACGCCACTTCACTAACTTAGTACTAAATGAATGAAAAGAGCAGCCGCTCGCCCCTGCCTGTTCGCTCCCTGCGGGAACGCGACTTTGGATATTCACGCACGTGAGAGTGAATGTTGACTCCGCCCAGCGATCATGGCCCCATCCGCCCGAACGTCGGCGCTCATGACCGACGTCGAGGGAGGACATCAGATGAGGGCGTATCTTCTCGCCTCAGCGTGCGCGGCCGCGTGCGCGGGGGCTTCGACAACGGCCATGGCGCAGGCGGCGGACGCCGGCGTCCGAGGCGAAGCGGCGGTGGTGGAAGAGGTCATCGTCACCGCCACCCGGCGCGCCGAGCGCATCCAGGACGTGCCGCTGGCCATCACCACGCTCTCGCAGGAAGAGCTCACCCGGAAGGGCATCGTCGGCTATGAAGGCCTCGCCTACGAGACGCCGGGCGTGGTGCTGAACCGGGCCAGCGCCAACTTCAACAACTTCACGGCCCGCGGCATCTCGACCAACGGCTACAACGCCAACCTGCAGAGCACGGTGGCGATCTATATCGACGAGCTGCCGATCTCGGCCAACGGCAACTCGACCATCCTGGACCCCACCCTGTTCGACGTGGAGCGGATCGAGTTTCTCCGCGGCCCCCAGGGCACCCTGTTCGGGTCCGGCTCCCTGGCCGGGGCCCTGCGCATCCTGACCAAGAAGCCCAACCCGGCCGCCTTCGAGGCCGAGGCCCTGGTCGACCTGGGCATGACCGACGGCGACGCCCTGCGCCAGCGTTACAACGCCATGGTCAACATCCCCCTGCAGGAGGACAAGCTGGCCCTGCGCATCGTCGGCTTCCTGCGCGACGAGGAGGGCTATATCGACAATGTCGGCACCGGGATCGACGGCGCGAACGCGCTGGAGGCCTGGGGCGGCCGCGCCAGCCTGCTCTGGGAGCCGACCGACCGGCTCTCGGTCCGGCTGACCGCCTCGCACGAGGACAGCGAGCCGAAGGATTCCTCGCTCACCACCCCGGCGCTGGGGATCGACAAGCGCATCTCCGACCGGCCCGACCTGTTCACCGGCGAGATGACCAACAAGAACGTCACGCTCGAATACCAGTTCGACGGGGCGCGCCTGACCAGCTCGTCCACCTGGTCGGAGTTCAACCAGACCTTCTATGTCGACCTGGCCGGCACCTTCGCCCAGGCCATCGCCTTCGCCCTGGACGCCGACGCCTATGACGACACCTTCGTCCAGGAGACGCGGCTGGTCTCCGACCCGGGCGGGCGCTTTGACTGGTCGGTGGGGGCCTTCTACTTCAAGCGGCGGCGCGACGTGGACTTCGGCTATCGCTCGCGGCCGGACTTCCTGGCGGCGCGCGGCATCACCGGCCTGCCGGACGAGTACTACCAGCGCCTCTACAACCACTCCATCGCCCACGAGGCCGCCGCCTTCGGCGAGCTGACCTATCGGTTCACGGACGATTTCTGGGTCACGGCGGGCCTGCGCTACGGCTCCATCGACGCCCAGGCCTTCACCGAGGAGGGCGGCTACAACAGCAATTACCTCACCAACGCGCTCTCCGGCATCCGCGGCCCGCTGACCGTCACGCCGATCGTCGCCGCCGAAGGGGTCAAGGCCGAGGAGACCGGGCCCTCCTACCGCTTCAGCGTCTCCTGGCGGCCGCAGCCGAACATGACGCTCTACGGGGCGGTGGCGACCGGCTTCCGTGCGCCGGTGGTCAACGCCTTCGCCGGCCGCGTCAGCCTGGTGGATCCGACCGACCTCGTCATCCCGGCCGGGGCGGATTCCGACAAGCTGATCAACTATGAGGTCGGGCTGAAGGGCCGCTGGCTCGACGGCCGCCTGAGCGCCAACCTGGCCCTCTACCGGATCGACTGGAACGACATCCAGGTCCAGGCCAACCGCGTCTCGGACTCGGTCCAGTTCGCCACCAATATCGGCGGCGCCATCAGCCAGGGCCTGGAGTTCGAGCTGCTGGCCGTTCCCCATCCCAGCTGGACCGTCGCCCTGAACGGCTCGATCAACGACTCCGAGGTGGACGACCTGTCGCCGCAGGAAGCGGCCATCTCCGGGGCCGAGGAAGGCGTCCGGCTGTCCGGACCGCAGTTCCAGGGCTCCCTGGTCACCAGCTACCGCTTCCCGATCGGCGACGCCGCGGAGGGGAACGCCTCGCTGTCGATCCAGCGGGTCGGCTCCTTCCCCAACACCTTCCCCAACACGCCGGGCCGGCCGACCGTGCCCATCCCCACCTACGACCACACCGACGCCTACACGGTGGTCAACGCCAACGTCGCGGCCGCCTTCGACCACTTCACGGTCGGCGCCTACGTCGAGAACCTCTTCGACGACCGGTCGGTCACCTATGTGCACCCGGAGGCCTTCACGGCCAGCCGCTACGCCCGGGTTCGCCCGCGGACGCTCGGCGTCCGCGTGGGGTACGTCTACTGATGTCGGCTCAGGCGCCTTCCCCCGCCGCCGCCGTCACCGCCCGCCCAGGCCCTGCGGCCTGGGCGGTGCTGGCGACCCTGTGCTTCATCTATGTGCTCAACTTCCTGGACCGCCAGCTGCTGTCCATCCTGGCCAAGCCGATCCAGGACGAGCTCGGCGTCACCGACGGTCAGCTGGGCCTGATCAGCGGCCTCTACTTCGCCCTCTTCTACTGCGTGCTGGCCATCCCGGTGGGATGGCTGGCCGACCGCACGAACCGGGTGAAGGTGCTCTCCATCGCCTGCGGCCTGTGGAGCGCGGCCACAGCCGCCTGCGGCCTGGCGGGAAGCTATCCGCAACTGGCGGCGGCGCGGATGGCGGTCGGCGTCGGCGAGGCCGGCGGCGTGCCGCCCTCCTACGCCATCATTTCCGACTACTTCCCGTCCGGGTCCCGGGGCACGGCGCTCAGCCTGTTCAACCTCGGCCCGCCGATCGGCCAGGCCATCGGCATCGCCTTCGGCGCCTCGATCGCCGCGGCCTATTCCTGGCGGCTGGCCTTCCTCTGGGTCGGCGCGGTCGGAGTCGTCACCGCGCTCGGCGTCTGGTTCTTCGTGCGCGAGCCGCGGCGCGGCGCCCAGGCCGCGCCGCCGCCCCCGACGACGGCCGAGGCTCCGGCGACTCCCCCGCCTTCGGCCGGCTTCTGGGACACCTGCCGCACCTTCTTCACCCATCCGGTCCTGCTGAGGACGGCGCTCGCCTGCGCGGCCACGCAGTTCATCACCTATGCCGTGCTGAACTTCACGACCCTGTTCCTGATGCGGGAGAAGGGCATGACGTTGCAGCAGGTGGCCGTCTGGTACGCCCTGCTGATCGGCGTCGGCGTCAGCGCCGGCATGTTCGCCTCGGGACGGCTGATCGACCGTTTCGCGCCGCGCCGGAAGACCGCCTACGCCTTCATCCCCGCCGCGGGCCTGGCCCTGGCCGCGCCGCTCTTCGTCGGCTTCGTCTGGGCGCCCAGCTGGCCCCTGGCGCTCGCCTTCCTCGCCCTGCCGACGGGGCTGAACTACTTCTATCTCTCGCCCTCGGTGACCCTGGTGCAGGAGGAGGTCCGCCCGGACCAGCGGACCCTGGCCGGCGCGCTCCTGCTGCTGGTGATGAACCTGATCGGCCTGGGCCTCGGCCCCACCTATCTGGGCCTGGTCAGCGACTGGCTGCGGCCGTCCCACCCGGACAATTCGCTGCAGCTGGCCTTCTACAGCCTCGCCCCGTTCTACGCCCTGGCCATCGCCGCCTTCCTCTGGCTCGCCCGGGCGATCCGCCGCGAGCAGACGGAGCCCGCCGCATGATGCGCAAGATCCTCGCCCTGGTGGCGGCCTCGGCCGCCTGGCTGCCAGTCCCGGCCCTGGCCGAGCGGCCGGTGGTCGAGACCGCCTCCGGCCCCGTGGCCGGCGAGGTCCGGGACGGCGTCCGGACCTTCAAGGGCCTGCCCTACGCCGCGCCGCCGGTGGGGCCGAGGCGGTGGCGCCCCCCCGCCCCGCCGGCGCCGTGGACGGCGGTGCGCGACGCCGCCCGCTTCGGCGCGGCCT
>CAYQPL010000070.1:17880-18161 GCA_964419395.1 uncultured Phenylobacterium sp. | reverse complement strand
AGTTCCAGGGCGGCACCTTCAGCGGCTCCAATCTCGGCATGTTCGGCATCAAGACCTTCGCCTCGATCATCAACGAACCGCAGGGCGCGATCCTGTCGGTGGGCGCAGGCGAGAAGCGGCCGGTGGTGCGCGGCGACCAGCTGGCCATCGCCACGGTCATGTCGGTCACCATGACCTGCGACCATCGCGTGGTGGACGGCGCCACCGGCGCCCGCTGGCTGGAGGCCTTCAAGGCCCTGATCGAAGAACCCCTGGCGATGATCGCCTAGGAGGGCGGCTAT
>CAYQPL010000070.1:8720-17870 GCA_964419395.1 uncultured Phenylobacterium sp. | reverse complement strand
CATTGTGGAGCGCGAGGCCCTGGGCGGCGTCTGCCTGAACTGGGGCTGCATCCCGACCAAGGCCCTGCTGAAGTCCGGCGAGGTCTACGAGCAGCTGCATCACCTGGGCGACTACGGCCTGGCCGCCGACAAGCCGCGCTTCGATTTTGGCAAGGGCGTCGAACGCTCGCGCAAGGTCGCCGCCCAGCTGAACTCCGGCGTCGGCTTCCTGATGCGCAAGCACAAGATCGAGGTGATTGAAGGTACGGCCAAGCTGGAAAAGGGCACGCCGGCGCCCAAGGTCATCGTCGCCCAGAAGCGGGGCGGGGGCCGCACCCTCCAGGCCAAGCATGTCATCCTGGCCACCGGCGCACGGGCGCGCACGATTCCCCAGATCGGACTGGAGCCGGACGGCGACCGCGTCTGGTCCTATCGCGAGGCCATGGTTCCGAAGGCCGCGCCGAAGTCGCTGATCGTCATCGGCTCGGGCGCCATCGGCGTCGAGTTCGCCAGCTTCTACCGCGCGCTCGGCGCCGAGGTGATGGTGGTCGAGGCCCTGCCGCGCATCCTGCCAGCCGAGGACGAGGAGGTCTCGACCGCCGCCCGCAAGGCCTTCGAGCGCCGCGGCCTGAAGTTCCGCATCGGGGCGAGCGTCAAGAAACTGGCCAAGTCGCGCAATGGCGTCTCGGTCGAGATCGAGATCGGCGCCAGCCGTGAAACCCTGGAGGCCGAGCGCGCCATCGTCGCCGTCGGCATCGTCGGCAATGTCGAGGACCTCGGCCTCGAAGGTCTGGGCGTGAAGATCGAGAAGACCCACGTGGTCACCGATGCCCACGGGGCCACAGGCGTGCCGGGCCTCTACGCCATCGGCGATGTCGCAGGTCCCCCATGGCTGGCCCACAAGGCGAGCCACGAGGGCGTCCACTGTGTCGAGCACATCGCCGGCCAGGCGGGCTCGAACCTGACGACGCCGATCCCGGGCTGCACCTATTCCTCGCCGCAAATCGCCTCGGTCGGCCTGACCGAAGCCGCCGCCAAGGCCGAAGGCCGCCAGATCAAGGTCGGGCGCTTCCCCTTCCGCGTGAACGGAAAGGCGATCGCCTCGGGCGAGACCGAGGGCTTCGTGAAGACCATCTTCGACGCCGACACCGGGGCCTTGATCGGGGCCCATATGCTGGGCGCCGAGGTCACCGAGATGATCCAGGGCTTTGCGCTGGCCATCACCCTGGAAGCCACGGAAGCCGAACTGCACGCCACGGTCTTCCCGCACCCGACCATGAGCGAGGCGATGCACGAGTCGGCGCTGGACGCCTTCGGCCTCGTGCTGCACGCCTAGGGTGTTCAAAGGACTTCTGCGCTACGGCCCTCCGTTCCGCACGAGCGTCGCCCTCGGGCTTGTTCCGAGGGCCCCTGTCGAGGGCCTGCGCGGGCGGCGACAGGGACCCTGGGCACGAGGCCCAGGGTGACGCCTCAATAGCGAAAGGCGCTCGAAGGAAGGTGGAGGCCGGCCCAGCCCTCAGGCGGCCCGGCGCAGCTCCGCCTCGGCCATGCGCAGGATGGCGACATAGTCGGTCTTGCCGGTGCCCAGGACAGGGATCTCCGGCACGCGGATGATCTTCCGCGGCACGGCCAGTTCCGGCGCGCCGACGGCCTGGGCGTGGGCCAGAAGGGGCTCGGCCGAGGCGTCGCGATAGTCGGTCACCAGGATCAGCCGCTCGCCCTTGCGGGGATCTGGCATGGCGATGACCGCGTGGCGGCACTCCGGCCAGACGGAGACGGCGATGTCCTCGGCCGCCGTCAGAGAGACCATCTCGCCGCCCACCTTGGCGAAGCGCTTCACCCGGCCGAGGATCCTGATCCAATCGTCGTCGCTCAGGCTGACCACGTCGCCGGTGTCGTGCCAGCCGCCGGGCGGCGGCTCCACCACGCCGTTCGCACCGAGATAGCCGGCCATGACATTGGGCCCGCGGACGAAGAGCTGGCCGCCGCCGGGAATGCCCTCCACCGGCTCCAGCCGCACCTCGATGCCCGGCAGCAGCCCGCCGACCGTGCCGCGGCGATTGTCCGTCGGCTTGTTCACCGCGATGACCGGCGAGGCCTCCGTCGCGCCATAGCCTTCCAGCAGCGGCACCGGGCCGAAGCGCTCGTGGACGAGGTTGTGAGTTTCCTCGCGGACCTACTCGGCGCCGCAGACGACGAACTTCAGATCCGACAGCTCACCGGGTTCGGCGGCCCGGGCGTACTGGTTCACGAAGGTGTCGGTGGCCAGCAGGATCGAGGCCTTGGAGTCCTTGATCAGGGGCGGGATCTGCTTGGTGTGGAGCGGCGAGGGATACTGGAAGGCCTTCATACCCGTCAGGATCGGCAGCAGCACGCCGCCGGTCAGGCCGAAACAGTGGAAGATCGGCAGCGGGTTGAACATCACCCAGTCGGGATCAAGGTCGATATGGGTGGCGATCTGCCGGACATTGGCGACCAGATTGGCCTGCGACAGGACCACGCCCCGCGGCGCCCCGAAGCTGCCGGAGGTGAAGAGAATGACGCCAGGGTCCGACGGGCTGCTGGCGGCCCGCAACTGCCTGGGCAGGAAGCCGCCGGCGGCGGCGAACAGCTTGTCGGCCGTGCCGACCTGCTCGCGCACCTCTTCCAGGTAGACGATCCTGGCGATCGGCTCGAGGGCGTCGACCAGGTCGTGCAGCTTGCCCTGTTCGATGAAGCGGTGGGAGGTCAGGACCGTCTTCACCCCGGCCAGCTCGCAGGCGGCCTTCAGGTTCCGGATGCCGGCCGTGAAGTTCAGCATGGTGGGCGTGCGCCCGGTGGCGTGCAGGGCGAAGAAGGTCACCACGCCGCCGGCGCTGGACGGCAGCATGACGCCGACGCGTTCCCCCTTGGCGGTGAAGCCCGCGATCTTGCGTCCCAGCGCGAAGGCCGCCCGGACCAGGTCGGTATAGGTGAGGGGATTGCGCTCCTGGTCCTCCAGGATCGGCTTCTTCGCGCCGTACCTGGCCCTCGCCGCGATCAGGGCGTCGAAGATCGACACCTGGCTGTCGCGCGGATCGAACGAAGCGGTCAAAGGCGATGTCCTCCCAAGTCCATGACGCCGTTTCTCTTTTGGCGCGACGGTAGAGGCGAAGCTTGCCCTTGAAAAGATGTGTCACATTTCGTGAGGCCGGGGCTCCGCGGTCGAGGCCGCCGCTTCCACGCCCGCTTCGGCGAGGAAGCTCGACAGCCTTTCAAACCAAAGGCATCGGATCGAATCCTGTACCAGGTGCGGCGCGCCGCCGGCGCTCGGCAGGCCTGCGGTTTCGCAGGATGCCGCCTTGTCGCAGAAGGCTTTCGCCGCCGTGCTCAAGGGCTGCGGGGCGAGGATGAGGATGGGGCGCGTGACGGCGGCGGGATTGTCCAGCGCCTTCCGCCGCGCCCGCTCGAAGGCGGCTTGCCAGCCAAGGCTCGGCCCGGTCAGGCGCAGGTCGGGATTGGCCGTCTGCCACCTGTGCGCCAGTCCGTCGCGCCGGGAGCCAGCGGCGCTCGGCGGCCCCTCCGGCGGATCGGATCGCCGCCAGGGTCGCCAGGCGAGGCTGGGCAGCCGGCCCAGCCCGATTCGCCCGAGAACCGCCTCCCAGGGTTGGGCGCCGGGGAGGGGCTCCAGCGCGGGCGCGCTGAGGACCAGGCGGTCGAGGCCGGCGCCGGCCTCGGCCGCCATCACGGCCACCAGGGCGCCGTCGCCCGCCGCCAGGACGGCGAGGCCGCCATCGGCCGACGGGCGGACGACCTGGCCGATCAGGGCGCGGACCGCCTCGGCGTCGCCCTCGAAGCCGCGGGAATGGCCGAGGTCGTGCGGCTGGAGGTAGCGGCCGGCGCCCCCCTGGCCGGCGCGTTCCAGAATCCAGACCCGCCAGCCTCGCGCCAGCAGGTCGCGGGTGGTCTCGAACCAGACCTCCGCCGGCTCGCCATAGGCCGGCAGGATGAGCACATCGCCCCGTGCGGCCTCACCCGCGGGGGCGGCGACGCCATAGCGGATCTGCGGGCCTTGCGGCGGCGCCAGCCGCCCCCAGGCCCAGCCCTCCGGCGCCTGGAAGCGTTCGGCGAGCGAGGCGGGCGGGCGGCTTTCGTCCAGGGCCTCGCGCACCTCGCCGGAACTGCAGGCCGTGAGGGCGAGTGCGGCGAGGGCGAAGCAGGCGCGGCGCATGGCGCAAGTTTCAGCCCGTTCGCGGGCGCCGGCGCAAGTGTGCGCAATCGCGGCTTGATCCAGCCGCGCCGAGGGCCGATCTAAGGCTCCATGACCGTCGTCATCGACAACCTCGCCAAGCCGCGGCCCCGGCACCCGGAAAAGCAGGCTCGTCCCGACACGCCGTTGCTGCGCAAGCCCGAATGGCTGCGCGTGCGCGCGCCGGGCTCGGAGGGCTACGCCCAGACCCGCAACGTCGTGAAGGCCAACGGCCTGGTGACGGTCTGCGAAGAGGCGGCCTGTCCCAACATCGGCGAATGCTGGTCGCAGAGCCACGCCACCATGATGATCATGGGCGAGATCTGCACGCGGGCCTGCGCCTTCTGCAACGTGACGACGGGCAAGCCCAACCCTCTGGACCCGACCGAACCGGCGAGGGTCGCCGAGGCGGTGGCCAAGATGGGCCTGAAGCACGTGGTCATCACCTCGGTGGACCGCGACGACCTGGCCGATGGCGGGGCGGCCCACTTCGCCGCCGTCGTCCGCGCCATCCGCGCGCAGGCGCCCGGCGCGACGGTCGAGATCCTGACGCCCGACTTCCTGCGCAAGCCCGTCGCGGCGATGGAGACGATCATCGACGCCGAGCCGGACGTCTTCAACCACAACCTGGAGACCGTGCCGCGGCTCTATCTCTCGATCCGTCCCGGCGCGCGCTACTTCCACTCCCTGCGGCTGCTGGAGCGCGTGAAGGAGCGCGATCCGCGCCAGTTCACCAAGTCCGGTCTGATGGTCGGCCTGGGCGAGAGCAAGGAAGAGGTCATGCAGGTGATGGACGACATGCGTTCGGCCGGCGTCGACTTCATCACCATCGGCCAGTACCTGCAGCCGACCCGCAAGCACGCGGCCATCGACCGCTATGTGACGCCGGAGGAGTTCAAGGCCTATGAGGAGATCGCCCGGGCCAAGGGGTTCCTGATGGTCTCGGCGAGCCCTCTGACCCGCTCCTCGCACCATGCCGGCGAGGATTTCGCCCGGCTGCAGGCCGCGCGTCACGCCCAGGAGGTCCGCGCCGCCGGGCGGCCGGTCTAGACGAGTTCGCCTTGCATCACCGCGTCACCAAAATCCTGCCCTACGGGCCCGATCAGCTGTTCGCGCTGGTGGGCGATGTCGAGCGCTATCCGGACTTCGTGCCGTGGCTGACGGCGCTGCGCACCTGGAACAAGCGCCAGCTCTCAGACGACGTCGACGTGCTCGACGCCGAGGCCGCCGTCGGCTTCTCCTTCCTGAAGGAGCGCTTCTCGACCCGCGTGCGGCGCGACGCGGCGGCGCGGACGATCCAGGTCAGCCTGATCTCCGGGCCGTTCCGGCGGCTGGAGAACCGCTGGTCCTTCCACGAGGACCCCAAGGGGACCCGGATCGAGTTCGACATCGACTTCGAGTTCAAGTCCCGCCTGCTGGCGGCCCTGCTGAGCGCCAACTTCCATCACGCCGTGGACCGGCTGATCGGCTGTTTCGAGGCCCGGGCGCGGACGCTCTACGGCAAGGACGGCGATCCGGCCTACTCGGCCGCCTGAGGCGGCTCAGGCGAGGCGTTCGCGCAGCATCTCCAGGGCCGAGCGGGCGGCCGCCTCCTGGATCTCCGGCCGCGTCTCCAGTTCGAACAGTTCGGCCCGGTGCGTCAGGCCGTGATTGGTGCGCGCGGTGGCGATATGCACCGTGCCGACGGGCTTCATGCGCGTGCCGCCGCCGGGGCCGGCCACGCCGGTGATCGCCACCGACAGGTGGGCGTTGGAATTCTCCAGCGCGCCTTCGGCCATCATCCGCGCCACCGGCTCCGACACCGCCCCCAGGTCGGCGATCAGGTCGCCCGGCACGCCCAGCATCTCCTGCTTGGCCCGGTTGGAGTAGGTGACGAAACCGCGGTCGAAAACGTCCGAGGCGCCGGGGATCGAGCAGATCGCCGCGGCGACCATGCCGCCCGTGCAGCTCTCGGCGGTGACGATTCGCAGTGAGCGCTCCCGCGCCTCGTCGATCAGAAGTCGCGCCAAGGTCTCGATTTCCAAGGAAAACATGCGGCGGCTCCAGCGGCGCTAGGCAAGGGGAGGGCCAGACCACAACATCGGCCACGCGCACCTTCAAGCCGATTCGAGAGCCATGACCCCGATCGACGCCGCCGCGAAGCCGCAGCGACCCGTCTCGCCGGCCCTGTTCGGACTGACGGTGTTCGCCAGCGCCAGCCTGGTCTTCATGGTCCAGCCGATGGCCGCCAAGCTGCTGCTGCCCCTGCTGGGCGGCGCCCCGGCGGTGTGGAACACCAGCATGGCCTTCTTCCAGGGCGCGCTCCTGGCGGGCTACGCCTACGCCCACCTGCTGCAGCGCGCCGGCTCCATGCGGCGGCAGGCGCTGATCCACGCGGCCGCCCTGGTCGCCGCGGCGACCGTGCTGCCCCTGCGGGCGCACGACCTGCTGGGCTCGCCGAGCTCGGACCATCCGGCCCTCTGGCTGCTCGGCGCCTTAGGCCTGATGGTCGGCGCGCCCTTCGCCATCCTCTCGGCCACGGCGCCCCTGGCCCAGGCCTGGCACGCCCGCGTCTTCCGCGAAGGCGAGGGGCGCGGCCCCTACGTCCTCTATGCGGCGAGCAACCTGGGCAGCCTGATCGCCCTGCTGGCCTATCCCGTCGCCGTGGAGCCGGCCCTGGCGCTGCAGGCCCAGTCCATCGGCTGGAGCCTCGGCTACGGCGCCTTCGCCCTCATGATGATCTGCCTGGGCCAGCTGGCGGCGCGGGCCCCGGCGGCGGACCATCCCGTCGCCGCCCCGGTCGTCCGGCCCGCCCGGCGCGACCAGTGGCGCGAGCGCCAGACCTGGGTGGCCCAGGCCGCCCATCCCTCCAGCCTGATGCTGGGAGTCACCACCCACCTGACCACGGATGTCGCCTCGGCGCCGTTCATCTGGGTCGTGCCGCTGGCGCTCTATCTCGTCACCTTCATCATCGCCTTCCAGGACCGGCCGGCCATTTCGCGCGAGGCGGCGCTGCTCTTCCAGGCCGCGGCCGTGGCGGCCTGCGCGGTCATCCTGCCGTTCCGGACGACCAACCTGATGGTGCAGCTGGGCGTGCACCTGTCGGCCTTCTTCCTGACGGCGCTGGTCTGCCATCAGGCCCTGGTGGCGCGGCGGCCGCAGCCTTCCCGGCTGACCGAGTTCTACCTCCTCCTCTCCCTGGGCGGGGTGGTCGGCGGCGCCTTCAACGCCTTCATCGCGCCGGTGATCTTCACCAATGTCTGGGAATATCCGCTGGTCCTGGCTCTGTCCTGCCTGGCGCGGCCCTGGGAGTGGGGTTTCGACAAGGCGTGGCGCTGGGGCCTGTTCGTCGTTGCGATCATCTGCGTGATCGCCGCGCCGATCCTGGCCGGCCTGGTGGCGGGCAGCGAGGGGACGGTGCGCATCCTGCTGGGCGTGGTCACGATCTCCGCCTTCCTGCTCCGCCGCAGCACCATGCTGTTCTTCGCCACCATCGCCATGCTGCTGATCTCCGCCCAGGCGGCCGGCGACCGGGTCGATGTGCGGCAGAGCTGGCGCAGCTTCTTCGGCGTCGTGCGCCAGTCGGTCATGCCGGTGGACGCCCTGGGCGGCGAGGTCCGCATGCTGGCGCATGGCACCACCCTGCACGGCGCCCAGGCCACCTCGCCGGACTTCCGCTGCCGGCCGCTCGTCTACTATGCGCCCGAGACGCCGATCGGGCAGGTCTTCTCGGCCATGCGGGCGGAGAACCTGCGCCTGGAGATCGGCGCCGTCGGCCTGGGGACCGGCGCGGTGGCCGCCTATACGCGGCCGGGCGACCGGCTGACCTTCTTCGAGATCGACCCTCTGGTGGTCAGGATCGCCAACGATTCGGCCTATTTCACCTACACGACCGCGTGCGCGAAGGGCGAGATCGACTATGTGATCGGCGACGCGCGCCTGACGCTCACCGACCAGCCGGCGGGCCGCTTTGATCTGCTGCTGATCGACGCCTTCTCGTCGGACGCCGTACCGGCCCACCTGCTGACCGTCGAGGCGGTGCGGATGTATCTCGACCGGCTCAAACCCGAGGGCGTGCTGATCCTGCACCTGTCGAACCGCAACCTCGACCTCATCAGCCCGGCCATGGCGGTGGCCGAGGCGGCCGGCGCCTCGGCCCTGCTGCAGCGGCATTCGGCGGCCTATGGCGCTCCCCCGCTCTGGGAGTCGGCCGAGGACGTCGTGATCCTGGCGAAATCGCCGGCGGGCCTCGCGCCCTTCGCCAACGACGTCAACTGGGACCCCGTCGACCCGACGCGCGCGCGCCCGTGGACCGACGACTACACCAACCTGCCCGGGGCGCTCTATGCCCGCCTGAAGGAGCAGTGGCCCTGGCTGCCCTGAGACTCCGTCAGGCCGGCGTCTCGACGCTGGCCACGGCCTGGGCGGCGAGGCCTTCCTGGCGGCCGGTGAAGCCCATGCCCTCGGTCGTCGTCGCCTTCACGCTGACCCGGTCCAGCGGCAGGTCGAGGATCTCTGCGATCCGGGCGCGCATGGCGTCGCGGTGGGGCCGGATCTTCGGCCGCTCGCAGATCAGGGTGACGTCCACATTGACGATGCGGCCGCCGCGGGCGCGGACCCGTTCGGCGGCGTGGGCGAGGAACCGGTCGGAGGGCGCGCCCCGCCACTGGGGGTCGCTGGGCGGAAAGTGCTCGCCGATGTCGCCGTCGCCGATCGCGCCGAGGACCGCGTCGGTGATGGCGTGCAGCCCGGCATCGGCGTCGGAGTGGCCGATCAGGGTCTGGTCGTGGTCGATACGCACGCCGCAGAGCCAGACCGCCTCGCCCGGTCCCCAGCGGTGGGCGTCGTAGCCCATGCCCGTGCGGGTGATCCGCGCCGCTCCGGCCAGCCGCTCGGCCATGTCGAAGTCCTCCGGATAGGTCAGCTTCATCAGCATGGGGTCGCCGGCCGCCAGGGCCACCGACAGGCCGTGGGCCGCGGGGGGC
>CAYQPL010000070.1:6157-8710 GCA_964419395.1 uncultured Phenylobacterium sp. | reverse complement strand
TCGACGCAGGTGACGCGCCCGTTGTCGAAAGTCCCCGCCGGCCACGCCGCGTAGGCCGCCGCCAGGGCCCCGCGCCTGAAGGCCTGAGGCGTCTGGGCGCGCCACAGCCCCTCGCGCGGGGGCGTCTGCAGTTCGCCCTCCACGGGCCGCTTGATCGTGTCGGCGAGCGGGGCGGCGAGGATGGCGCCATCGGCCGCCTCCGTGGCCGCGATCAGCCGCACGATGTGTTCCCGACGCAGAAACGGCCGCGCCGCATCGTGCACCAGCACGAGGTCGGCCTCGCCTCCCGTCAGGGCGGCGAGCCCGGCGCGGACGGAAAGGGCCCGGGTGGCGCCGCCTGTCACCAGGCGGCAGGCGGGCAGGCCGGCCAGGGCCGCCTGCGCCAGCTCCCGCATGTCCTCGGCGACGGCGACGACGATCTCGCGGGCGCCCGCCTGGGCGAGGGCTTCGGCCGACCAGCGGGCGAGCGGCCGGCCAGCCAGGTCCCGCCAGGCCTTGGGCCGGCCGCCGCCGGCGCGCGACCCCGATCCTGCGGCGACGAGAACGGCTGAAAATTCCATGGCGTTTGTTTAGGGCGGGGCGGCGCATTGTCCAGGCTTTACGGCGCCGCACAAATTGCCTAAAAAGACAGCGGTAGGGGTGATCACAAAATGAGCAACAAGCTCAGGATCGGGGAAGTCGAAGTGGGTGGGCGCGTGTGGATCGCGCCCATGACCGGCGTTTCCGACCTGCCATTCCGCAAGATCGCCAGCCGCCTGGGCGCGGCCTACGTGGCCACGGAGATGGTCGCCTCGGCCGAGTTCGCCCGCGGCCGGCCCGACGTGGTGCGCCGTGCGGCGGTGGGCGAGGGCCTGCCCCTGATGGTCGTCCAGCTGGTCGGGCGCGATCCCGCCGAGATGGCGCGCGGGGCCCAACTGGCCGCCGCGGCCGGGGCGCACATCATCGACATCAATTTCGGCTGCCCGGCCAAGGAGGTGACCGGTGTCGCCTGCGGCTCGGCCCTGATGCGCGAACCGGAGCTTGCCGAGGCCATCCTGGGCGCCGTCGTCGACGCCGTCGATGTGCCCGTCACCGCCAAGATGCGCCTGGGCTGGGACGACGCCTCGCGCAACGCGCCGGACTTCGCCGCACGGCTCGCCGCCCGGGGCGCGCGCGCCGTCACCGTGCACGGCCGCACCCGCTGCCAGTTCTACAAGGGCGCGGCCGACTGGACGGCGGTGGCCGAGGTGAAGGCGGCCGTCGCGGTCCCGGTGATCGTCAATGGCGACATCGTCGACGGCGACAGCGCGCGCCGCGCGCTCGCGCTCTCCGGCGCCGACGGCGTCATGGTCGGGCGGGGCGTCTATGGCCGCCCCTGGATCGCGGCCGAGATCGAGGCGGCTCTCGAGGGGCGCCCCTTCGTCGAGCCCGACCTGGCGACGCGCCTGGACATCGTGCGCGCGCATCTGCGCGAGAGCCTCGCCTTCTACGGCGAGCGTCTGGGCCTGCGGATCTTCCGCAAGCACCTGGCCAGCTACATCGAAAACGCGCCCCGGCCCACGCAGGCCGAGGCCCGGCGGGAGGCGCGGGCGCGTCTCTGCCGACTGGAGGACGCCGCGGAGGTCGAAAGCCAACTGGTCGCGCTGTGGCGCGATCCGCAGACGAGGATGGCCGCATGACGAGCCGTACCCGCACCACCCGCGCCGGCCCCGACCTGGCCGGGCTGAAATCCGCCGCCTTCGACCTCAGCCCCGAACCGGCCATGGTCATCGACCGCGAGGGCGCCCTGGTGGCCGTCAACGAGGCCGCCGAGGCGCTGTGCGGCCAGGGGCTGGGCCTCCTGGCGCGCGGCCGATTCCGCGCCGCCCTGCCGCCCGATTCCCCGCTCGTGGGCCTGCTCAACCGGGCGGCGGAGGAAGGGTCGGCCGTGCGCGAGCGCGGCATGGCGGTCAATCTCTTCGGCCTGCCGCCCTTCGAGGCCGACGGCGCGGCCGCGCCCCTGGGCGACGGCTCGGTCCTGCTGACCCTGCACGTGAAGGGCGGGGCCTTCGCCGAACTGGGGGGCGACGCCGCCGGCCTGCGCTCGATCATGGGGCTGGGCCGCATGCTCGCCCATGAGATCAAGAACCCGCTGGCGGGCATCCGCGGCGCCGCCCAGCTGCTGAAGGCCGGGGCGCGGGCCGAGGACGTGCCGCTGGCCCAGCTGATCGTCGACGAGACCGACCGGGTGAAGCGCCTGGTCGACCGCATGGAGGTGTTCGCCGACGACGCGCCGCCGGCCCGCCAGCCGGTGAACATCCACGAGGTGCTCGACCGTGTGCGGGCCCTGGCCGCCAACGGCGTGGCCGACGGGCTTTCCCTGCGCGAACAGTACGACCCCTCCCTGCCGCCCACGCCCGGCGACGAGGACCAGCTGATCCAGGTCTTCCTGAACCTGGTCAAGAACGCCTCGGAGGCCGCCCATGCCCGGGGCGACGGCCGCGGCGAGGTGCTGATCACCACGGCCTACCGGCATGGCGTGCGGGTGCGCTCCAGCGAGGGCCGTCAGCTGCGCGGCGCCCCCCTGGCGGTCCG
>CAYQPL010000070.1:0-6147 GCA_964419395.1 uncultured Phenylobacterium sp. | reverse complement strand
GTCCAGGACAACGGTCCCGGCGTGCCGGCCCACCTGCGCGAGAGCCTCTTCCAGCCCTTCGTCACGACCAAGCAGAACGGGGCCGGCCTGGGCCTGGCGCTGGTCTCCAAGCTGGTCGCCGCCCATGGCGGCCTGATCGACTTCGATTCCGAACCCGGGCGGACGGTCTTCCGCGTGCTGCTTCCCATCGCTTCCGAAAAGGACGTCTCGGCATGAGTGTCGCCGGCAAGAAGATCCTCATCGCGGACGACGACTCGTCGATCCGGCTGGTCCTGTCGCAGTCCTTCACCCGCCTGGGGTATCAGGTGCGCGCCACCGGCAACGCCTCGACCCTGCTGAAGTGGGTGTCGGAAGGCGAGGGCGACCTCGTCATCACCGACGTCATGATGCCCGACGAGAACGTCTTCGACGTCCTGCCGCGCATCCGCAAGGAACGGCCGAAGCTTCCGGTCATCGTGATGAGCGCCCAGAACACCCTGCTGACGGCGGTCAACGCCGCCGAGATCGGCGCCTTCGACTACGTGCCCAAGCCCTTCGACCTGGACGACATGACCAGCGTTGCGCGCCGCGCCCTGTCGCGGCCGGCGGACGCCGAGGCGTCCCGCGCCCAGGCGCGCGCCATGCGTGACGAGCGCCTGCCCCTGATCGGCCGCTCCGCCCCGATGCAGGAGGTCTATCGCACCATCGCCCGTCTGGTCGGCGCCGACCTGACCGTGCTGATCCTCGGCGAATCCGGCACGGGCAAGGAACTGGTGGCCCGCGCCCTGCACGACATGGGGCGGCGCAAGGACGGCAAGTTCGTCGTCATCAACCTGGCCGCGACGCCGCGCGAGCGGGTCGAGGCCGAACTGTTCGGTCGTGCGGACGGCGACTCCGGCAAGCTGGCGGAGGCCGATGGCGGAACGCTCTTCCTCGACGAGATCGGCGACATGCCGCTGGACGCCCAGACGCGTCTCCTGCGGGTGATCGACGGCTCGGAGCCGGCGCTGAACCCCAAGACCGGCCGGCGGCCCAATGTTCGGATCATCGCGGCCACCAACCGCGACCTGCGGGCGCTGATCCAGCAGGGGCTGTTCCGCGAGGATCTCTACTTCCGCCTCAACGTGGCGCCCCTGCGCCTGCCGCCCCTGCGCGACCGGGCCGAGGACATCCCCGATCTCGCCCGCTCCTTCCTGCTGCGCGCCAACCGCGAGGGGCTGCCCTCCAAGACCATCGATCAGGCGGCCCTGGAGCGGCTGAAGCTGCACGCCTGGCCCGGCAATGTCCGCGAGCTGGAGAACCTGATCCGCCGGGTCTGCGCCCTCTATGCCGAGGAGCTGATCACCGCGCGCATCGTCGAGAAGGAGCTGGCCGACCAGCAGCCGAGCCAGCCGGGGCAGGAGGGGCCGCTGACCCTGGCCCAGCTGGTGGAGCGCCACCTGGGGGGCTATTTCGCCGAACAGCCCGACGGGGTGCCGCCGCCCGGCCTCTACGACCGGGTGCTCGAAGAGGTGGAGCGACCGCTGATCCAGCTGACCCTCGCCGCCACCCGCGGCAACCAGGTGCGGGCGGCCGAGATCCTCGGGCTGAACCGCAATACGCTGCGCAAGAAGATCCAGGATCTGGGCGTCGACCTCACCCGCGGGCGGCGCTGATCGCGGGCGATGTCGGCGGCCGGATAACCTGGCGTAATCGGGCAACATCTGTGTTGAGTTTCGAACACAGTTAGGCCTAGGCTGCGGCCATGTCGGCCCAGACCTTGCATGGCGATCCGTTGAGCATCCGCGCCATGCTGGGGCGTGCGCTGCAGTCGCGCTACACGCTCGGCGGCGGCTACGCCATCGCCGCGGTTCTCACCGCCGTGGCCATCCTCCTGGCGGCCTCGCCGCCGGAGGACGGGCCCCTGCGGCCGGCCTCGACGACCATATTGACGGTCCTCAGCCTCAACCTGGTGCTGATCCTGGCGCTGGCGGCCCTGGTCGGCTACCGGCTGCTGGCCCTTCTGGACGCCCGCTCGGTCGATGCGGGGGCGCGGCTGCACCTGCGGTTCGTGACCCTGTTCGCCCTGGCCGCCGTGGCGCCGGCCGTGGTCGTCGCCCTCTTCTACGGCGTGCTGGTCAACCGCGGGGTGGACAACTGGTTCAGCCAGCGGGTCCAGACCGTGGTCGAGAATTCGGCCACCGTCGCGCGCTCCTATGTGGAGGATCAGAAGCGTTATATCGGCGAGCATGTGAACCTGATGGCCGCCGATCTCAACCGCGCGGCGCCGGCGCTCGGCACCTCGCCGGTCACCTTCAGCCATTTCCTGGGCTATCAGGCGGCCTATCACGGCTTCCCGGCGGCCTATCTGATCGATCGCCAGGGCCGTGTCTTGGCCCGCACCGAGACCGCCGAGGCCCCAGCCTATATCGTGCCCCCGGCCTCGAGCTTCCAGGCCGCGGACGAGGGCGACATTTCGGTGCCGGCCTTCGATTCCTCGGACCTGATGCGCGCCCTCTACCGGCTCAACGACTATCCGGACGCCTATCTCTATGTGGCCCGGCCGGTGGAGACGGGCATCATCACCCACCTGATCGAGGCCGAGGGCTCGCTGATCTCCTACCGGGAGGCGGCCCAGAGCCGGGCGCGGATCCAGACCGTTTTCGTTCTCTCCTATGTGGAGACCGCCCTGCTCGTCCTGGTGGGGGCGGTGTGGCTGGGCATGTCGGCGGCCAACGCCATCTCCGGCCCCGTGGGTCGGCTGGTCCAGGCCGCGGGGCGGGTCGCCGGGGGCGATCTGGACGCCCGCGTCGACGTTGACAACGATCGTGATGAGATCGCCGTCTTGTCTCGTGCTTTCAACAGCATGACGCATGATCTTCAGGTTCAGCAGGAGGCCCTGCGCCGGGCCAGCCAGGAGGCCGAGGAGCGCCGCGAATTCATCGAGACCGTCCTGTCGGAGGTCAGCGCCGGGGTCATCGGCCTGGACGAGACCGGCGCCATCTCCGCGGCCAACCGCCAGGCCGTGCATCTGCTGCACCTGCCGGAGGAGGGCGCCGCGGGCCAGCTGCTGGGCGATCTCGTCCCGGAACTGGCGGCCGTGGTCGGCGAGGCGGCCGCCAGCGGCGAGGCCGAGGCCGAGGTCGACGTCCAGCGGGAGCGCGAGACCCATCGGCTGCGTGTCCGCGCCAGTCAGAGCGAGGGCGGCCTCGTCCTCACCTTCGACGACATCACCCGCCTGGTGGCGGCCCAGCGGAACGCCGCCTGGAAGGATGTGGCGCGGCGGATCGCCCACGAGATCAAGAACCCGCTCACTCCGATCCAGCTCTCGGCGGAGCGGCTGCGGCGGAAGTTCCGCAAGGATGTCGCCCCCGCCGACCTGGAGACCTTCGACCGCTGCACCGACACCATCGTGCGCCAGGTGGGCGACATCGGCCGGATGGTCGACGAGTTCTCGGCCTTCGCCCGCATGCCGGCGCCCAAGTACGCACCGCAGGACGCCGCCGAACTGGTTCGGGCCCAGGTCTTCGCCCAGAGGGTCGCCAATCCCGACCTGAAGATCGAGCTCGCCGACACCCTGCCCGAGGTCACCCTGCTGGCCGACGGCCGGATGCTGGCCCAGGCCCTGACCAATGTCCTGAAGAACGCCGCCGAGGCCGTGCACGCGCGCCTGGAGGCGGCGCCGCGCCCGGCGGGCCGGATCGCCGTCCGCATGTCGATGGACGGCGGCGTCCTGGCCATCGACGTGCAGGACAACGGCGTCGGCCTGCCCGAAAAGGATCGGGACCGGCTGACCGAGCCCTATGTCACCACCCGCGAGAAGGGGACGGGGCTGGGGCTCGCCATCGTCAAGCGCATCCTCGAGGACCACGGCGGCGAACTGGTCCTCACAGACGCCCCCCGCGGTCGCGGGGCGCGCGCGATCATGAAGCTTCCGGTCCAGGCGCGTCCCGAGACGCCTGGGGCGAAGCCCGAACTGCTTGTGGAAGGAGAAGCCCATGGCGGCTGACGTTCTGGTGGTCGACGACGAGGCCGATATCCGCGAGCTGGTGGCGGGCATCCTCTCCGACGAGGGGTATGAGGTGCGCACCGCCTCGGACTCCGAATCGGCGCTCGCCGCGATCCGGGCGCGCCGTCCGTCCATCCTGATCCTCGACATCTGGATGCAGGGCGGCGGCATGGACGGCCTGGAGCTGCTCGACCTGGTCAAGACACTCGACCCCGACCTGCCGGTCGTCATGATCTCGGGCCACGGCAACATCGAGACCGCCGTCAGCGCCATCAAGCGCGGCGCCTACGACTTCCTGGAGAAGCCGTTCAAGTCCGACCGGCTGCTGCTGGTCGTCGACCGGGCGCTGGAGGCGGCCAACCTGCGCCGCGAGAACCGTCACCTGCGCACCCAGGCGATCATGCCCGAAGGCCTGATCGGCAAGTCGATGGCCGCCCAGCACCTGCGCCAGATGATCGCCAAGCTGGCCGCCGCCAACAGCCGCGTCCTGATCTCCGGCCCGCCGGGCTCGGGCAAGGAGACCGTGGCCCGGCTGATCCACGAGGGCAGCCCGCGGACGCGCGCGGAGTTCGTGGCCATCAGCGCGGCGGGGATGACGCCCGAGCGGATGGATGTCGAGCTGTTCGGCGTGGAAGGCGAGGGCGGCCGGCCGAGCAAGATCGGCGTCTTCGAGCGCGCCCACGGCGGCACCCTCTATCTCGACGAGGTGGCCGACATGCCCCGCGAGACCCAGAGCCGCATCCTGCGCGTTCTGGTCGAGCAGCGGTTCCGGCGGGTGAACGGCGACGCCGACGTGCAGGTGGACGTGCGGGTCATCTCCTCCACCTCGCGCAATCTGCGCGAGGAGATCGCCGAAGGCCGCTTCCGCGAGGACCTGTTCCACCGGCTGAACGTCGTGCCGGTCGCCGTGCCCGGCGTGGCCGAACGGCGGGAGGACATTCCCGAACTGGTGGAGAACTTCATCGACCGGATCTGCGAGGCCAGCGGCATGCCGCGCCGCATCCTAGCCGAGGACGCCATCGCCGCCCTGCAGGTGCGCACCTGGCCCGGCAACATGCGCCAGCTGCGCAACGTTGTCGAACGGATGCTCATCCTCAGCTCGGGCGACCCGTCCGATCCCATCACGGCCGACATGATCCCGACGGACCAGCCGCCGGGCGAGAGCTCGGGCCTGCTCGGCGCCGACAAGATCATCGCCCTGCCGCTGCGCGAGGCCCGCGAGACCTTCGAGCGGGAATATCTCAGCGCTCAGATGATGCGCTTCTCGGGCAACATCTCGCGCACCGCGGCCTTCATCGGCATGGAGCGCTCGGCCCTGCACCGCAAGCTGAAATCCCTGGGCCTCTCCGGCGCCCGCGCGCTCGAGGAGGGCGTCGAATAGTCATGGGTCGCATCGCCTATGTGAACGGCCGCTACACCCCCCATGCCGAGGCCGCCGTCCATATCGAGGATCGGGGCTATCAGCTGGCCGACGCCGTCTATGAGGTCTGGGCGGTGTTCGACGGCAAGCTCGCCGACGCCGAGGGGCATTTCGCCCGCCTGTCCCGCTCGCTGGGCGAACTGCGCATCGCCGAGCCGATGAGCCGGGCGGCGCTGGCCGTCGTGCTGCGCGAGGTCCTGCGGCGCAACCGCATCCGCGACGGCTTGATCTATCTGCAGGTCAGCCGCGGCGTCGCCCCGCGCGACCACGCCTTCCCGACGATCCCCGTGCCGCCAGCCGTCGTCGTCACCGCCAAGGCCGTGGATCACGCGGCCGCCGAGGCCAAGGCCGCCAGGGGAGTCGCGGTGATCACCACGCCGGAGAACCGCTGGGGCCGTTGCGACATCAAGACGGTGGGCCTGCTGCCCAATGCGCTCGCCAAGCAGGCGGCCAGGGAGCGGGGCGCGGCCGAGGCCTGGTTCGTCGACGAGATGGGACTGGTGACCGAGGGCGCCTCGTCCAACGCCTGGATCGTCGATCGCGATGGCGTGCTGCGCACCCGCGACACCAACGCCAACATCCTGCGCGGCGTCACCCGGCTGACCCTTCTCGACGTGATCGGCGAGGCCGGCCTGAAGGTCAGCGAGAAGCCGTTCAGCCCCGCCGAAGCCGTCGAGGCGCGGGAGGCCTTCATCACCGGGGCGGGCTCGCTGGTCCTCCCGGTCGAGCAGGTCGCCGGCAAGCCGGTCGGCGCCGGCGC
>CAYQPL010000069.1:0-18211 GCA_964419395.1 uncultured Phenylobacterium sp. | reverse complement strand
CAGCCAGCAAGCTTTATGGGTTCAGAACCTAGGTGCCGACTTCGGGCGCGTCGACCGGAGGCAGGTCCTGGGCGGTGTCGGCGCCGGCTGCGCCGTTGGCCGTGGCGGCGCCTTCGCCGGCCAGGCCCGTGGCCCCGGCGTCGGGGGCCGGCGACTCGGTCGAGCTGGTGTCCGGCATCTGGGCGGCCGTCTCGGTTTCTTCCGGATTGGGGTTGGTGCAGGCGGCCAGGGACAGGGCCGCGACGGCGGCGGCGGTCAGGCTGACGAGGCGGATGTTCAAGGGCTCTCTCCTCCGATTGCGGAGGTTCAACGCCGCAAGGCGAAGGTCGTTGCGCCGCGGCGCGACGCATCGAATGGAGCGGCTCTTTCGGGAAAGAGAAGGCTCCGCGCTGGCAGTCCCTAGGGGAGTCGAACCCCTCTCTCCAGGTTGAAAACCTGGCGTCCTAACCGATAGACGAAGGGACCACTCGGCGCGGAGGGCGGCTCTATATCCGCCTTCCCCACGGCGTGCAACCACCCTTAGACGTTTTTGCGACGGGGGTCGGCCAGGTCCTCGATTTCCAGCTCCACGCCCTGGCGGCCGTTCCAGTCGTCGGCCTTCAGGCGGCCGGCCACATGGGCCGCGCCGCCCTCCGCCATCAGGCGGCGTCCGATCTCGGTTTCGCCGCAGCGCCAGGCCACCGCCTTCAGTCGCCCGCCGGACCGGTCGGTGAGCGTGCAGCGCAGATGACCGCCCCGCAGCATCATCGGCCGCTCGATGCGCACGTCGGCGGCGGCGAAGACCGGCTCCGGATTGCCCGGCCCGAAGGGCGCCAGCTGCTGGAAGGATTCGAAGAGCGGCCGGTCGGCGCCGGCGGCGGTCACCAGGGCGTCGATCTCCAGGGCGTCAGCCTCCGCGGCCGCCTGGGCCTCGTCGGCGATGGCCCGGCAGAGGAAGTCGCGCAGCTCCGGCAGGGCCGCCGGCCGCACCGACAGCCCCGCGGCCATGGCGTGACCGCCGCCGGAGAGCAGCAGGCCGGCCTCATAAGCCCCCTGCACGGCCCGCCCCAGGTTCACGCCCGGCTGGGAGCGCCCCGAGCCCTTGCCGACATCGGCGGCGCGGGCGAGGCCGACGACGATGGTCGGCTTGCGGTAGCGTTCGCGCAGGCGGCCGGCGACGATACCGATGACGCCGGGATGCCAGTCGTCGGCGGCCACCAGCAACAGCGGCTGATCTGCAAAGTTGCTCTCGCGTTCGATGATTCGCGCCGCGGCTTCGAGGACCTCGGTCTCCACCTCCCGGCGCGAGGCGTTCAGGGCGTCGAGCTCCAGGGCGAGCTTGCGCGCCTCGTCCGGATCGTCGGTGGAGAGCAGGCGCGCGCCCAGGTCCGAACGGCCGATGCGGCCGCCGGCGTTGATTCGCGGCCCGAGCACGAAGCCCGCATGGAAGGTGGTGGCCGGGCCCTTGGCGCCCGCCGCCTCCAGCAGCGCCTTCAGGCCCGGATTGCCCCAGGCGGACATCACCTTCAGCCCCTGGGCCGTCAGGGCGCGGTTGAAGCCCACAAGCTGGGTCACGTCGCACACGGCCCCCAGCGCGGCGAGGTCCAGCCACTGCCGCAGGTCCGGTTCGGCGCGGTCCTCGAACAAGCCGCGACGGCGCGCCTCGCGGTTGAGGGCGGCCAGCAGGACGAAGGTCACGCCGGCGGCGGCCAGAACCCCCTGCCCCGAGCCGCAGTCGGGCCGGTTGGGATTGACCAGGGCGGCGCAGACCGGGACCTCGTCGCGCATCAGGTGATGGTCGATGACCACCACTTCGAGCCCGATCTCGGCCGCGCAGGCGATGGCGTCCACCGCCGCGGCCCCGCAGTCCACCGTGACGACGAGCTCGGCCCCCTGCTCGCGCAGGCGCCGGAAGGCCGCCGGCGAGGGACCATAGCCCTCCGTGATGCGGTCGGGCACATAGATGGGCAGGGCCTTGCCCATGGCGGCGAACCAGCGGACGAGCTGGGCGGCGCTGGAGGCGCCGTCCACGTCGTAGTCGGCGAAGACCACGCAGGGCCGGTCCCGCTCCACCGCATCCACCAGGATGGCCGCGGCCTTGTCCATGTCGGCGAAGCCGGACGGATCGGGAAACAGGGCCCTGAGCGTCGGCGCGAGATAGCTCCGGGCCGCCGCCTCGTCGACGCCGCGAGAGGCCAGCGCGCGGGCCAGGGGCTCGGCCAGCCCCAGCGCCAGCTGGTGCCGGCGGGCGAGATCCGCATCGGCCGGCCGCTCGCGCCAGCGCCGGCCGCTCAGCGAGCGGTCGACGCCGAGATATCCGAGCGGGCCGGCCCCGTCGGCCATGATCAGACCGGCCGCTTCATCCGCACTTCCCGGACGGTGCGGGTGGAGGAGTTCATGACCAGGGTATGGGTGTGGACGAAGCCGTCCTTCAGCTTCACCCCGTCGAGCAGGGCGCCCTTGGTCACCCCTGTGGCGGCGAAGATGGCGTCGGCGCGGACCATCTCGTGCAGGTCGTACTTCTTGTCGAGATCCTTGATCCCGCAGCGCTCGGCGCGGGCGCGCTCGTCGGCGTTGCGGAAGACGAGCCGCCCCTGGAACTGGCCGCCGACGCACTTCAGGGCCGCGCAGGCCAGCACGCCCTCGGGCGCCCCGCCCTGCCCCACATAGAGGTCGACGCCGGTGTCGGGATCGGCGGTGTTGATCACGCCGGCGACATCGCCATCGGTGATCAGATGGACGCGAGCGCCCACCTCGCGAAGGCTGGCGATGATCTCGGCATGACGCGGGCGGTCGAGCACGCAGGCGGTGATGTCCGACGGCTGGACGCCCTTGGCCTTGGCCAGCGCCCGGACGTTGTCGGCGGGGCTCTTGTCCAGGTCGATGACGCCGGGCGGGAAACCCGGGCCGCAGGCGATCTTGTCCATATAGGTGTCGGGCGCGTTCAGCAGCGTGCCCTTGGGCGCCCAGGCCATGACGGCCAGAGCGTTGGCCATCGCCTTGGCCGTCAGCGTCGTGCCTTCCAGCGGATCGAGGGCGATGTCGATGGCCGGACCGCCCCGGCCCACCTTCTCGCCAATATAGAGCATCGGCGCCTCGTCGCGCTCGCCCTCGCCGATGACGATCTCGCCGTCGATCTCGAGGTCGTTGAGCGCCGTGCGCATGGCGTCGACGGCGGCCTGGTCGGCGGCCTTCTCGTCCCCGCGGCCGACCAGCTTCCAGGCGGCGATCGCGGCGATCTCCGTCACCCGGACCGAATCCAGCACCAGTCCGCGATCGAGAGTTTCAGAACTCATGGCCGTCTCCGCCTTGTCCGCCAAAGTCTAAGTTTCCAGGGATTCTCATATCCGCGCGATGCGCATCAGACGCGGCTGTTCGATGACGGCCGGATGGCCGGCGATCCGCTCGACGGCCGCGGCCAGCACGGCCTCGGACACGGCGTGGGTGGTCAGCACGATGGGCACGCCCTGCGCGTCCTCCACCGGCTTCTGCAGGAAGCTCTCGATGGAGACGCCGGCCTCGGCCAGGGTTTCCGAGACCGCGGCGATGACACCCGGCTCGTCCTTCACCAGCAGGCGCAGATAGGCCCGCACGACATTGCGGCTGCGGTCGCCCGACTTGAACCGGACGAGGTCGCCGGCCGGCTTCTGGAACACCGGCCGTGCGGCGCGCGTCATGACGTCGGCGATGTCCGCCGCCACGGCGGCGGCGGTCGGCGCCGCGCCCGCGCCCGCGCCCTGGATGAAGACGCGGCCCAGCCGTTCGCCCTCGATGAACAGGGCGTTCAGCGCGCCGCCCGCCTGGGCCAGCGGGTGGTTCAGCGGCACGAGGGTCGGGTGGACGCCCACGGTCACGCCCTGCTCGCCGCGTTCGGCCGAGGCGATCAGCTTGATGCGGTAGCCGAGGTCCTTGGCCATGCGGATGTCGAGCAGCTCCACCTGGTCGACGCCCTCCACCACGGCGGCGGCGTAGTTGGGCGCGCAGCCGAAGGCCAGGGCCGCCAGGATGGTGATCTTGTGGGCCGCGTCGAAGCCGCCCACGTCCATGGTCGGATCGGCCTCGGCATAGCCCAGGCGCTGGGCCTCGGCCAGCACGTCCTCGAAGGCGCGGCCGCCGCTCTCCATCTCCGACAGGATGAAGTTGCAGGTGCCGTTGAGGATGCCGGCGATGCTGGTCAGATCGTCGCCGACCATGGCCTCGCGGACCATCTTCACGGCCGGAGTCCCGCCCATGACCGCGGCCTCGAACAACAGGGCCGCGCCGTGGGCCTCCGCGAGGGCGGCCAACTCGGCCCCGTGCTCGGCGATCAGGGCCTTGTTGGCCGTCACCACGGGCTTACCGGCCCGCAGCGCGGCCTCGACGGCGGCCTTGGCCGGACCGTCGGAGCCACCGATCAGCTCGACGAAGAGATCGACCTCCTCGGACTGGGCCAGCGCCACGGGATCGTCGAACCAGGGCAGGTTCGAGATGTCGAAGGGGCGCGGGCGGGTGCGCGAGCGGGCCGAGACCCCGGTGACCCGCACCTGACCGGCCGCCGGGGCGAAGTCCGGGCGGTCGCTGAGGAAGGTGAGCAGGCCCGCGCCCACCGTGCCCAGGCCGGCGACGCCGATACGCCAGTCGGAGCCGTTCATTGCGCGGCCATCGAGTTGTGGGCGCGGCCGAGGATTTCCTCGGAATTGGCCAGGAACCTGCGCACGTTGCGCGCCGCCTGCCGGATGCGGTGCTCGTTCTCGACGAGGCCGATGCGGACATAGCCCTCGCCATACTCGCCGAAGGCCACGCCCGGCGCGACGGCGACGCCGGCCTCCTCGATCAGGAGCTTCGCAAACTGCATCGACCCGGCCTCCTTGTACTGTTCCGGCAGCGGCGCCCAGGCGAACATGGACGCCGGCGGCGCGGGAATATCCCAGCCCGCCTGCTTCATGGCCCGCACCAGGGTGTCGCGGCGGCTCTTATAGATGGCGCGGATCTCGGCCACACAGTCCTGAGGACCGTTCAGGGCCGCGGCCGCCGCCACCTGGATCGGCGTATAGGCGCCGTAGTCCAGATATGACTTCACGCGCGCCAGGGCCGCGCACATCCGCTCGTTGCCGACCACCATGCCGACCCGCCAGCCGGCCATGGCGTAGGTCTTGGAGAGCGAGTTCACCTCGACGGCGATCTCCTTGGCGCCCTCGACCTGCAGGACCGAGGGCGGCGGATTGTCCTCGAAATAGATCTCCGAATAGGCGATGTCCGACAGCACGAGCAGGTCGTGCTTGCGGGCCAGGGCCACGGCGTCCTTGTAGAAGTCCAGATCGACCCACTGGGCCGTCGGATTCGACGGATAGGACAGGATCAGCACGCTGGGCGGCGGCGCCGAATGCTTCACCGCGCGGCTGACGCCCGACAGGTACTCCTCCGGCGACAGGGCCGGCACGTGGCGGATGACGCCGCCGGCCATGATGAAGCCGTAGGCGTGGATCGGATAGGCCGGGTTCGGACAGATGATCACGTCGCCCGGCGCGGTCAGGGCCTGGGCGAGGTTCGCGAAGCCCTCCTTGGAGCCGAGGGTCGAGATCACCTCGGTGTCGGGATTGAGCTTCACGCCGAACCGGCGCTCGTAATAGCCGGCCATGGCGCGGCGCAGGCCGACTATGCCCTTGGAGGCGGAATAGCGCCCGGCCTTGGGGTCGCGGGCCGTCTCGACCAGCTTGTCGACGATGTGCTTCGGCGTCGGCATGTCGGGATTGCCCATGCCGAAGTCGATGATGTCGACGCCGTCGCCGCGCAGGCGGGCCTTGATGCGGTTGACCTCCTCGAAGACGTAGGGAGGAAGGCGTCGGATACGATGGAATTCCGGGGTCATTTTAAGCTCTGCCGCTCAGGCGGCGTTGGGGAGCTGGACGTGGCGCATGGATAGACTCCGGGCCGGAGTCCGCCAAGCAGGTTCGAGCGTCTTTTTGGCCTCCGCAGGTCCCCTTCAGCGGGGCGACGGAGGCGGTGTAGCTCGGTCCCGCAGGCCCTGGGCGAAGGCTTCGGTGTCGCCGGATGCGCCGGCCACCGGCGGCGGGGCGGCCGCCGCCCGGGCGCGTTCGGCGAAGGCCGCCGTGCCGTCGAGCGTCCAGGTGGACGGCTTCGTCGCTTCATAGAGCGCGGCGCGCTCCTGTTCGACCGCCGCCACCGCCCGCGCCCACTCCCGCGGCGGCCGCACGTCGTCGGGCTTGGCCGGGATGTCGCAGAACGTCGGATAGGCGCGATCGGCCCGCGCCCGGTCGGCGACGGTCTGGGCCACCGGCGATTCGGGCGGGATCGGCGCCGCGGCGAAGGGCGCGCCGGCGCACCCGGCCAGGGCCGCCGCCAGCGCGCACGGACCGGCCCGACGCATCGCTGCGGCGGTCACGGCGTTCAGAAAAAGGCGAGCAGGCGCATTCATTTCAGCCTCGCTCTTATGACATGATGCGATCAGACGGAAGGGCCGGTCGACTCGGCCCCCGCGGGAGGACGGCGTTCCATGAGCGACACGGGATCGGTCAAGGGTCGGTCGAGGACCAGGACGGCGGCTTCCAGCGGCGGCAAGAAGGCCGAGGCGAAGCCCAAGCCAAAGCCGAAGGCGGATCCCGCCAAGGCGGCCGCCCCGAAGCCGGCGGTCCGGAGCCGGTCGGCGGCCGGGACGGCGGAAGATCACCCGAAGTCTTCGGCCGGACGGAAGACATCGGCCAAGGCTGCGCCGAAGACGCCGCCGCCCGAGCCGACGGCGAAAGCGGGGCCCGAGGCGCCGCCGCATCCGGCGGCCGGCTTCGGCGCGGCGCCGGCGGGCGCGCCCGAGCTGACCGCCGAGCAGCGGCAGCTGATCGAGAACCTGTCGGCCAATCTGGCCCGCGCGGCCCTGACCGCCCAGGGCGCCATCGCCGAGGCCGCCCTGCGCCAGGCGGACCGCCCGGCCGCCCTGTCGCCCGACCCGTTCCGGGTCGCGCCCGCCCTGACCGAGGTGATGGGCAGGCTCGCCAGCCAGCCGGACCGGCTGGTCCGCGCCCAGGCCGACCTGCTCAGCCGCTACATGGACCTGTGGCAGGCCACCGCGCGGCGGATGGCCGGCGAGACGCCCGCGCCCGTCACCCAGCCGCAGAAGGGCGACAAGCGCTTCCTCGACGCCGACTGGTCGGAAAACCCGGTCTTCGACGTCATGAAGCAGTCCTACCTGCTCACCTCCGACTGGCTGCAGAGCCTCGTCGGCGGAGTGGAAGGCGTCGACGCCCTGACCCGGCGGCGCGTCGAGTTCTTCATGAAGCTGCTGACCGACGCCTTCGCGCCCACCAACTTCCTGGCCTCGAACCCGAGCGCCCTGCGCGAGGTGATGGCCACGGGCGGCGAGAGCCTGGTGCGCGGCATGGAGAACTTCGCCGCCGACCTGGCCCGCGGCGGCGGCCAGCTGGCCATCAGCCAGACCGACTACGAGCAGTTCAAGATCGGCGAGAACGTCGCCACCGCGCCGGGCAAGGTGGTCTTCCAGAACGACATCCTGCAGCTCATCCAGTACGCGCCCACGACGGAACAGGTCTTCGAGATCCCGCTGGTGATCTTCCCGCCCTGGATCAACAAGTTCTACATCCTGGACCTGCGTCCCGATAACTCGATGATCCGCTGGCTGACCGACCAGGGAATCACCGTCTTCGTCGCCTCCTGGGTCAATCCCGAGGCGCGGCTCGCCGGCAAGACCTTCGAGGACTATCTGCGCGAGGGTATCTACGAGGCGACGGACGTGGTCATGAAGCAGGCCGGCGTCGAGCGGGTGAACGCGGTCGGCTACTGCATCGGCGGCACCCTGCTGTCGGCGGCGCTCGCCCACATGGCGGCCAAGGGCGACGACAGGATCGCCTCGGCCACCTTCTTCGCCGCGCAACAGGACTTCTCCGAGGCCGGCGACCTGCTGCTCTTCACCGACGAGGCCTGGCTGAAGGACCTCGAGCAGCGGATGGACGCCGAGGGCGGCGTGCTGTCGGGCCAGGCCATGGCCGACACCTTCAACGTCCTGCGCTCCAACGACCTGATCTGGTCCTTCTTCGTGAACAATTATCTGATGGGCAAGGAGCCGCGGCCCTTCGACCTGCTGTTCTGGAACTCCGACCAGACGCGGATGCCCAAGGCCCTGCACCTCTTCTATCTGCGCAAGTTCTACGGCGAGAACGCCCTGGCCAAGGGCGAGCTGGAACTGGACGGGGTGAAGCTGGACCTCGGAAAGGTGAAGACTCCGGTCTACATCCAGTCCTCCAAGGAGGACCACATCGCCCCGGTCGGCTCCGTCTACAAGGGCGCGCGGCTGTTCGGTGGACCGGTCACCTTCACCCTCGCCGGCTCGGGCCACATCGCCGGCGTCATCAACGCCCCGGCGGCCCGGAAGTACCAGCACTGGACCTGCGATCACCTGCCGCCGACCCTGCCCGAATGGCAGGCCGACGCCAAGGAGACGGCGGGCTCCTGGTGGCCTCACTGGATGGCCTGGCTCGAAGGGCGTTCGGTCAAGTATGTCCCCGCGCGCGATCCCGCCAAGGGTCCGGGCGCGCCGATCGAGGACGCGCCCGGCAGCTATGTGAAGGTCAAGTCCTAGGCCGCCAGTCGAAGACTCGCGTTCGGCGAGCAGTTCCCCCGCCCCGCCCTCTGGCCTAGTGTGCCCGGATTGGGCGCCTGGCGCCCAGCTCAGGGGGAGCGGGACCAATGATCAGAACCCTTATCGGCGGCGCGGCCGCCGCCCTGTTGCTGGCCGGCGCCGCCGAGGCGCAGACGGCGATGACCGAGCGCACCGAACAGCTGCAGCTCAAGCCGCGGCGCGTGCCGGGCCTGCTCGGCTACGGCTACGATCTGGCGGAGTATCGGGGGGAGACCTCGACCCGCAGCTCCAGCTTCCGCGCCCTCGGCTCGGCGATCTCGCGCGACAACGCCCGCACCCGATTTACGGTGGAAAGCCCGAACATATCGCCCGGCCTCCAGGCCGAGTGCGCCGGCGGCCAGAAGCGCACCCAGCTCGGCTGGATCACCTTCGAGCGGGAAGACCTCAGCTATGTCTGCTCCTTTACGCGCGACGGACAGCCGGTTCCGGGCGTCAGCTTCGAACTCGCCCTGCAGAAGGCGGGCCTGCTCGCCCGCATGGCGCAGCCGCAGCGGGCCGGCGAGATGACCTATGGCGGCCAGACCATCCGCCTGCAGACCCAGCGCATCGGCGGCGTGCCGCTGCCGACCGGCCGCATCGCCGGCTATGTCTTCTACAAGGACGGCCAGGCGATCGGCGGCGTCGACTTCAACCGCATCATGTCGCCGGCCATCTACCTGCCGCCGCCGGGCGCGCCCGAGCGCGACGTCGTCGCCCTGGCGGCGCTGTCGATCCTGTTCTTCGCCGACCCGGCCAATCAGACGAACTGACCGGCCGACCGGAGTGAGCGGCCGGCCGGCGCGTCAGTCGGTCAGAGCGCCATAGACCAGACGCGGCGAAATCTCCCGCATGGGCGGCGTGCCCGCGCCCGGCACGCTGCCGCGCAGATTCTGGATCATGCCCACGAACACCAGGTCATGGGTCGGATCGATCCAGAACCAGGTGCCGAAGGCCCCGCCCCAGTAGAAGCTGTCCTTGCCCTGCGGCGTGCCGGCGGCTTGCGGATCCAGGATGACGGCGAAGTCCAGGCCGAAGCCGACGCCGTCCTGGCTGGGGCCATAGAGATCAACCGTCACGCCTTCGTTCAGGACGTTCTTGCGCATCAGCTCCACCGTCTCGGGCTTGAGGATGCGGGCGCCGTCCAGCTCGCCGCCGTTCAGCAGCATCTGGGCGAAGCGATAATAGTCCTCGGCGGTCGAGAAGAGGCCGCCGCTGCCGGACAGGAACTGCGGCGGGCTGGTCGGGGCCGGGCGAACCTCGCCCGCCGTCTTGATCAGGCCGTCTTCGCCATAAGTATGGACGCCGGCGACGCGAGACAGCTTCGCCGCCTCCACATGGAAGCCGGTATCGTCCATCTTCAGCGGCTGGAAGATGCGGGTGGCGAAGAACTGGTCGAGGCTCTGGCTCGACAGCTTCTCGACAATGTAGCCCTGGATGTTGACGCTGGGCCCGTAGCGCCAGTCGGAGCCCGGCTGGGCGGCGAGCGGCAGCTTGGCGAGCTTGTCGATCATCGCCTGCAGGTCGCCGTCCTGCAGGCCGTCGTCGTCATAGCCGGCGCTGACGTCGAAGCCGGCCGTGTGGCTCATCAGCTCGCGCATGGTCATGGGATGCGCCTGCGGCTCGGTCCCGCCGTCGGCCGTCGCCACCTGAAGGCCCTCGAACTCCGGAATGTACTTGGAAACTGGATCGTCCAGCTTCCACTTCCCCTCCTCCCACAGGATCATCATGGCCACGCCCGTGACCGGCTTGGTCATCGAGGCGATGCGGTAGATGGTCTCGCGGGTCGTCGGCACGCCGGTGGCCACGTCCTGGACGCCGTAGGCCTCGAAGTGGACGACCTTGCCGTGGCGCGCCAGCAGGGTCGTGGCGCCAGCCAGCTTCTTCTGGTCGACGAGGGCCTGCATCTCGGCCTCCAGCTTGGCGACACCCTCCGCCGAAACCCCGGCCGAGGACGGCGCAACCACCTGCACATCGGCTTGGGCGAAGGCGGTCGGCGCGACGCCGCAGGACAGGATCGCCGCCCCGCAGGCGGCGCCGAGCAGACGGCGGGTCAGATGGATGCGCATGGTTTCTCCCTGGGTGACGCTTATCGTTGTCGTCACTCTTAGGGCGCCGCCACACCGGAGCCTAGAATTTCCGCCGCCGGCTCAGGCGGCCACGAACGTCAGCGCCACGCCGTTGTTGCAGTAGCGCAGGCCCGTCGGGCGCGGCCCGTCCTTGAAGACGTGACCCTGATGGCCCAGGCAGCGGGCGCAGTGATACTCGGTCCGGGGCACGCCGATCTTATGGTCGGTCTTGGTCCCCAGCGCGCCCTTGATGGCGGTGTAGAAGCTCGGCCAGCCGGTGCCGCTGTCATACTTCCAGTCGGACTTGAAGAGCGGCAGCTCGCAGCCGGCGCAGACATAGGTCCCCGCCCGCTTCTCGCGGTTGAGCGGGCTCGTGCCGGCGCGCTCGGTGGCCTCGTGGCGCAGGACCTGGAAGGCGGCGGGCGACAGCCGCTGCTTCCACTCGGCCTCGGTCATCTTGCGCCATGGCGAGCCGGCATAGGCGTCGGCGGCCTCGGCTTCCGGCGCGGCGCCGCTGCAGGCGGCGAGCGCCGTGGCGCTGAGCAGGAAGCCGCGGCGGTGAAGGGCGTGAAGTGCGTTCATGCCCTTAATTACGTGCGGGCGCGGCGATGGATTACATCGCCGCCTCAGATTTTCAGCGGATCAGGCCCGCCGCTTCATCCAGGCCAAGCATCAGGTTGAGGTTCTGCACCGCCGCGCCCGAGGCGCCCTTGCCCAGATTGTCCAGCAGGGCCACCAGCCGCGCCTGGCCCTTGCCGTCGTCGCCGAAGACGAACAGCCGCATGCTGTTCGTGCCGTTCAGCGCCTCCGGATCGAGGTCAGCGACATAGCCGCCGGCGCCCGCCCGCGCCTTGGCCAGGGCCTCGGTCTCCAGGTCGTTCGCCACGGTGACGAAGGTCTCGTGCGCATAGGCCTGCGACAGCGCCGCGCGGAGGTCGGCCACCTTCGGCCGCGCCGGCAGCGCCCACAGCTGCAGTGGAACCTCGACGATCATCCCCTGGGCGAACCGGCCGACGGAGGGCGCGAACAGCGGCGGGTGGTCGAACCCGCCGAACCGCTGCATCTCCGGCACGTGCTTGTGGGCGAGCGTCAGCCCATAGGGCCGATAGGCGTCGTTCGTTCCTTCCGGCGCGGGACGATCGAACTCCTCCATCAGACCCTTGCCGCCGCCGGAGTGGCCGGAGATGGCGTTGACCGTGACCGGCCAGTCGCGCGGTAGCAGCCCCGCCTCGGTCAGCGGCCGGGTCAGCGCGATGAATCCCGTGGGATAGCAGCCCGGATTGCTGACGCGGGCGGAGGCGGCGATCGCCGCGCGCTGGCTGCCGGACATCTCGGCGAAGCCGTAGGTCCAGCCCTCGGCCACCCGGTGCGCGGTGGAGGCGTCGACGACCTTCACACGTGGAGAGGCGATGAGCGCCACGGCTTCGCGCGCCGCATCGTCGGGCAGGCAGAGCACCACGGCGTCGGCGGCGTTCAGCAGCTCGGCGCGGGCGTCGGCGTCCTTGCGCCGCGCCGGATCGATGGAGAGCATCTCCAGATCGGTGCGGTCATGCAGGCGCTGGCGGATCTGCAGCCCCGTCGTGCCCGCATAGCCGTCGATGAAAACCTTGTAGGCCATGATCGCCTCCGTTGCGGGCCCTGCCGCAGGCAAAAGAAAAGGGGCGCTCCGGTCTCCCGAAGCGCCCCTTCGCAAACGCGTTCTTCGCGCGCGACGTCAGCGCTTCGAGAACTGGAAGCTGCGGCGGGCCTTGGCCTTGCCGTACTTCTTCCGCTCGACGACGCGCGGGTCGCGGGTGAGGAAGCCGTGCGGCTTCAGCACCGGGCGCAGGCCGGGTTCGTAATAGGTCAGCGCCTTGGCGATGCCGTGACGCACGGCGCCGGCCTGACCGGACAGGCCCGAGCCCTTCACGGTGACGACGACGTCGAACTGGCCGAGGCGGTCGGCGATCTGCAGCGGCTGGGCGATCATCATGCGCAGCACGGGGCGCGCGAAATAGATCTCCTGGTCGCGGCCGTTGATCGTGATCTGACCCTTGCCGGGCTTGATCCAGACGCGGGCGACGGCGTTCTTCCGCTTACCCGTGGCGTAGGAGCGGCCGTACTGGTCGATGACCGGCTCACGCGGGGCGGCTTCGGGGTTGGAGGAGAGGCTTTGCAGGGCCTCGAAACCTTGGGTCTCGGACATGGGCCTCAGGCGCTCCGCACGTTCTTGGCGTTCTTGTCGGCGAACGCGATGGTCTCGGGGTTCTGGGCTTCATGCGGATGCTCAGCGCCATTGTAGATGCGCAGGTGAGTCATCTGCTTGCGGGCCAGGGGGCTTTCCTTGGGCAGCATGCGCTCGACGGCCTTTTCCAGGACGCGCTCGGGGAACTGACCGCCGAGGATCTTGCCCGCGGTGCGCTCCTTGATGCCGCCCGGATAGCCGGTGTGCCAGTAGTACTTCTTCTGGTCGAGCTTGCGGCCGGTGAACTTCACCTTGTCGGCGTTGACGACGACGACATAGTCGCCGCAGTCCACGTGCGGGGTGTAGTCGGGCCGATGCTTGCCGCGAAGACGCATGGCGATGAACGAGGCGAGGCGGCCGACCACGGCGTTCTCGGCGTCGATCACGATCCACTTCTTCTCGACCTCGGCGGGCTTCAGCGAAGCCGTGGTCTTCATCATGGGGACGATCCCTAAAGCTGGCGACGGCGGCCAGCGGCCGGCGACGTGAGGGCGGGCATGTACGCGGGCCGATCACTTGTGTCAACACACATGCCCCGGAAAGCCTTGTAAATCACGGCGGAAAGCAACATGGTATAATAATACCACATGCGCTGTCATGCGCCCGTGACGCCCCGCGCCTAGGAGGCTAGAGAGCAAGCCGAACAGCGCCGAGAACACCATGACCCTGCACCGTCGCGCCCTCCTGGGCGCCGCCGCCGCCACCAGCGCCTTCGCCGGTTTCGCCCGGCGCGCCCAGGCCCAGACCGAGAGCCCGGAATCCTTTCTCAACGAGGTCCATGGCTACGGCACCCTCGTCCCCGATCCGTACAAGATCCTGGATCTGCCGGAGGGCTTCTCCTACCGGGTCGTCTCGCACGCCGGCCAGACCATGGATGACGGCTACTTCGTGCCCTACAAGGCCGACGGCATGGCGGCCATCCCGCTCGGCGGGTCTCGCGTCGCCCTGCTGCGCAACCACGAGCTAAAGCCGACCGACTATAATTACGGGCCGCTCGGGCCGGGGCGGAAGCTCGCCGACCGCTTCGACCGCAAGGACGCCTACGACCTCGACGCCGACGGCTATCCCCTGCCCGGCGGCGTCACGACCCTGATCTATGACACCAAGGCCCAGAAACTGGAGCGCCAGCATCTGAGCCTCGCCGGCACGGCGATCAACTGCGCCGGCGGGGGCACGCCCTGGGGCTCGTGGCTCTCCTGCGAGGAGACGACGCTGTCGCAGAGCGCGGGGCTCGGCAAGGCGCACGGCTATGTCTTCGAGGTTCCGGCCGCCGCCCGCGGCCTGGTCGACCCGCGCCCGCTGACGGCGATGGGCCGGTTCCAGCACGAGGCCGCCGCCGTCGATCCGCAGACCGGCGTGGTCTATCTGACCGAAGACTCCTTCGACTCCCAGGGTCTCTTCTACCGCTACCTGCCCAACGACCGCCGCGACCTCTCCAAGGGTGGCCGGCTGCAGGCGCTCGGCCTCAAGGCCGCGCCCGAGGGCGGCGACGTGCGCAACATGAAGGGCTCGGAGCCCTACTGGCGCGTCGGTGAGACGAAGGAGGTCGTCTGGATCGACCTGGAGGGGATCGACAATCCCGACGAGGACCTGCGCTTCCGCGGCCAGGCGGCCGGCGCGGCCTTCGTCGGCCGTGGCGAGGGCATCTTCTGGAGTCCGGAGGGCGTCTACTTCACCTGCACGTCCAGCGGTCCGGCCGGCCACGGCCAGGTGCTGCGCTATCGGCCCAGCGCCCATGAAGGCCAGGCCGGCGAGGCCGATGCGCCGGGCGTGCTGGAGCTCTTCGTCGAACCGACCGAGTCGCGGGTCATGGACTTCGCCGACAACCTGGCCATCTCGCCGTGGGGGCACATCTTCGCCTGCGAGGACCGCTACTCGGAGACCCTGCGCAACCACCTGAAGGGCATCACCCCCGACGGCCGCGTCTATACGATCGCGCGCAACGTGTTCGAGGGGAACGCCGAGCTGGCCGGCGCCTGCTTCTCGCCCGACGGCTCGACCTGTTTCGTCAACATCTACTGGCCGGGCCTGACCGTGGCGATCACCGGGCCGTGGGCGAGCTTCCGCGTCTGACCGGCGTCAGACGCGGCGGATGCGCCAGGCGAAGGCCGTCGCCAGGCCCAGCACGACCGCGGCGAAGAGCTGGTGCAGGATGCCGAGCCACAGGGGAACGGCGAGCATCAGGGTGGCCACGCCCAACACCGCCTGCAGCGCCACGGCGTGGGCGGTGGCCATCATCAGCCGCTTGGCCGGCGGCGGGACGTAGTTGGTCCGCCGCGCGCTGACCGCCAGCCAGATCGCCACGACCAGGAGGATGTAGCCCGCCAGCCGGTGATGCAGCTGCACCGCGCCCTGGCTGTGGGCGATCGTGCCCCACAGGCCCTCGCCCAGATAGCCGCGCGGGAAGAGCGTGCCGTTCATCAGAGGCCAGTCGTTGTAGACGAACCCGGCGTCGTTGCCGGCGACGAGGGCGCCCAGCAGGATCTGCAGGAAGACCAGGGCGAGAAGCCCCAGGGAAAGCCCCCGCCAGGGACTGGGGAGCGGCTGGCGCGCCTCGCCGCGCCAGGCGTCCAGGGCCGTCCAGACGAGGGCGCCGAACAGGCCGAAGGCCAGGCCCAGATGGACCATCAGCCGCTCCGGCGCGACCGAAACCCGTTCAGAGAGGCCGCTGGAGACCATCCACCAGCCGATCGCCCCCTGCAGGCCGCCGAGCGCCAGCAGGCCGAAGCTGCGCAGCACCAGGCGCTTGGGGATCTCCCGGCGGATCAGGAAATAGGCGAAGGGCAGCGCATAGACGAGGCCGACCAGCCGGCCCAGGAAGCGGTGCGCCCATTCCCACCAGTAGATGGTCTTGAACTCCGCCAGGCTCATGCCGCGGTTCATCAACTGGTACTGCGGAATCTGCTGGTACTTGGCGAACTCGCTGCGCCAGTCGGTCTCCGACAGCGGCGGGATCGCCCCCGTCACCGGCTTCCACTCGGTGATGGACAGGCCGGAATCGGTGAGGCGCGTCGCGCCCCCGACCACGACCATGGCCAGGACGAGCGCAGCGACGATGGAGAGCCAGACGGCGACCGGCGTCGACCGGTCCGAGCGAAGGAACGACGTCATTGCGGCGGGATCGCGCCTCTTTTCGGCTTTAGTTTGGCCATGGGCTAAAGCACCTCGACCTTTCCGTCCATGGGCCAGCGGTTGCGCCCGTCACGGAACCTTGGAAGCTTGGCCGCATTCAGCGGGCGCGGCCGATCATCGGCCGCCAGATGGAGGAATGAGGGCATGAGCGGCGTTGGCATTCTGAGCGCGATCATCATCGGCATCCTGGCCGGCTGGATCGCCGAAAAGGTCATGAAGCGCGACCACGGTCTGTTCACCAATCTGGTCGTCGGCCTCATCGGCGCGCTGATCGGCGGCTTCATCGCCGGCCTGATCGACTTTCCCTTCAGCGGCTTCATCGCCAGCCTGATCGTCTCCACCCTGGGCGCCATCCTGCTGCTGGCCCTGCTGGGCCTGATCCGGCGGCGGTGACAGGCGCCGCCCCTGCGCCTATAGCCGGTGTCTCAGATGGGCGCCGGCGAGGCGGGCGGAGGGACGGAATGACGGCCAGGGTTCGCAAGCTGATCGGATTGTTCGCGATCCTGGCCTTCGTCGTCTTCTACGCCGTGGCCGTCGTGGTGGTCGCCGAGCGTCTGCCCGACAACCGCGCCGTGGAATGGATCTTCTATATCGTGGCCGGGCTCGCCTGGGGCGTGCCGATCCTGCCGCTGATCAGCTGGATGAACCGCGGCCGCTGACCCTTGCGGCCGGCGTCCTCGACCATCCTTTGCGGATGGTCGGAGCGGCGGGATTCGAACCCACGACCCCTTGACCCCCAGTCAAGTGCGCTACCAGGCTGCGCTACGCTCCGTCGCCTCCGGCGAGGCCGCGTCTTATAGGCGGGCGCCTGCGGTGGGGCAACCGCAAAGTCAGGCCTTCCGGCCACCTCGCGGAGCACCTCGTCGATGCGCTGCTTGGCGGTCTCCAGCTCGGCCAGTATCTCGGCCAGCCGGTCCCGCGCGGCGGGCTCCAGACCGGCGGCCTCCTCCTCCGGCCCGCCCTCGGCGACCGCGGCGGCGGGGTCGAGCAGACGGCGCAGGCCGTGCTCCTTGTGCAGCTTCTGCACGCCCTTGATGGTGTAGCCTTCCTCATGAAGGAGCCGCCGCACGCCCTGCAGCACGGCGATGTCCTGCGGGCGGTAGAATCGCCGGCCGCCGGCCCGCTTCATGGGTCGGATGAAGGAGAACTTGGTCTCCCAGCACCGCAGCCCGTGCTGCGGCACGTCCAGCTCCTCGGCCGCATCCGAAATGGTCCGGAAGGCCTCGGGGCCCTTGGCCATGGCCTAGTCCTCGCGCGAGAGCGCCTTGTCCACCCTCGCCTTCATGACCTGGGACGCCCGGAAGCCGATCACGCGGCGCGGATCGATGGCGGCGGGCTCGCCGGTCTTGGGATTTCGGCCCATGCGCGCCCGCTTGGAGCGCACCTGGAAGACGCCGAAGCCGGACAGCTTGACCTGCTCCCCGGCCTCCAGGGCCTGAATCATCAGCTCCAGCGTCCGCTCGACGAGGGCTGCGCAGTCCTGCCGCGACAGCCCGACCTCCTCGTGAACCGCCTCGCAAAGATCAGCCCGCGTCAAAGTCGAGCCCTTCATGCGCACCCCTGCCCCGGACAAACACGATGCCCCCTCATGCCGCGATTGTCGGGCAAGGTCAAAGGGTTCGGCTCCGGATTTGAGCGAGTGTTCAGAAGCGCAGCACGCAGGCGCCCCAGGAGAGGCCCCCGCCCATGGCCTCCAGCAGCAGCAGATCGCCCCGCTTGACCCGCCCGTCGGCCACGGCGGCGGCCAGGGCGAGCGGAATGGAAGCCGCCGAGGTGTTGGCGTGCTCGGCCACCGTGGTGATCACCTTCGACTCCGGGATGCCGAGGCGTCGCGCCACGCCTTCCAGGATCCGCATATTGGCCTGGTGGGGGATGAACCAGTCCACCGCGGAGACCTCGATGCCCGCATCGGCGGCGGCGGCCACGACGGCCTCGGAAATGTTCACCACGGCGTGGCGGAACACCTGGTTGCCCTGCATCCGCAGCTTGCCCACCTCGCCATTGGTCGAGGGGCCGCCATCCACATAGAGCAGGTCCTGCTTGGTCCCGTCGGCGCGCAGGGCGAAGCCCAGCAGGCCGCGATCGGCCGTCGTCCCCTGCCCTTCGACCGGCTCGAGCACCACGGCACCAGCTCCGTCGCCGAACAGCACGCAGGTGCCGCGGTCGGTCCAGTCCATCAGCCGG
>CAYQPL010000068.1:12715-18258 GCA_964419395.1 uncultured Phenylobacterium sp. | reverse complement strand
CTTTGCGATCGGCGGCATGGGCCTTGAGGCCGCGGCCGAGGAGGGCGATGGATTCGGCACGGGCGGGGTTGGCGCGGGCGTGTGCGAAAAGTTTGTCGGTCTTATCGAGGGCAGTCTGCCGCGCAGGCACGGCTTTGACGCGGAAGGCGGCGAGCGATTGGCCGCGCGCAGCGAGGGCATCAATGTTCGGCGTTCGGATGTCGTGTGACCGGAAGCCGACGTCGTCGAAGCCAAGGTCGTCGACCACCGTGAATAGCACGTGGCTGCGCTGCGCCGCCGCGGGGGGCCCTCGCCCTCGGACGCCGGGCGCGCGGGCGCAGTTCCTGAAGGAGCTGCTGGCCCACACGGCGGCGGGCCTGGTGATCCTGGAGGGGGACCGGGCGGCGGGCGAGGCGGTCTACCGGCTGGCCGACGCCGTGGTCTCCCGCGGCCGGCCGTAGAGGGAACGGAGATGGCGAGAATCTTCGACCCGGCGCTGCGGGCGCGGGAACAGCTGCTGGCGGCCGAGCGGCGGGCGCGCGCGAAGGCTGAAGCCGCGGGGGTGACGGCGGGCGTAGCCGAGACGGTCGCCCTGTCGGCCGCCCGCGGCGCGGCGTTCGAGGCGCCGGCGACTGCGGCGCGGGCGACGCCCTACCGGCGTCAGCCGGGGCTCGACTGGCTGGCGCGCAAGGGCCGCATCAGCCCCCGGCAGAAGAGCGCCGGCGAACGCTACGGCGCCCTCTATCGCCGGGCGGCGCGGGACGGGGCGATCCGCTCCACCCTCGACGTACGGCCGGGCGGCGGCGGGTCCGCTGGGCCGGGCGCGCGGGAAGAGGTCCTGCTGATGGCCGCCGAAGGCGCGGCCCAGGCGGCGGCGCGGCTCGCGGCCCTGCGCAGGCGCCTGTGGAACCAGCCGCAGCTCGTCGCCGCCTGCGACCTCGTCTGCGGGCGCGAACTGACCCCCCGCGAGGCGGCGAGCGGCGAACGCGCGGTGATCGAACTGGAGGCGGTGCTCGGCGTGGCGCTGGACCTACTGGCGGGGGACTGAGCTTGCCGGGCCGCCAACCGGCGCCATGGTGGGCGCCGTCGCGCTGAAGCGACGCCATTCGAGTGAGCCCATGACGGACCCCATCCGCGCTGAGGAAGTCGAGACCAGCGTCGAGCTCGTGCGGGGGTTGGTGGCGGCGCAGTTTCCGCCGTGGGCGGGGCTGGCGATTTCGCGGGTGAGCGCCGACAGCACCGATCACGACATGTACCGGCTGGGCGAGGATCTGGCCGTGCGGCTGCCTCGGCGGGCGGGCGCGGTGGAGGCCATGGGCAAGGAGCATCTGTGGCTGCCGCGGCTGGCGGAGCGGCTGCCTGCGCCCGTGCCGCTGCCGGTGGGGCGCGGCGAGCCGGCGGACGGCTATCCCTATCCGTGGGCGGTGGTGCGGTGGATCGAGGGGGCGCCGCCGCGGGCGCCGGTGGCCGATGTCGAGGTGGCGCGGGACCTCGGCGCGTTCGTCGTCGCCCTGCACGGGATCGAGGCGGGCGAGGGGCCGGGGCCCGGGGCGCACAACTTCTGGCGCGGCGTGCCGCTGAAGGTGCGCGACCGCAGCATGCGCGAGCGGTTCGAGTGGCTGTCGGACCTGGCCGATATCGGCGAGATCACCGCCGCCTGGGACGAGGCGCTGGCGCTGCCGGCGTGGGACCGGCCGCCGGTCTGGATTCACGGCGACCTGCAGGGCGGCAACCTGCTGGTGCGCGAGGGGCGCCTGGCCGGCGTGATCGACTGGAGCGCGCTGGGCGTCGGCGATCCGGCCGGCGACTTGAGCCCGGCCTGGAACCTGTTCGAGGGGCCTGCGCGGGCGGCGTTCCGCGAGGCGGTGGACGTCGATGCGGCCACCTGGCGGCGCGGGCGGGCCTGGGCGCTGATCGAGGGCGTGCTGGCGCTGTCCTACTACCGCGGCAAGAACGAGACGATCGCCGAGGCGGGGTGGCGGACGATCGATGCGGTGCTGGGGGACTGGCGGTAGAGTCTGCGCCGGCGGCGGCCTCATCGCGGTATCGGTCGCGCTCTATCAGGATGACGATGACAGACTTCGCCGCCTATGTGATCTGCACCGCCCCCAGGAGCGGGAGCACTCTGCTGTGCCGGCTGCTCACCGAGACGGGGGTGGCGGGGACGCCCGCCTCCTATTTCCACGAGCCGACCCTGGCGGAATGGACGCGGCGGCTCGGCGTCCGTCCGGCGCCGACAGCCTCGGACCGCGAGATCGTGGCGGCCTGCATCGCGGCGGCTCTGGTGCGGGGGCGCAGCGCCAATCGGGTCTTCGGGCTGCGCCTGCAGCGGCCCAGTTTCGAGTTCTTCTTCGCGAATCTCGCCCTGGTCCATCCTGGCGCCATGTCGGATCGGCAGCGCTTCGAGCAGGTGTTCGGGCGCACCCTGTTCATTCACCTCTCCCGGGCCGACAAGGTCGAGCAGGCGGTGTCGTGCCTGAAGGCCGAGCAGACCGGTCTTTGGCATGTGCTGGCCGACGGGTCGGATCTGGAGCGGGTCGGGACGCCTCGCGCACCGGAATATGACCGAGAGGCGATCCAGGCCTGGGTGCAGACCATGGTCGGCTACGACCGGGACTGGAACGCGTGGTTCGCGGCTGAGGCCATCACACCCGTCCGCATCACCTATGATGAGCTGTCCGGCGAGCCGCAGGGCGCGGTGCGCCGGGTCCTCGCCGCGCTGGGGCTCGATCCCGCGGCGGCCGATGAGGTCTCGCCGAGCGTGCGAAAGATGGCGGACGGCATCAACCGGGACTGGGCGGCGCGGTTTCGCGCCGAGGCCGGTCTGACTACCCCTCCAGCCCCCTGATCATCTCCACGCGCGGGGCGTGGCGGCCGGCTTCGAAGTCGGTGGTGAGGAAGGCGTCGACGATGGCGAGCGCCAGGCCCTGGCCGACGACGCGGGCGCCCAGGGCCAGCATGTTGGCGTCGTTGTGGGCGCGGATCATGGCGGCGGAATAGGGCTCCGCGCAGACGCCGCAGCGGATGCCCTTCACCTTGTTGGCGGCCATCATGATGCCCTGGCCCGTGCCGCAGAGGACGATGCCGAAGCGGCTGTCGCCCGAGGCGACGCGACGGGCGGCGGCTTCGCCGTGGCGGGGATAATCCGTGCTGTCCGGCGTGATGGGGCCGATGTCGAGGGGCTCCCAGCCCTTGTCCGCCACGTGGGCGGCGATGGCCTGGCGCAGGCCGATGGCCGTGTGGTCGCTGGACAGGACGATGCGGCGGTCGGGCGTCATGGGCCTCAGGCTTTCGCGGAAGCGGCGTCGTGGAACTTCGCCAGGGCCGCCATCACGCGCTCCTGCACCGGCGGGGTCGGCTTCGGCGGGTCGAAGGCCTGGCCGGTGATGCGCTCATAGGCTTCGATATAGGTGAGCGCCGTCTTCCAGATCAGCTCCGGCGGGATGTCGGGGATGGCGTCGGCATAGGGGTCGCAGCGGGCGGCGACCCAGTCGCGGATGACGTCCTTGTCGAAGCTGTCGGGGCGCTCGCCGGCGGCCAGGCGCTGGGGATAGGTGTCGGCGCGCCAGTAGCGGCTGGAGTCGGGGGTGTGGATCTCGTCGGCGAGGCGGATGACGCCGTCGGCGTCGAGGCCGAACTCGTACTTGGTGTCGGCGAGGATGAGGCCCCGCTCGGCGGCCAGAGCCTGGCCGCGGGCGAAGAGGGCCAGCGCGGTCTCGCTGATCTCATCCCACTGGGCTTGCGTGAGCAGGCCGCGGGAAAGGATGTCGGCGGCGGGCAGGGGCTCGTCGTGGGCGCCGTCGTCGGCCTTGCTGGTGGGGGTGATGATCGGCCGGTCGAGCGCCTGGTTGGGCGCAAGGCTGTCGGGCAGGGTCTGGCCGTACATCTGGCGGCGGCCGGCCTTGTACATGGTCAGGATCGAGGTGCTGGTCGTGCCGGCCAGGTAGCCGCGGACGACGATCTCGACGGGCAGTATCTTCAGGCGGCGGCCGACGACGATGTTGGGGTCGGGATAGTCTAGCACGTGGTTGGGGCAGATGTCGGCGGTGTGCTCGAAGGCCCAGCGGGCGACGCCGTTCAGCTCCTGGCCCTTGAAGGGGATGTGGCAGAGCACGCGGGCGAAGGCCGACAGGCGGTCGGAGGTGACCAGGATGCGCCGGCCGTCGGGGAGGTCGTAGTTATCGCGCACCTTGCCGCGGTAGAGGCCGGGCAGGGCCGGGTCGATGGCCTCGCGCAGGACCTGATGGGCGCTGGCGGAGAGGCGGGCTTCGTCGAGGGTGGGCATGGCGGCCTCCCGGGCCAGTTCGAGGATGTCGTCCAAGGAAAGCCGTCCGCCCGCTCCACCCACAAGGATCGGCGGGTGGATTGCTGCTCATAGATGCGTGCGCCGAGCCCGTCACCTCGGGCTTCGGTTGGCGTTCCCTCAGGCGCCTTGCTGAGCCTCCGCGATCAGGGCGTTGTCGATCTCGTCGGCGCGCTTGGCGGCCGGGCGCTGGAGGTGGCGCTCGGCATAGGCTTCGAAGGCGGGGCGCTTCTCGATCGTGCCGAAGTTCATGCCCCAGGAGAGGTGGGAGGCCAGGTAGAGGTCGGCGGCCGTGAAGCTGTCGCCCACCAGATAGGCGCGGTCCCGGACCCCCTGTTCGATCGCGCCCAGCACATCGGCCATGCTGCCGAAGCCCAGCGAGCTGCCCTGCTCGGGCGTCGGCTCGAAGTTCATCGCCTTGGCGCCCACGGCCTGTTCGATGGGGCCGGCGCCGAAGAAGAGCCAGCGATAATAGGGGCCGCGCAGGGGGCTGTTCGCGGGCGGGGCGAGGCCGGCCTGCGGGAAGGCGTCGGCCAGGTAGGCGCAGATGGCGGCGCATTCGGTGACGACGATGCCCTTGTGGACGATGGTCGGCACCTTCCCCATGGGGTTGAGGGCGAGGTAGTCGGCGGACTTCGCATCGCCGGTCTCCCACCGCAGGACGCGAGTGTCGTAGGGCTGGCCGGTTTCCTCCAGCATCCAGCGGACGATGCGTCCGCGGGACATGGGGTTGGTGTAGAAGACGAGGTCGGACATGGTGGGCTCTCCCGTTGTGCGCGACCAGTTAGCCTTACGCCTGCTGACAAGGGTTGGCAGCAGCCGTTCCCGATGGAGATGGACCTCATGAGCGAGCCGGCGAGGGACGGCGGATGCCGGTGCGGCCAGGTGCGGTTTCGCGTGAGCGCGCCGCCGAAGGTGACGATGGCCTGCCATTGCCGCGGGTGCCAGCAGATGACGGCCAGCGCCTTTTCGCTGAGCGCGCTGTTTGCGGCGGACGATTTTGAGGTGACAGCCGGCGAGCCGGTCATCGGCGGCCTGCACGGGGCGACGCGGCACTTCTTCTGCCCGCACTGCCTGAGCTGGATGTTCACGCGGCCGGAGGGGGCGGAGGGCTTCGTCAATGTGCGCGCGACCCTGTTCGACGATCCGTCGGGCCTGGAGCCCTTCATGGAGACGATGACGTCGGAGAAGCTGCCGTGGGCGAGCACGCCGGCGGTGGAAGGGTTCGTGGGCTTCCCGCAGCCGGCGGAGTTCGGGCGGC
>CAYQPL010000068.1:11113-12705 GCA_964419395.1 uncultured Phenylobacterium sp. | reverse complement strand
CCGGGCCTGGTGATCGAGACCGACACCCTGGCCGAGTTCGAGGACGTGATGATGCGTCTGGCCCCAGAGATGCTGGCGGCCAATACCGACCTCCACAACACCCGCGTGAACGTCGACTTCAACGTCTCGGCGCGGCGCGAACTGGCCGTCGCCTAGAAGCGCTTTCCGATTCCGAGCTGCTTGAGCACCTCGTTGGCCGTGTGCCGGCTCTTCGATCGCGGGACGACGACGGTGCGGCCGTTGATCGGGCTCTTCCACTTCTCATGGCTGCCCTTGCCGCCGGGGACCTGCCAGCAGCCGTGCTCCAGCATGATCTTGACCAGTTCGGCATAGTAGGTGGGCAACGCGGCGCTCCTGAAGACGCCCGATAATGGCAAGCGACCCCGGGCGTGAGAAGCTCACAATGTTCTTCGTTTGTTCTTGCGTTCCCCTGAGGATTTGGTAGCTTCTGGGTATGGGTCGTTCTTGCGTCTGAGGCGCTGAGGGGCGCCGCGGCGGGGCGGGTTTCGCCTCGCGGTTTTCCGGGTTTTCGCAAAGTCAGGTGTGGCGGCTGCGCTGATGGCGCAGGCGGCGCTGGAGCGTCCTCTCAGGCTCCGGCCGCGGACGCGCGCCTGACCTTTCGTCGTCCTCCGTGTCCTCCCCCGCGGGCGGCGGCGATGCGGCGTGCCCGGGGCGGCGGTTCCTGCATGCGCCGCAGGAGCCCCGCGCCCGGCTCCAGGAGCCATCGGCGCGCCTCTCATGAGGCGCGGAGCGGGCGCGGGGCGGACGGCCCGGCTGGTTTTCAGATGAGTGAGGTGGCGATGGCGCGGGCGGTTCGCAGGCGGAAGGACCCGCGCGAGGCGGTGGCGGCCCTGGCGCCGCTGGCCATCCAGACGCTGAGCGACATCATGCAGGGCAGCGGCAGCGAGACGGCGCGGATCGCCGCGGCGCGCGAGGTGCTGGACCGGGTGCATGGCAAGGGCAAGGCCGGCGAGGCCGAGGGCGGGCTGACCGTCGTGGTGCGGCGGTTCTCCGATGATCCGGCGGGCGACGCAGCGTCGGGCGGCTGAGCCCATGGAGATCGAGCTTCCGGCCGGCTGGCGGCCCAGGAACTATCAGGCCGAGCTGTGGTGCTATCTGGAGGCTGGGGGCCTGCGGGCCGACGTGGCCGCCCACCGGCGCTGGGGCAAGGACGATGTGGCGCTGAACTGGGCGGCGGTGTGCGCCGTGCAGCGGCCGGGCGTCTACTGGCACCTGCTGCCGGAGGCGGCCCAGGCGCGCAAAGCGATCTGGGAGGCGGTGAACCCGCACACGGGCAGGCGGCGGATCGACGAGGCCTTTCCGCCGCAGATCCGAAGCGCCACCCGCGACGGGGATATGACCATCCGGCTGGCCAACGGCGCGCTCTGGCAGGTGCTGGGCTCGGACAATTACGACAGCCTGGTGGGGGCCCCGCCGCGCGGCGTGGGCTTTTCCGAATGGGCGCTCGCCAAGCCGGAGGCCTGGACCTACATCCGCCCGATCCTGGCGGAGAACGGCGGCTGGGCGCTGTTCCTGTGGACGCCGCGGGGGCGCAACCATGCGGTGCGCGCCTTCGAGGCGCGGGCGCGCGC
>CAYQPL010000068.1:5440-11103 GCA_964419395.1 uncultured Phenylobacterium sp. | reverse complement strand
CACCCTGCGCTCGCCGTCTACGCGTACCGGTGTGTTCTCCTACGGCCAGCTGGCCCGCTTGCGCGCCGAACTGATCGCCGAGACCGGCGCGAAGGAGGTGGGCGAGGCGCGGTTCGCCTCCGAATACCTGGTGGACTTCGACGCCGCCGCGCCCGGCGCCTATTACGCCGGCCTGCTGGCGGAGGCGGAGAAGGACGGGCGCATCGGCCGCGTGCCGCACGATCCGGCCCTGGCGGTGCAGACGGCCTGGGACCTGGGCATCGATGACTACACGGCCGTGTGGTTCTTCCAGCAGGTGGGGCGCGAGGTGCGCGCCATCGACTATTTCGAGACGAGCGGCGAGGGGCTGCAGGCCATCGTGCGCGAGGCCATTGCGGCCAAGCCCTACGTCTATGGCGCCCACCACCTGCCGCACGACGTGATGGTGCGCGAGCTGGGGGCCGGCGGGCGCTCGCGGTTCGAGACGCTGGGTGGGCTCGGCGTGCAGCCGATCGAGGTGGGGCGCGCGGTCCATCCGGAGGAGCGGGTGAACGCCGGGCGGCTGATGATCCCGATCACCTGGTTCGATGCGGAGAAGTGCGCGGCCGGGCTGGAGCGCCTGCGGGCCTATCGCAAGCGCTGGAACGCCGCCACGCACAGCTATGCCGGCCCGCTGCACGACGCCGCCAGCCACGGCGCCGACGCCTTCGGCGAGTTCGCCCTGAACCGCCGCGGGGCGCCTGAGCGGCGGCCGGCCCGGCGGGGTGGCGGCGGCGAGGCGGGGAGCTGGATGGGGTGAGGGCCGAGATGGAGAGAACCGCAGCTAGAGGTTGACCGTCAGGCTTGTGCGTGTTCCCAATATGTTCCAAGCGACGGTCGGGCGCGCGGGTGGCTTGAGGGTGGAATGGCCTGGAAGCGGCAGGAATGGCGGCCGGTGGTGGTGACGGCCCTGATGCTGAGCGCCGGAAGCTGTGGCTACGTCACAGGTCCTATCTGGATCGGGGAGCGGTGCTTCGACAATGTCGGCTATTGGAAGAATGGCGTCTGTTACGACGGCGGCGGCGCGCTGAGGGCGGTGCCCCGGGGCTGGCAGCAGGTCGAGGTCGCCGAGCTGGCGGCGCGCACTGGCCACGCGAAGGATTGGGGCCACCTGACGGCGGGCGGCGCCGATCTTGACGGGGATGGCGTCGACGACATCGCGGGCATTCTCGTGAATCCGTCGATGACGGCCTTTCGGCTGTTCGTCTTCTACGGGAAGGACAACTTCGCCGGGGATCGCGCGGTGGCCCTTACGGCGCCGCAACCGATCGCGGAGGTCGCGAAGGTCTCCGTCGAGGTGACGGGGGCCTCAGACGAACGGGGCGAGGCGCCGCAGATCGTTCTGCGCCAGACCCTCGCAGGGGCGCGGCGGGATCAGAATTTCGTCTGGCGGAACGGCGGTTTGACGGAGATGACTCCGTGACCGAACCGCCGCCCATTCCTGCCGGCAAGATCGTTCGCGGCTTACTGCTGTCGGCAGTCTTGCTGCTTCTGCTCATGGGATCGTGCGCGGTGGGCTGCCTCGGCCGGGCGTCGGAGTATCCCGAACGCTGCCGCGAGAACGGCGGCGTGCCGGGCGACCAGGCCTGCCACATGCCGCGGCTGACCGTGACCCCGCCCGAGGGCTGGCTCTTCCGGACGGCCGCCGACATGCGGCCCGGTCCGGATGGGGATCAGGCGTGGCGAGAGGCGCTCGACCACTACCAGCGGCTTGCGGTGAAGGCCGACTTCGACGGCGACGGGCGGGAAGACCAGGCGGCGATTTTGCTGGACGAGCGCTTCGAGCGGTTCGCGGTCTTCGCCTTCCCGGCCGGCCGCGCACCGATCCAGTTGACGCCCGGGCAGCCCATTGCGGCGCTGCCCGGACGCGCCGTGGCCGTGCAGACGGGTCGGCGCGGCGAGGCCCCGGCGCTTGTTGTGCAGTCGGCCGGCGAGGACGAGATCCTTGCCTGGGACGGCTTGGCGTTCGTCCAGGAGAGCCGGTGAGCCTGATGTCAGCCAGCGGCCTGACAGGATGGATGCGGCGTAGGGCCCGATGGCTGTTCGCCGCGGCGGCGATGCTGAGCGCGGCGAGTTGCGGCTACGCCACCGGGGGATTCTGGATCGGTGACGGGTGCTACGATCAGGGCGGCTATTGGGAGGACGGTGTCTGCTACACCATCGGCCCCCAGGACAGCACGCCACGGGGGTGGCGGAGCGTGCGGGCGGAAGAGCTGGCGGCGGTCAAGGGCGTGGCTCGGGACTGGGGCCGGCTGACCGCCCACGGCGCTGATCTCGACGGCGACGGCGAGGGGGATTCCATCGCGGTCCTGGTGGACCCGACGATGACCCGGTTCCGCGTGTTCGCCTTTTTCGCCAAGGACGGTTTCGCCGGCGAGACGGCGCTGCCCCTGACCGAGGCGCGGCCGATCACCGAGGCGAAGGCGGTGTCGGTCCGGTTCAACGGGCCTGCGCCGGGTTCGACCGCGGCGGCGAGCATCACGCTGCGGCAGACCGTCGACCTGCGCGATCATGTCGTGACCTATGCCTGGGCGGGCGGGCGCCTGGTGGCGGTGGAGTCGTGACCGAGCCCCCGCCGATTTCCATCTGGCCCCTGGTGCGGGGGCTGATGCTGTCGATCGTGATGGCCGCCCTGCTGATGGGATCATGCACGGTCGGCTGCAAGGCGCGCGCCTATCAGTATGGCGAGCGCTGCCGCGACGCCGGTGGCGTGCGCAGCCGACTGGACTGTCACATGCCGCGGCTGACGCGTGTGACGCCCGAGGGTTGGGTGTTCCGGACGACGGGCGATCTGAAGCCGGTCTATCGGGACATGCCCGGTTGGCGAAACGCGCTGGACCACTACGACCGGCTTGCGGTCTCCGCCGATTTCGACGGCGAGAGGCGGGAAGACCAGGCGGCGATTTTGCTGGACAAGCGCTTCGAGCGTTTCGCGGTTTTCGCCTTCCCGGCCGGCCGCGCGCCGATCCAGCTGACGCCGGCGCAGCCGGTTGCGGCCCTGCCGGGTCGGTCGCTGGCGGTGGAAGATGCGGACAAAGATGTGCGGCCCGTCCTGATCCTGATGCAGGGCGACCGTGCGGTGGAGCGCTTCGGCTGGAACGGGACGGCGTTCGTGAAGACGGCGGGCTAAGCCTCCGCCGGACCTGAAGAAAACTCGATTTCTCTCATGGCGCGTCCCCGGCTTGGGACGCCGAAGGCGTTTGCATGACCGACGACGACATCCTGCGCGACGCCCGCGAGGCGTTCGAGCGCGCCCAGGCGCATGAGGCCGAGATCCGGCTGGAGGCGCGTGACGACCTGCGCTTTGCGCGGCTGGGCGAGCAATGGCCGGAGAAGGTGCGGCGCGACCGCGAGCTGGACGGGCGGCCCTGCCTGACCATCAACCGGCTGCCGGCCTTCATCCGCCAGGTGGGCAACGACGCACGGCTGAACAAGCCGGCCATCGTCTGTCATCCGGTGGACGACAGGGCCGATCCGGAGACGGCGGAGATCTTCAACGGCCTGATCCGCCACATCGAGCAGTCGAGCGACGCCGAGGTGGCCTATGACACGGCGCTGGATTTCGCGGTGACCTGCGGCTTCGGCTATTTCCGCATCAACACCCGCTATGCGCGGGACGACGGGTTCGACCAGGACATCGTCATCGAGCGGGTGGCCGACCCCTTCAGCGTCTATGGCGATCCGGACTCCACGGCCGCCGACTCCTCCGACTGGAACCAGGCCTTCGTGGTCGACAGCCTGCCCAAGGCCGCCTTCCTGGCGCGGTGGCCGGGCGCGGAGCCGGCCGATTGGTCGGGCGCCGACGGGGCGGGACTGACCGCCGGCTGGGGCGAGGGTGAGCGGGTGAGCGTGGCCGAGTTCTGGCGGCGCGAGGCGGTGCGGCGCAAGGTGGTCGCCCTGTCGGACGGGCAGGTGGTCGATCTCGCGGTCTATGAGGCCCAGAAGGCGCTCTTCGATGCGCTCGGCGTGCAGGTGGTCTCCGGGCCGCGGGAGGTGGCGAGCTGGCGCGTGCGCCAGCATGTGGTGACGGGCGCGCAGGTGCTGGAGACCGTCGACTGGGCGGGCCGGTTCATCCCGATCGTGCCGGTCTATGGCGAGGAACTGCGGGTCGACGGACGCCGGCGGCTGCGCAGCCTGGTGCGGGACGCCAAGGACCCGCAGCGGATGTTCAACTACTGGCGGACGACGACGACGGAGCTGGTGGCGCTGGCCCCGAAAGCGCCGTTCATCGGCCGCAAGGGGGCGTTCGAGACCGACGCCGCCAAGTGGGCGACGGCCAACGTCCAGACCCATCCCTACATCGAATATGACGGGCCCGAGCCGCCCATGCGCCAGCCCTTCTCCGGCGTGCCGGCCGGCGCGCTGCAGGAGGCGCTGAACGCCAGCGACGACATGAAGGCGATCATGGGCCTCTATGACGCCAGCCTGGGGGCGCGGTCGAACGAGACGAGCGGCCGGGCGATCATGGCCCGCCAGCGGGAGGGGGATGTCTCCACCTTCCACTACATCGACAATCTCAGCCGGGCGCTCCGGCACGCCGGCCGGATCCTGATCGACCTGATCCCCAAGGTGTACGCCGCGCCGCGGGTGGTGCGGGTGCTGGGGCCGAGCGGCGAGGCGCGGCTGGCGCCGGTGAACCAGAAGGTGAAGGTCCGCGAAGCGGACGCCCAGGGCCAGCTGCGCGAGGTGGAGAAGATCTACGAGCTGGGCGTCGGCAAGTACGACCTGACGGTGCGTTCGGGCCCGAGCTTCACCAGCCGCCGGGAGGAGGCGGCGACCCAGATGATCGAGCTGATCCGCGCCTATCCGGCCGCGGCGCCGGTGATCGGGGATCTGCTGGCGCGCAATCTCGACTGGCCCGGCGCCGACGAGATCGCCCAGCGGCTGTCGAGCCTGCTGCCGGCCCAGGTGCGCGGCGAGGCGCCGGAGCTCTCCCAGGCGCGCGCGGCCATCGAGAAGCTCAGCCAGGCGCTGGCGCAGGCCAACCGCAAGCTCTCCGACCTGCAGCAGGACCGGGCGCACGCGGCGCGCAAGCTCGAGATCGACGCCTTCGAGGCGCAGACCAATCGCATGCGGGTGACGGGCGCGCAGCGTCCCGCCGGCTGATCCACCGACAAGACAACGAGGCAATCCGATGGCCACCGGCAAGGTGACAGGCGCGTTCGCTGGAACGGGTCAGAGCGAACGATTTGCGCCGGACGCGCGTCCCGGCGCGCCGAGGCGGTTCAACCTGTCGCTCTGGGGAAGCTTCTCCGGGACGGTGCAGGTGGAGCGGTCCTTCGACCGCGGGACGAGCTGGCTCGTCTGCGCGCGGGACGGCGCCGGCGCTCCGGCGGCCAATTCGGCGCCGGTGTCGCTGATCCTCGAGGAGGTCGAGGCCGGCGTACTCTACCGGCTGAACTGCACGGCCCTGAGCTCCGGGGCGATCAGCTACAGGCTCAGCCAGTGAGACGGCGGACAGGGGCGGCGGAGGGGCTGGCCCATGGCGTCGCGTCCGGCCTGGCGGGCGGCGGCGGGGGCGTGCGGCCGGAGACGGCCGCGGTCGCCGCAGCGATGATCCAGCCGCCGTCGGCCCTGCGCCTGTCGCTGATGGACGCCCTGGTGGGGGCCGTCCAGGCGTGCGGCGCCTGGGCCCGGCTCGACGG
>CAYQPL010000068.1:0-5430 GCA_964419395.1 uncultured Phenylobacterium sp. | reverse complement strand
CCTGTTCGTCACCGCCGCGCACGACCTGCAGGCCGCCACGATCAACTGGGTCGCGCCGGCCGGGACGAGACTGACGCCGGTCAACAGCCCGATCTTCACGCCCGATGTGGGCTTCGAGGGGGACGGGGCGACCAGCTATCTGGAGACCGGCCTCGTCCAGGGGACGGGCCTCTACGCACCGGCCGACCATCATGCCGGCGTATGGATCAACGGCGGCGCCACCGTCTCCACCGTCTGGGGCAATATCCGCAACCGCATCCAGCCGCACTCGGCCGAGGGAGAGCTGGCCTGCCGGTCCAACGCCACGGCGAGCCTGGGGGCGGCGGTCGCCGACGGCCACGGCCACAGCGGCTTCAGCCGCACCGAGGCGGGGCGGTTCGCCATTTTCAAGAACGGCGTGCGGCTGGCCGAACCGGCGCAGGAACCGACGGCGGCGGTGAACCAGCCCTTCCTGCTGCTGGGCTATGGCGGCGACAGCGGGCCGGTCAGCCTGTCGGCCTGGCGGGTGGCGGCGGCGCATTCCGGCGCGGGACTCGGCGCGGCCCAGATGACCGCGATGGCCGCGGCGCTCGCCGCCTATCTGGAGGCGGTGACGCCATGAGACTGCTGACGATGAGCGCAGAGGTGGCCGCCGAGGTGGCCGGGCCGCGGCTGAAGCCCCGGCGGATCGCGGCGGGCCCGGAGGCGGGCGCCTTCGTCCTGCCGCTGGCGGTGCTGGAGGATCCAGACCACGCGGCGGCCCGGCCGCGCCTGATCGCGCTGGAGACGCTCGAGATCGACCCGGCGGCGGCCTGGCCCGACGCCGACTGCGGCCGCGCCGCGGCCGCCCATTCGAAGGACAGGACGATGATGCAAGACCCGACGATCGCCGCCGGCGAGGATCCGCGCGCGCCGATGGCCGGCCCGGCCGACGACGCCACTGAGGAGATCGAGCACGGCGGGCGCTTCTACCGTGTGCCGCGGGCGCTGAAGGCGGCCCTGCTGGCCAATATCGATCACGAGCGCGCCGGCCAGGAGATGGCCGCCCAGCGCCAAGCCCTGATGCAGCGCCAGCGCATGATGGAGATGGAGGCGGAGCTGTCGGCCGCCAGCGCCCAGGATCGTGCGGTGATGATCGCCCTGGAAAGCCAGATCGCCCAGTTCGAGGGCGTCGACTGGCCGGCGGTGGCGCAGCGCGATCCGCAGCTGGCCCAGGCGCTGTGGGCGCAGGCCCAGGACCTGGTCTCGACCCACGAGCAATATGCCGCGGCCATCGCCCAGCAGGACGAGCAGGTTCGCGCCGCCGCCGCCCAGCGCGCCCAGGCCGAACTGGCCGAGACGGGCCGTGTCCTGGCCGGCAAGATCGAGGGCTGGTCGCCGGAGGTGGCCGCCAAGCTGGTGGAGTACGCCCAGGCCTTCGGCGTGACGCTGGAGGAGCTGCGCGAGGTGGCCGATCCGCGGCTGTGGATGATCCTGCACCGCGCCCACCAGGGGGAGGCGGCCCTGAAGGCGCAGGCCGCCGGCCCCCGTTCGCCTCAGGTCCGCCCGGCGGTCCAGCTCTCCGGAGGCTCGGCGCCGGCGGCGATGGTGCGCGACGACATGGGCGCGGCCGAATGGATGCGCCGCCGCAACGCCCAGGCGATGGCGGGGCGGTGATGGCGGGAGGACATTAGGCCGTTTCCGCCGCCCGCTGATAGATGACGGTTCGGTTCGCCTCGAATGCCGGGAAGATCACGACGCCTCGCCAGTCGCGGAAGTATCCCGGAAGATGCTGGGCGAAGGCGGCGTCCAGCTCCACGAACCCCTCGACGCTTTCCCAGAGGCGGAGGCTGCGTCCGTCCTCCAGCCAGATATCGAAGACGACCTCGTCGGTCGTGATGAGGTCGAGCTTCAGGGCGACGATCTCGGTGATCGCCGCGTAGTCCGCCGTGAAGGGGGGCGGCTTCCGCCAGAACCAGCCGCGCTTCGGCCCCTGGAAAACAAAGCCATCATCGGCCACGAGGATGATGCCGTAGTTCGTCATTTGTTCTAGACTAGCTGAGCGTATACCTGTGGCAATGGTGAACTCCGGCGTGCCGGCTTCTGAGGGGAAAAACGGGACTGATCCAGCGTCTGTTCGGTCGCCCTCGGGCCTCTGAGCCTGCGCCGAAGCCGCCCGTCCCCATGTCCGTGTGGGGCCGGGTTTGCGTGGTGCTGCGCACCGTGGATCGCCGCGACGAGCGCGATTGGCCGGGCGAGGTGGTTCGACCTTTGGCCGAGGGACGGTGGCTGGTCGAGATGGACCCGCCGATCCTCTACGACGGTCTGCCGCCTGAGGATCTGAAGATGGTGGCGATCGGGCCGCGCTTTGCCGTTGACACCCTGAGCATCGATCCCCGGACCTGGCCCCAGATGGTCAATCTGTTCATTCCGGTGCCGGGCGAGGATTTCGACGGGGCGTTGACGTTGAAAGACGTCGTCACCGTTCGGCTCGACCCCGAGCGCGGCGTGACCTTCGTCGCCTAAGCGGCGTCGCCTAAGCGGCGTCGATTGGGCGGCGCAAGCCGCTGAAAAATCGTCCTAGATCCAAGCGCGCCGCCCGCGGCGGCTGAACCTCGCGGACCTTCGTCCGCCGGGGCGCCCGCGTGCGCCCGACATTCCAAAAACCCGACCGGCGCAGCCGCGCCGAGCCTCATTCCATCCTCAAGGAAGACGAGACCCCATGGCCAATTCGCTGCTTTCCCCGACCGCGGTGACCCGCGAGGCGCTGCGCGTGCTGCACCAGAAGCTGAACTTCGTGGGCTCCATCACGCGCGAGTACGACGACAGCTTCGCGCGGCAGGGCGCCAAGGTGGGCGATACGCTGAAGGTGCGCCTGCCCAACCAGTATGTGGTGCGCACCGGCTCCACCCTGGCGGCGCAGGACACGACGGAGTCGAGCGTCGAGCTGAAGGTGCAGACGCAGAAGGGCGTCGACCTGAACTTCACCTCCGTCGACCTGACCCTGTCGCTGGACGACTTCTCCGAACGGATCATCGAACCGGCCATGAGCGTGCTGGCGGCCAATATCGAGGCCGACGCCATGAGCATGTACAAGGACGTCTACAATCAGGTGAACAATCAGGGCGCGGCGGCGAGCTTCGCCAAGATCCTGCAGGGCCGGAAGATCCTGGTGGACAATCTGGCGCCCCTGGCCGGCCGGACCTGCAACCTGAACACCCAGGACAATGTGGACCTGGTGGACGCCCTGAAGGGTCTGTTCAACGACAAGGCCACCATCTCGCGCCAGTACCGCGAAGGCTTCATGGGGCGCAGCGCCGGCTTCGATTTCATGGAGAACACGCTGTGGCCCTCGCACCTGGTGGGGACCAAGGCGGGCAGCCCGCTGGTCAACGGCGCCGGCCAGACGGGGGCGACGCTGGTCACGGACGGCTGGTCGAACAGCTCGGCGGTGCTGAAGGCCGGCGACGTCTTCACCATCGTCGGCGTCAACCGGGTGCATCCGGAGACCAAGCAGTCGACGGGGGTGGCCCAGCAGTTCGTGGTGACCGCCGACGCCAGCTCCAACGGTTCGGGCGCGGCGACCCTGTCGATCTCGCCGGCCATCGTGACCAGCGGCGCGGGGCAGAACGTCTCCGGCGCGCCGGGCGACAACGCCCAGATCCAGGTGGCGGGGACGGCGGCGACCGCGCACGGGATCTCGATGGCCTATCACAAGGGCGCCTTCGCCTTCGCGACGGCCGACATGGTGATGCCGCGCGGCGTGGATTTCGCCGCGCGCGAAGTGTTCGACGGCGTGTCCATGCGGATCGTGCGGCAGTACGACATCAACAACGACAAGTTCCCGTGCCGCCTGGACGTGCTCTACGGCTTCAAGACGCTGCGCCCGCAGCTCGCCTGCCGCCTGGCCAACAACTGACGTCGCGCCCGGACGACGGCGCGGGAATGGGCCCGCGCCGCGATCGGTTGGAGCGGAGGCGCCGGTGGCGATTTCGACCTATGAGGAACTGAAGGCCGCAGTCGGCGACTGGCTGGAGCGGTCCGACCTGGCCGCGCGGGCGGGCGACTTCGTCGCCCGGGCCGAGGCGCGGATGAACCGGCAGCTGCGGCTGGCGGTGATGGAGGCCGAGGCGGAGATGGCGGCCGCGGCGGGGCGGCGCGCCCTGGCCCCGCCCGAGGATTTCGGCGCGGCGCGGGGCCTGTGGCGCGTGGCGCCGCAGGGCCGGGCGGCGCTGCGCTATCGGCCCCCCAGCCTGCTGCCGCGCAGCGACCAGGGCGGGGCGGCGGAATACTGGACCCTGCAGGGCGGAGAGATCGTGCTGGAGCGGCCGACCGCGGCGGCCGAGGCCTTCGTCCTGGCCTATGTGCGCCGCCTGGGCCTGAGCCCCGCCGCGCCGACCAACCCTGTCCTGGCCGGCCATCCGGACGTCTACCTGTTCGGCGCCCTGGCCGAGGCCGCCCCCTATCTGCGGGACGGGGAGATGACCGGTCAGTTCATGGCGCGGTTCGAAGGCGCGATGGCCGAGGCGAAGGCGGCGGACGCCGCGCGCCACGGGCTGGCGCGCCTGCGCGCCGAGGCGCCGCTGGCCGCGGAGGGCTTGCCATGCTGAGCCTGGGGCCCGGCGTCCCGGAGGGGCTGCGGCCCCTGCTGGGCGATCTCATCGAGGCGGTGCGGGCCCTGCAGCGGCCGGGCGCGCCCAGCCCGGTCTATGCCTGCGCATCGGGCGATCTGCCGCCGGCGGCGGCGTGGCCGCAGACGGTGGTCCAGGTGACCGACCTGGCGACCCTGGTCTTCTCCGACGGCGAGCACTGGATCCGACAGGACACGGGAGCGGCGATCTGATGCCTTCGACCTACACGACCTCGCTGCGCCTGGAGATGCAGGCCGCCGGCGAGAACCTGAACACCTGGGGCGCGCCCAAGCTGAACAACGTGATCAGCCGGATCGTCCAGGCCATCGCCGGGCGCAGCGCCATCGAACTGGCCGGCGACCACTGCCTGACCAGCGCCAATTCGGCCGACGACGAGGCGCGGCGCGCGATGCTGGACTTCACCGGGACGGGCCCGGCGACGGTGACCCTGCCGTCGGTGAGCAAGGTCTATCTGGTCCGCAACGCCGCGACGGGTGCGGTCACCCTGACGACGGGGGCCGGCGCGGCGGTGGCGGTGGACGCGGGCGACGTCACCATCGTGGCCTGCGACGGGACCCACGTCTTCCCGCTGGGCGTCGGCGGCCAGGGGCTGAAGGCCTATGTCGAGGGCGTCGCCTGGACCTACAACGCCGGGGCGCTGCCGGCCCAGGCGGGCAACGGCGGGCGCTTCGTCAAGACGGATGGCGAGACCGCCGCCTGGGCGAGCCTGGAGGCGGCCGACATCACCGATCTCGGCGCCCTGCTGGCGCAGGCCCGCGCCTTCGCCGTGGCCGCCGCCGTCGCGCTGTAGCGGCCGACACGAGCAATCTCATCAGAAGGA
>CAYQPL010000067.1:15773-18359 GCA_964419395.1 uncultured Phenylobacterium sp. | reverse complement strand
CGGTGGCCAGGGTGTTCTTCACCCGGTGGTTCAGTTCGTCCAGCAGCAGCTTCTGGCGCGCCTCGATCTTCTTGCGCGCGGACACTTCGCGCTCGGCCGCCAGCCGCGCCTGCCCCTGCCACCAGGTCGCCGCGGCCACCAGCAGGGTGGCCACCGTGCCGCCCACCAGAAAGGCCCAGGTCAGCTGGCGCGCGGCGCTGGCCGCGAAGTCCGGACCGGCCCGGTAGACCGCCGTCCACCGCCCGCCGGCCACCTCGATCTCGCGCACCGCCCGCAGGCCGTATCCCCCTTCGGCCGATCCGTCGCTGGAGCGGAACAGCAGGTTCTCCGGCTCCGGATCGCCCTCGTAGATCGCGTAGCGGTAGGGTCGGCCGTCCATCTTGTCGAACACCGCCTTCAGCAGATCCCCGGCCCGGAACGGGCCGTAGACGAAGCCCTGGAGGGCGGCGCGGCGCGCCTCCGGCGTGTCCGGGACGCCGCCGCCCGCATAGACCGGGACATAGATCAGGAAGCCGGCCTGCTTCTCCTCGTGAATCTCCTGGATCAGCTCGACCTTGCCCGACATGGCCGGCAGGCCGCTGTCGCGCGCCCGGGCCATCGCCTCGCGTCGCGTGGGATCGGAATACATGTCGAAGCCCAGGGCCGCGCGGTTCCGGTCGTCCTCCGGCTCCAGGTAGAGGATGGCGTGCCGCTCGTCGGCCGCGGGATCTTCGCGGCTCTTCAGGGCGTAGCCCGTACGCCCGGCCGCCCGCTGGCCCGCCTCGAAGGCAGCCTCGCCGCCCGGCGGCAGACGGGTCGAATAGCCGATGCCCTGGATGCCCGGATAACGCTTGCCCAGTTCGACCCGCCCGGCGAAGGCCTTGAACTCTCCGTAGGTGACCTCGTCGCTCGCCGCGAAGAGGCCGGCCCCGGCCTGCAGTATGGCCACATAGGTGCCCAGGCGGGCGATGATGGCGTCATTGGCCTGGTTGACGAGGGCGTCGAAGCGCTGGCGCTCGCGCGCCTCCCCCAGCCGTTCGATCAGCAGGCCGCCGGCCAGGGTGGCGAGCAGGCCCAGGACCACGACCATGATCGGCAGGGCCGGTACGGAGAGGCGGCTTCGGGCCAGGTCATCCCCGGCGAGGTCGTCGGCCAACGGGGCCCCCCATGTTGAGCAACCCTTGATTGCCGCATTCCACCGATGGTGTCGAGGAACGTGGCCGTGCGCCCGGCGTTCCCGAGGCGAGCTTGCGCCGTCGGTGCGGCTTCGGCACGATCTGCGGCTCCGGAGGAAGCGCCATGGGTGAGATCGTCAATCTGAACAAGGCCCGCAAGGCGCGGGAGAAGGCCGCCGAGAAGGCTCAGGCCAAGGCCAACCGGTCCCTCTTCGGGCGCACCAAGGGCCAGACCATGGCCGAACAGCTCGAAGCCGAGCGCCAGCGCCGCCGCCTGGACGACGCCAAGCGCGAGGACTGAGGGCGCCGGGCCTCAGGCGGGGTCGCGGGCTGCGGGCGGGATGGCGTCGTAGAGGGTCGGCGGGGTCAGGTTCAGCCGCCGGCGCGCGCTGTCCAGCGGCTCGGCCAGCAGCGTCTCGTAGTCCTCGCCCAGCAGCCAGGCCGCCGCCTTGCCGCGCCTGTAGCCCTGCCAGATGGCCCGCGCGTGGGGGCCCTCGGCCTTGCGCCGCCGCAGCACCGCGCCCAGCGCAATGAAGGCCCAGCCCAGGCCGCGGGTCTGGGCGTAGGAGAAGGCCACGAGGCAGGCCTCGCCCAGGCCGTCGCGGTGATAGCCGGTGAGCACGTGCCAGATGTCGTGCACGTCGCGGGTGCGCCGGCCGAACCAGGCGTAGGGATGGCGCTGCTCCGCCGGCTTGGCGCCGGTGCGGCTGATGTCGGCCAGCCCCTGGGCCGAAAGATTCTCGCTGCGGATGAAGTCGCGATAGGCCGCGCCCACCGACCCTTGCGGGAACCGGTCGAGCCAGGCGTCGTCCATGAGCAACGGCTCCAGCTCCACGCGCTCATAGGCGAGACGGCCGCCGCGGGGCGTCTCCAGCAGCTTCTGATAGCCCCAGGCGGACGAGCCGCCGTTCAGCGCCCGCATGATCTCGAACACCTGGACGGTGTCCTCCTTGTCGGCCAGCAGGCGGCGCAGGGCCTTGAAGGCGGCGCCCCACTGCAGGCGCGGCTTGGGCAGGGGCCGGGTCGCGGCGTCCTGGCCCATTGTGTCGGCGGCGAGCGTCATCGGCGGTCTCCTCGGCGCGGCGGTCGGAAGGAGGATGACGCCGCCGCCAGGTTCGATCAAGCGGCGGAGAGTCCCGCCCTCCTGTTGCCAGAACGTGTCCAGGCGGCGCAGATGAGGACATGATCCGGTTGAAGAAGCGTTCGATCCAGCTCGCCGGCCACGCCACCTCCCTGGCCCTGGAGCCGGAGTTCTGGGCCGTGCTGGAGGACCTGGCCGCGGCGCGGGGCAAGAGCCTGGCGGCGCTGGTGACCGAGATCGACCTGGCGCGCGGCGACCGCAACCTGGCTTCGGCCTGCCGGCTGGCGGCTCTGGCGCACCTGCAGGCGCAGATCGCACGCGACGAGCGCGCGGTCCGATAAGCGCGAACCG
>CAYQPL010000067.1:7293-15763 GCA_964419395.1 uncultured Phenylobacterium sp. | reverse complement strand
GGCGCGCGGGGCTGGTCGGGCTGCGGCGGCGCCCCCGGCTGGCTCGGCGCCGCGGGCTGGCCCAGCGCCACGCCGGCCGGCGGGTCCTCGACGCCCCCGCGGCCCAGCATCGCGGCGGCGATCACCGCCACCGCGGCCAGCAGGCCGAGGACGAGGATGGCGATTCCGGTCGCTCTGGTCATACCGCCGCTTCGCGCCACGCCGGTCCCCTGCGGTTGTTCCTGCTCACCGACGAACGGTCCGTACGACCGCGGGTTCCTCCGCCCCTTAAGCGCGGGCCTGCATGTGCTACATATGTTCCGATGCCTGAATCGTTCGAAGACGCCCCCGCCCCGCGCATCAGCGACCTCGCGCGCGTGAGCGGCCCCGACTATCTCCGCGGCCTCAATCCCCAGCAGCGCGAGGCGGTGGAGACCGTCGAAGGTCCCGTCCTGGTGCTGGCCGGCGCCGGCACGGGCAAGACCCGCGTGCTGACCACCCGCTTGGCCCACATCCTGGCCACCGGCCGCGCCAAGCCGTGGGAGCTGCTGGCCGTCACCTTCACCAACAAGGCCGCGCGCGAGATGCGCGAGCGGATTGGCCACATCATCGGCCCCCAGGCCGAGGGCCTGCGCTGGCTGGGCACCTTCCACTCCGTCGCCGCCCAGATCCTGCGCCGGCACGCCGAGCTGGTCGGACTCAAATCGAACTACACCATCCTCGACACCGACGATCAGGAACGGCTGATCAAGCAGATCCTGGAAGCCGAGAACATCGACGCCAAACGCTGGACGCCCAAGGCGTTTGCCAATCTCGTCGACCACTGGAAGAACCGGGGCTGGACGCCCGACCGCCTGCCGCCGGCCGAGGGCGCGGTCTTCGCCAACAATCGCGGCCAGGCGCTCTACCGCCTCTATCAGGAGCGGCTGCGCATCCTGAACGCCTGCGACTTCGGCGACCTGCTGCTGCACAACATCACCATCTTCACCTCGCAGCCCGACGTGCTGGCCGAGTTCCACGACCGCTTCAAATTCATCCTGGTGGACGAGTACCAGGACACCAATGTCGCCCAGTACCTGTGGCTGCGCCTTCTGGCCCAGAAGCGGCAGAACGTCTGCTGCGTCGGCGACGACGACCAGTCCATCTATGGCTGGCGCGGCGCGGAGGTGGACAACATCCTGCGCTTCGAGCGCGACTTCCCCGGCGCCAAGGTCATCCGGCTGGAGCGCAACTACCGCTCCACCAGCCACATCCTGTCGGCCGCCTCCGGCCTGATCGCCACCAACAAGTCGCGCCTGGGCAAGACGCTGTGGACCGAGGCCGAGGGCGGCGAGAAGGTCGTCGTCCGCGGGGTCTGGGACGGCGAGGCCGAGAGCCGGCTGATCGCCGACGAGATCGAGCACGCCCATCGCGGCGCCACCGAGCGCGATCCCCTGCGCTATCGCGATATCGCCATCCTGGTGCGCGCCTCCTTCCAGATGCGCGCCTTCGAGGAGCGGTTCGTCATGCTGCAGATCCCCTATGCGGTGGTCGGCGGCCCGCGCTTCTTCGAACGCGCCGAGATCCGCGCCGCCCACGCCTATCTGCGGCTGATCCAGTCGGAGGACGCCGACCTGGCCTTCGAGCGGATCGTCAACGTGCCCAAGCGCGGCATCGGCGACACCACGGTCCAGAAGCTGCTGCAGGTGGCCCGGCTGAACGGCGTCTCGGCGGCCACGGCGGCGCGCCAGATCGTGCTGACCGACGAACTGGCCGCCCGCACCCGCACCTCGCTGGCCAACTTCCTGCGCGATCTCGACCGCTGGCGCGCCGAGGCGGGCCGCATCCACCATGCCCGCCTGACCGAGATGGTGCTGGAGGAGAGCGGCTATACCGACGCCCTGCGCCTGGACAAGACGCCGACGGCCCAGACCCGGCTCGAGAACCTGAAGGAACTCGTCCAGTCCATGGGCAATTTCGAGACCCTGTCGGCCTATCTGGAGCACGTCTCCCTGGTCATGGACCTCGACCGCGGCGCGGGCGAGGACGCCGTCCAGATCATGACCCTGCACTCGGCCAAGGGCCTGGAATTCCCGCTGGTCTTCCTGCCGGGCTGGGAGGAAGGCGTCTTCCCCTCCCAACGCTCCATGGACGAGAAGGGCGAGAAGGGCCTCGAGGAGGAACGCCGCCTGGCCTATGTCGGCATCACCCGGGCCCGCGAGAAGGCCCACGTCTCCTTCGCCGCCAACCGCCAGGTCTATGGCCGCTGGACGAGCCAGCTCCCTTCCCGCTTCGTCGACGAGCTGCCGCCGGCCAATGTCGAGGCCTCCAGCGAGACCGGCTATTACGGCGGCGGCCCGGGCATGCAGCAGCATGGCAGCCGCTGGGACGAGAGCCCCTCCTTCGGCTCGGGCTATTCGTCGCCCGGCTGGCGGCGCGCCCAGGAGCGCGGCTATCACGGCAGCCATCCGGGCCGGCAGCAGGTGATCGAGGGCGAAGGCCGCCTGGTCGCCGTCTCCGACCCCGCCGCCTCATCCTCGGCCTTCGCCAAGGGCGAGCGCGTCTTCCACCAGAAGTTCGGCTACGGCCAAATCCGCGCCATCGACGGCAACAAGCTGACCGTCGCCTTCGAAAAGGCCGGCGAGAAGAAGGTCATCGACTCCTTCGTGGAGAAGGCCTGAGCCCTTCCCGGTGAAGCGGCTTCAGCGCCAGGGTTCGCCCTTGCGCCTGGCCAGCGCGCCGGCGATGCCCGCCGCCGCGCCGGCCAGCACCGCCGCCGCCCCGCCGGCTATGGCCGCCGGCAGGGCCATCTTTCGCAGCTTCACGTCCGTGGAGGCGGCTTCCGCGGCCTGACGCAGGACCTCGGGCTGGGCGCCGCCTCCTTCGACCGCCGGCGCGACCAGCGGGGCGTCGGCCGAAACCGGCTTTGGCGCGGCGGCCTTGGCGGACTTGGCGGCCTTGGCGGACTTCCCCTTGGGCGTCTTGGGGCCAGCCCGTCCGAACAGCACCGAACCCCCTTCCCGGTCGAGCTCCACCACCCGCCAGCCCGGCGCCGTCCAGGCCGCATGATGCGGCTTCTCGGTTCCCGTCCACCAGCTCTGGGCGCTCGCTCCCTTGGGGAGGGGGAAGCCGAGCACCTCCTCGATCTCGGCGAAGCTCGCCCGCCACTCGTCGGCGTCGTGGCCTTGCAACCGGTCGGACAGGGGCTTGTACTTGCTCATCTGGCTCCTCCTTCGGTCCTCCCGGGCAGCGGCCGGAGGGCGCGTGGCCCCGGCGCCGGGAAGAGCCCTCACCATCCCGCAGAATCGTCCCGTTCGGAATGGGCGAGCGCACGCCTGCGTCCGCATCGCCGGCACGACGTCTGAAACCCTCCGCGGAGTCGTGCGCTTACCCCGGCGGAAGGAGAGGCTGGCGATGAAGATGATCTTTCAGGGGATAGCGGTGGCCGCGGCGAGCGGTCTTCTGATGGGCGGAGCGTTCAAGCCCACGCTGACCTATGGCGAAGGCCCCCTGGGGCCTCAGCTCCTCCTGGCCCCCTCGGGCGAGCGCGAAGCCCCCTTCGGCGATGGCGTCAGCTTCGCCAGCTACAGTGGCGACGTCCCCGACTACGTGCTCGGCACCGACTGGACGACGCGGAACGAGCCGCTCTACGAGACCGCCGATTACGACTACGACGATGCTCGGGCCGCGCCGGAGCCCATCGAGGCCGGCGTCTACGAGCCGGTGGTGATCCGTCGGCCCGAACCGATCCGCGTGGCCTACGCCGCGCCGGAGCCCGTCGCCTATCCGTCCACCCACGGCGGCATCGTGCCTGTTCGCGAGACGCCGCAGATGCTGGCGACGATCGAGCTGACCTCGGCGCCGGCCCCGGTCGACCCCGCCCCGCCGGCGCCCGAGGCGGACGCCCCGGCCGAGCCCGCGCCCCCGGCCTTCGCCCAGGTCGCCTTCGTCGCCCCGCCCTTCTGAGCCACAAGCCCCCTCGCCTTGTCCGCCCTCGCCCTCTAGAGGGAGGGCATGACCGAGGACGCCGTTCAGATCATCGCCCGCGGCCCGCGCGCCGTGGCCGAGGCCGCCGCCGCCGCCATTGACGCCGATCCCCTGCTGGAGGGCGCCACCTACTCCATCCTGGAGGAGGACGAGGACCGCGACGTCTGGCGCATCGACGCCTTCCCGACCTCCTCGGAAGAGGCCGAGGGGATCGAGCGACGCCTGGCCGAACACGCCGGTCTGACCGTCACCACCGAAGTCCTGGCCGACGCCGACTGGCTGGCCATGGCGCTGTCGGGCCTGCCGCCGGTGCGGGCCGGCCGCTTCTTCATCTATGGCGCGCACGACCGGGGCCTGGCGCCCGCCCACACGGTCAACCTGCGGATCGAGGCCGGCGCAGCCTTCGGCACCGGCCACCACGGCACGACGGTCGGCTGCCTGCTGGCCTACGACGCCCTGCTGAAGGCCCGCCGGTTCGGGCGGGTGCTGGATGTGGGGGCGGGCACCGGCGTGCTGGCCATCGCCGCGGCCAAGACCGGAACGCCCGTCGCCGTCGGCACCGACATCGATCGGCCCTCGGTGCGCATCTCGCGCGAGAACGCCAGGCTGAACAAGGCCAGCGCCCGCTTCGTCCACGCCTCCGGCCTAGGCCACCGGCTGGTGCGGGATCACGCACCCTACGACCTCGTCTTCGCCAACATCCTGGCCGCGCCGCTGGTCATGCTGGCCCAGGACATCAAGGGGGCCCTGCGCCCCGGCGGCCGCGCCATCCTGTCGGGCCTGCTCCGCTCCCAGGCCCGGCGCGTGCTGGCCGCCTACCGTTCGCGCGGCTTCATCCTGGAGCGCCGCCTGAACCGTGACGCCTGGGCCACGCTGGTGCTGCGCCGCCCCTGACGGTGCGGAACCCGACATTGCGAACCCACGTTCTTCCGCTCAGCCGGACGCGGCCAGGCCGCGCCGTCCCCGAGGAGAGAACGAAATGACCTACGACCCGAACACCGAGCGCCGCGAACCGCCGCCGCGCGTCGAACGCGAAGTGGTCCACACCGGCGGCAGCAACGCCGGCTGGTGGGTGGCCGCCATCGTGGCCATCGTCGCCGTGGTGGGCCTCTTCTTCCTGTTCAGCAACAACCGCGTCGACGACACCGACCTGGAGATGGCCCGCCAGACCGGCGCCGCCCAGGAAGCCATCGCCAATGCGGCCGAGAGCGCCCAGGACGCCGCCGCCCAGGCCGCCGAAAGCTCGCAGAACGCTGCGGCCAGCATGGCCGAAAGCGCCGAGGCTGCGGCCGACAACACGGCCGAGGCCACGCAGGAGGCCGCCGCCAGCGCCTCTGACGCCGCCGAGAACGCCGCCGACCGCGCCGGCATGTAATCGATCCTGACATCGTCAGATCCGCGAGGAGCGGCGCCGTCCCGGCGCCGCTCCTTTGCGTTTGAGCTTGCGGCTTTATTTTGCCCGGGTATTTTCCTGCGGGTCAGGAGAGACCCATGGACAAGACCCGCCGCCGCGAGATCATCCGCGACCACAAGGAGCGCCGCGCCCGCGCCGGTGTCTACGCCGTGCGCTGCGCCGGCCAGACCTGGGTCGGCGCCTCGCCCAACCTGGACGCCCAGCAGAACAGCCTGTGGTTCTCCCTGCTCATCGGCGGTCATCGCATCGTCGCCATGCAGGCCGTCTGGAACACCCATGGTCCCGAGGCTCTCATCTTCGAAATTCTGGAAGTCCTCGACGATGAGGAGATGACGCCGCTCGGCCGGGCCGACGCGCTCAAGACCGGTCAGGCCCGCTGGCGCGAGGCCTTGGACGCCGACCTCGTCTTCGGCTGAGGCGTCCAGCGCGCGCCGCGCCCCGTAGCTAGAGGCGGACCGCCACAAGGGAGCCCGCCCATGAAGCCCTCCGATCGCTACGCCCTCACCCGCCGCGGCCTCGTCGGCGCAGGCTTCGGCCTTGCCTTACCCACCTTCGCAACCGCCGCCGTCCCCGCCAACGGCCGCCTGTCATTCGCCGTGTTCCGCAACGGCGACCGGGTGGGCGAGCACGTCATGCGCTTCTCCCGCAGCGGCGGCGGGATCGACGTCTCCACCGAGGCCGAGATGGTCGTGAAGCTCGGACCGGTGCCGGTCTTCCGCTACACCCACACGGCCACCGAACGCTGGCGCGGCGGCGACTTCGCCAGCCTCTCGACCCAGACCAACTCCAACGGCAAGCGCGAACGGGTCAGCGCCGAGGCCAGCGCGTCCGGGGTGCGCATCGAGGGGCCGAGCGGTCAGGTGAACGCGCCGGCCGGAACCGCCCCGCTGACCCACTGGAACACCGCGGCCTTCGACGGGCCGCTGTTCAACCCCCAGCTCGGCAAGCTCCTGAAGGTCAGCGTCTCACGCGCCGGCCGCGAGCAGGTGCGGACGGCCGGCGGCGCGGCCATCCCCGCCACCCGCTGGACCATCCGCGGCGAGGCCGAGATCGACAACTGGTATGACGCGGACGGCGTCTGGGCCGGCCTGAGCGGCAGGCTGGAGGATGGGTCGACCCTGCTCTACCGGCGGCTCTGACCGGGCAAAACTTCCCGTGGCGCCGGGCCTCGCGGAGGCCTAAATCTTGTCCATGCGCCAGACCTTCGACGAAACCACCGACCGCTCCTTCGGCTCCAAGCACGTTCCCCTGATCCGCCAGGCCATGGCCGAGCAGGCGCTGGACGGCTTCCTCGTGCCCCACGAGGACGAGCATCAGAACGAATACCTGCCCGAGGCCAACGACCGCCTGGCCTGGGCCACCGGCTTCACCGGCTCGGCCGGGGCGGCGGTGATCCTGAAGGACAGGGCCGCCGTCTTCGTGGACGGCCGCTACACCCTGCAGGTCCGCGACCAGGTGGACGAGAGCCTGTTCGAGATCCGCGACCTCGTGGAAGGCGGCGTGCCGGCCTATCTGGAAACCGCCGCGGCCCGGGGCCAGGCCATCGGCTACGACCCGCGCCTGCCCAGCCCCGACGGTCTGGCTCGCATCCGCGCGGCGGTGGAGAAGGCCGGCGCGACGCTGAAGCCCGTGGCGCAGAACCCGCTGGACGCCGCCTGGGGCGCCGCCCGCCCGGCCCAGCCGCAGGCGCCGGTGGTCCCGCACCCCCTCGAATATGCCGGCGAGGAGTCCAGCGCCAAGCGCGCCCGGGTGGGCGAGGCCTTGGCCGACAAGGGAGCGGATGCCGCCGTCATCACCGCGCCCGCCTCCATCGCCTGGCTGTTCAACATCCGCGGCGGCGACGTCATCCGCAGCCCCCTGCCGCTGGCCCAGGCCATCCTGCGCGCGGACGGCTCGGCCCGCCTCTTCCTCGATCCCGCCAAGGTGACTCCCGAACTCCCCGCCTGGCTCGGCAACGCGGTCAGCCTGGAGACGCCCGACGACCTCCAGGGCGCGCTCGAGAGCCTGAAGGGCCAGAAGGTTCTGGTCGACGCCGGCCAGTCCTCGGCCTGGTACTTCGACACCCTGGAGGGCGCCGGCGCCCAGACGATCCGCGCCGAGGACCCCTGCGCCCTGCCGCGGGCCTGCAAGAACGCGGTGGAGATCGAAGGCGCGCACAAGGCCCATGTGCGCGACGGCGCGGCGCTCGCCCACTTCCTCCACTGGCTGGCGACCGAAGCTCAGACCAGCCTGCCCGACGAGAAGACGGTGGTGACCAAGCTGGAAGGCTTCCGCGAGGCCACCGGCGCGCTGAAGGACCTCTCCTTCGACACCATCGCCGGCGCCGCCTCCAACGGCGCCATCGTCCACTACCGCCCCACCGAGCGGCTGAACAAGCGGACCGAGGCCGGCTCCCTGCTGCTGGTCGATTCCGGGGCGCAGTACCTGGACGGCACCACCGACGTGACCCGCACGGTCGCCATCGGCGAGCCCTCGCGCGAGATGGCCGAGCGCTTCACCCTGGTGCTGAAGGGCCATCTGGCGCTGGCCCGCATCCGCTTCCCGGCCGGCACGACCGGCTCGGCCCTGGACGCCCTGGCGCGCGCGCCGCTGTGGATGGCGGGCCTCGACTATGACCACGGCACCGGCCATGGCGTCGGCAGCTATCTGGGCGTCCACGAGGGGCCTCAGCGCATCTCCAAGGCGCCCAACAATGTCGCCCTGAAGCCCGGCATGATCGTCTCCAACGAGCCCGGCTATTACAAGGAAGGCGCCTACGGCATCCGCATCGAGAACCTGCAGTATGTGACGGCGGCCAAGGACATCGACGGCGGCGAACGGCCCATGCTGGGCTTCGAGACCCTGACCCTCGCCCCCATCGACCGCCGCCTGATCGTGGTCGACATGCTGAGCCCGGAGGAACGCGCCCAGATGGACGCCTACCACGCCCGCGTCCTGCGCGAGGTCGGGCCGCTGGTGGATGGCGAAGTGAAGGGGTGGCTCACCGAGGCCTGCGCGCCGCTGTAGCGCCGCTGGCGTCATGTTCCTGAGCCGCGCGCCCAGGGTTGCGTCTCTTGGCTCGCGCCGTCTCTCCGGTGGGGCAAATCCGGCCAGGGCCGCGATAAACCAGTT
>CAYQPL010000067.1:5611-7283 GCA_964419395.1 uncultured Phenylobacterium sp. | reverse complement strand
CTGCGGAATGCGATTCCGGGTGCGGGCGGCGCTCCGAAGTAGTTGGCGTTCGGGTCGCCGCGGATGGCGCCCAGCCAAATGAGCAGCGCCATGATGGCCAGGTTCAAAACACCATAGGCCTCCAGACGGAGCGCCTCGTCTCTGATTGAGAATCCGAGCGCGAGGACCAGCGCGATATCGATGGCGAAGACCCCGACCGCGATCCACCCGGTGCGCCCGATGTCGTGCAGGCGCGGTATGGCCAACAGGATCAGAACCGCTTCGTTGAGTTGAGGCGGGGTCCCGACCGTCGCGTACAGGAGGCCGAGGATCGCCACGAGCAGCCCGAGGCTGAGCCAATATGTGGCCCGGTTCGTTCGTCCGCGCAGGTACTCCATTTTCCCCTCCTCAACGTCTGAATGACCTATAGCCACGCTTCGCGCCTTGAGGGAACGACTGTTCCCGGCCGAGCCAAGATGCCACGAAAGCGGCGATGGCCTGAGACGCCCGCTACCCCGCCACGAGCTTCAGCCAGTCGTCCTCGCTGATCACCTCGATGCCGAGATCGGTGGCCGTCTTCAGCTTCGAGCCGGCGCCGGGACCGGCCACCACCAGGTCGGTCTTCTTCGACACCGAACCCGAGACCTTGGCGCCCAGGGCCTCGGCCTGGGCCTTGGCCTCGTCGCGGGTCATCCGCTCCAGGGCTCCGGTGAAGACGATGGGCTTGCCGGCCACGGCCGTGGCGGTCTTGGGCCGCTCGGCCGGCTGGACGTCCAGCTCGGCCAGCAGGTTCTCCACCGTCTCGTTGTTGTGGTCCTCGGCGAAGAAGGTCCCGATCATCTGGGCGGCCACCGGGCCGACCCCGTCGACCGCCTCCAGCTCGCGGAAGGCTTCCCCCGGCCGGTGCGCCACAGCGGCGCGGGCGGCGCGCTCGAAGGCGGCCCAGTCGCCGAAGCGCCGCTCCAGGGCCTCGCGCGCCGTCCTGTTGAGCTTGGGGATGGCCGCCTTGGCGCGGGTGTCGAAGCTGGCCTCGTCCGACACGAGCAGGTCGCGGGGTTCAGCCTCGGCCCAGGCGAGGATGGCGTCCAGCGCCGTCGGCCCGACGCCCTCCAGATGCACGAACTGGGCGTGGGACTCCCCCTCGAGCGCCGCGGCGGCGCCCCGCGCGGCGGCGAGGAAGGCCTCGACGGTTTCGAAATTGCGGGCCAGCGCCAGCGACGTCGTCTCGCCGATGTGGCGCATGCCCAGGCCGTAGATGAAGCGGTCGAGCGGGATGGCCCGCCGCGCCTCGATCCCGGCGATCAGGTTGGCGACGCTGGTCTCGCCATAGCCCTCCGTCCCGCGCAGCTCGTCCAGCTTCGCCTCGTCCCTGGCCAGGCGGAAGATGTCGGCCGGTTCCTTGATCCAGCCCTTGTCGAAGAAGGCCTGCAGCTGCTTTTCGCCCAGGCCCTCGATGTCGAAAGCCCGGCGCGAGACGAAGTGCTTCAGGTGCTCGATCCGCTGGAACGGACAGGCGAGCTCGCCGGTGCAGCGGCGCACCACCGTCTCGGCGCCCGAGGCGGTGGTCTCCCGCGCCAGGGGCGTCTTCAGCGGACAGGGGCAGGTCTCGGGGAACTCGTAGGGCGCGGCGTTCGCCGGCCGCGCCTCCAGCACCGGCCCCACCACCTGCGGGATCACGTCCCCGGCGCGCTGG
>CAYQPL010000067.1:3913-5601 GCA_964419395.1 uncultured Phenylobacterium sp. | reverse complement strand
TCAATCCGCCGGTGCAGCGGCGCACCACTTCGCCGTCTTCTTGCATGACGGCACTGCCGCAATCCGGACATTGGCTTGGGAAATCGAAGGGTTTGGAGTCTGAGGGCCGCTTATCCGGTATCACGCGGACGACCTGCGGGATCACGTCCCCGGCGCGCTGGACGATCACCGTGTCGCCGATGCGGACGTCCTTCCGCGCGATCTCGTCGGCATTGTGCAGGGTGGCGTTCTCCACCACCACGCCGCCCACCGTCACCGGCGCCAGCCGGGCGACCGGCGTCACCGCGCCGGTGCGGCCCACCTGCAGGTCGATGGCGTTGAGGATGGTCCGCGCCTGCTCGGCCGGGAACTTGCGCGCAATGGCCCAGCGCGGTGAACGGGAGACGAAGCCCAGCCGCTGTTGCCAATCCAGGCGGTCGACCTTGTAGACCACCCCGTCGATGTCGAAGCCGAGCTTCGGCCGCTCCACCTCCATGTCGCGGTACGCCTTGAGCAGCCCCTCAGGGCCCTCCACGCGCCGCGATTGCGGATTGGTCTGGAAGCCCCAGGCCTTCAGGAGCTCCAGTGCCTGCCACTGGGTCTCGGCGAACGGTTCGCTCGTCAGGCCCCAGGCATAGGCGAAGAACCGCAGCGGCCGTTGCGCCGTGATCTTCGGATCGAGCTGGCGCAGGGAGCCGGCCGCGGCGTTGCGGGGATTGGCGTAGGTCCGCTGGCCGGCGGCCTCCGCCGCGGCGTTGAGCGCCTTGAAGCCCTCATGCTCCAGATAGACCTCGCCGCGAACCTCGATGACCTCGGGAAAGCCCGCGCCCACCAGCCGGTGCGGGATGTCGCCGATGGTCCGCAGATTGGCGGTGACGTCCTCCCCCACCCGCCCGTCGCCGCGCGTGGCGCCGCGGACCAGCACACCCTTCTCGTAGCGGATCGAGGCCGACAGCCCGTCGATCTTGGGTTCGGCCGTATAGGCGAAGGTCTCGCCCTCCAGACGCAGGAAGCGCCGCACGCGGGCGTCGAACTCGACGGCCTCCTCGTCGGAGAAGGCGTTGTCGAGGCTGAGCATGGGCACGCCGTGCTCGACCGGCGAAAACTGGGCCGAGGCCGCGGCCCCGACCTTCTGGCTCGGGGAATTCTCGCGGATCAGGCCCGGAAACAGCGCCTCGATCTCGGCGTTGCGGCGCTTCAGCGCATCGTACTCGGCGTCGGAGACCTTGGGCGCGTCTTCCTGAAAATAGGCGATGTCGTGGGCCGCCAGGGTGTCGGCGAGCCAGGTCAGCTCCTCGGCCGCCTCGGCGTCGGACAGTTCGGCGGGGGCTTTGCGGATCGGCGTCTCAGGCATGCATCAGGGCCCGGGCGGCGGCGCGGGCCGCGTCGGTGATCTCGGCGCCGGCCAGCATGCGGGCGATCTCCTCTTCGCGGTCGTCGGGCGTCAGCACCTCGCCGGCGGTGCGCACGGCCTGCGCGTCGCCGGCCTTCTTGATCCGCCAGTGGGCGTCGGCCCGGGCGGCCACCTGCGGACTGTGGGTGACCACCAGCACCTGGGCGTCGGACGCCAGGCGGCGCAGGCGCAGGCCCACGGCGTCGGCCACCGCCCCGCCCACGCCCTGGTCCACCTCGTCGAAGATCATCAGCGGCTGGGCGCCCTGCGCCCGGCCGGCCAGCGCCGCCTTCAGCGCCAGGGCCAGTCGCGCCAG
>CAYQPL010000067.1:0-3903 GCA_964419395.1 uncultured Phenylobacterium sp. | reverse complement strand
GATCTGGCCCAGTTCGCCGAAGGGCGCGCCGGGATTGGTGTAGATCTCGAAGGACACCCTATCCTTAAAAACAAACCCGGCCTTCTCCGGCGCCAGGGTCTCCACCGTGACGCGGAAGCGGGCCTTGTCGAGCTTCAGGGGCGCGAGTTCGGCCATGACGGCGGCGGCCAGGCGTTCGCCGGCGGCGGCGCGGGCCGCGCTCAGGGTCTGGGCGGCCGCCAGATAGTCGGACCGCGCCTGGTTCAGCGCCGCCTCGGCGGCCTTCAGGTCCTCGCCCGAGCTTTCCGCGGCCCGCAGGCGTTCGGCGAAGCGGACGCGCAGGGCCGGCAGCTCCTCGACGCTGACGGCCAGCTTGCGGGCCATGCCGCGCAGGTCGAACAGGCGCTCCTCGGTCTTCTCCAGCCGCTCGGGCTCGAAGTCGAAGGCCTCGGCCGCGGCGTCGATGGCGGCCTCGGCCTCCTGGGCCTCCACCAGCGCCCGGTCGATGGCGGCCGAGGCCGCCGCCAACCGGCTGACGGCGGGGCCATCGTCGGCGGCGCCGGCGGTCACCGCCCGCTCGCGCGCCCGCTCCAGGGCGCGGATCGCCTGGCCCATGCGCGGGGAAAGCCCGTCGAAGGCCTCGCGCGCCGAGGCGATGTCGGAGAGCGCCTTTTCGGACGCCCCGAGCACGGCGCGGACCTCGGCGAGTTCGGTCTCCTCCCCTTCCCGCGGCTCCAGCCGGTCGAGTTCGGAGAGTCGGAGCGACAGTTCCTCCATCTCGGCGGCGGCGCGGTCGGCCATGTCGGCCAGTTCGTCCCGGCGGGCCTGCGCCGCGCGCCAGGCCTTCCATCGGTCGCCCACGGCGGCGAGCGGCGCCGAAAGCTGGCCGTAGGCGTCGAGCAGCGGCCGGTGCGTGCGGGAATCCAGCAGGCCCACCGTCTCGTGCTGACCATGCACCTCGATCAGCAGGCCGCCCAGCTCGCGGAGGACCCCCACGCTGGTGGCCTGGTCGTTGACGAAGGCGCGGCTGCGGCCGTCGGCGGAGACGGTCCGGCGCAGGATCAGGTCTTCGGACGGGTCATAGGCCAGCCCCTTCTCGTCCAGCACCGCCCACACCGGATGGTCCGGCGCCGGGGCGAACAGGGCCGTCGCCGGGGCCTGGGGGGCGCCCTGGCGGACAAGCGCGGCCGCGGCGCGGGCGCCGGTCGCCAGGCCAAGGGCGTCGAGGATGATCGACTTGCCCGCCCCCGTCTCGCCGGTCAGGGCCGTCAGCCCCGGCCCGATCGGCAGGTCGAGCGCCTCGATCAGCACCACGTCGCGGATCCACAGTCCGATCAGCATGGGCCGCAAGATTGCTTGGAATCGCCTCGGGCGGAAGCCCGCACGTTCGCCTTAGGTTCCAGTCCCGCGCGCCTAGTTGGCGGTCGGCGGGCGCAGGGTCGCATCCTTGTCCTGGACGAGCTCGTCCTCGCCGCCGCCCACGAAGGGAAGCCGGGAGAACAGGCCGCGGCGCTCGGCGCCCTTCGGCGCATCGGCCGGACGCAGGCCGCGGCTGGTGAGCAGGTCATAGGCGTCGCGGTACCAGACCGAGCCGGGGTAGTTGAAGCCCAGCACGGCGCCGTTGCGCTTGGCCTCTTCGGCCAGGCCCAGGGTCAGATAGGATTCCACCAGGCGATAGAGCGCCTCGGGCGTGTGGCTGGTGGTCTCGTAGCGGTCGATGACGGTGTTGAACCGGCCGATGGCGGCGAGCGTGTCGCCGTTGCGCAGATAGTAGCGCCCGATCGTCATCTCCTTGCCCGCCAGCTGGTCGCGGACCATGTCGATCTTCAGCCGCGCGTCGCGGGCGTACTCGCTCTCAGGATAGCGCTGCACGACTTCCTGCAGGGCGGCCAGAGCCTGACCGGTGGCCGCCTGGTCGCGGCCCACATCGACGATCTGCTCGAAATAGCAGATGGCCTTCAGATAGTAGGCGTAGACGGCGGCCGGATTGCCCGGCGCCTGGGTCAGGAAGCGGTCGGCGTCGGCGATGGCCTCGGCATAGTCGTTGGCCTGATAGTGGGCGTAGGCGGTCATCAGGATCGCCCGCCGCGCCCAGACCGAATAGGGATGCTGGCGCGCGACCTCGGCGAAATAGTCCACCGCCTGGTTCCACAGGCCGCGGTCCAGCCGGTTGGCGCCGGTGTTGTAGAGCAGCTCCACCGGGCGCTCTTCATAGACCAGCCGGGGCCGCTCTTCGCGGCCGGCGCAGCCCGTCGTCAGGGTGAGAGCGGCGAGGACGGCGACCAGGGCCGGACCCCGCAGGGAATTGTGAAGCAGAGACACCTTCACCTCAAAAGGACCAACGCGCGCCCCCGCGCCGCGAGCCCTCGCTTCTACACCACGCGGGCGGTCGCGCAAACGGAAGGTCAGACGGCCAGGGCGAGCTCGGGCGCGAAGGTGCGGACGCGCCAGGACTGCGGTTGCGCCAGCAGGGCGCGGACCAGCTGATTGTTGATGCCGTGGCCGGCCAGCTTGCCCTCGAAGCGGCCGACGATCGGCGCGCCCAGGACATAGAGGTCGCCGATGGCGTCCAGGGCCTTGTGGCGCACGAACTCGTCCGGGCGGCGCAGGCCTTCGGGATTGAGGATGCGGTCGCCCTCGATGACGACGGCGTTCTCCAGCGAGCCGCCGCGGGCCAGGCCCATGGCGCGCAGGGCCTCGACCTCGTGGGCGAAGCCGAAGGTGCGGCAGTCGGCCAGCTCATCGCGGAAGGCCTGCTCGTCCATGGGCAGGTCGACGGCCTGGCGGCCGATGACCGGCGAGGCGAAGGCGATCTCGAAGGCCATTTCGAAGCGCTCGGCCGGCAGCAGGCGCGCGCTCTTGTCGCCGTCGATCACCTCGATGGGGGCGAGGATCTCGATGTGGCGGCGCGGCGCCTCCTGGCGGCGGCGGCCGGCCTGGTCGAGGAGCTGGACGAAGGGCTCGGACGAGCCGTCCATGATCGGCATCTCGGGCCCGTCGAGCTCGACCACCGCGTTGTCGACGCCGAGCATGGCGAAGGCCGCCATCAGGTGCTCGATGGTCGAGACGGTGACGCCGGCGGCGTTGCCGATGACGGTGCCCAGCTGCGTCTTGCAGACCGCCTCGCCCGAGACGGGCACGCGGTTGTCGCGGTCGGTCACGTCGGTGCGCACGAAGACGACGCCCGCATCGGCCGGCGCCGGACGAACCGCCACGCGGACATGGGCGCCGGTATGGACGCCGATCCCGGCGAAGATGGCCGGGCCGAGCACGGTATGCTGGCGGGCGAGGACGGCGTTGGCTGCGGACACGACGGGTAACCTTCTTTACAAACAGGGGGCGCGGAAACGTCCGGGACGACCGCGAATTGCCCCACAGGCCAGATAGTCGCTCTGCTGCGGCGCCGCAAAGCACGTCCTGTTTCCGAATATTTCGCCTCAACCGGACTCCGAAAGCCTGAACGCTTTCAGGGACTTGCCCAAGGGGCGCAGCTCCGCGCCGCGGAATCAACAACGGCCGGACCCGAATGGATCCGGCCGCTGCCGAAACGAAGCGAAGAAGAGCCTAGTTGGCCAGCCGACGCAGGAAGGACGGGATCTCCAGATCCTCACCGGCGTCGCCGGCCTCTTCCGGATGCGCGGCCGGCGGGGCGCCGCCGCGGCTGGCGGCCGGACGGCTGGCCGGGGCCGGCGCAGCCGGCGGCGGGGTGTCGTAGCGCGGACGGCCGCCGAACAGGCTCAGGAAGCCGCCGCGCTGGCGGCGATCGTCGCCATAGCCGTTGTCGGTGAAGAGCGGCTCTCGCCGGGAAGCGGTTAAGCTTATGTTGCAAGCCCACGGAGTTGGCGAGGCGTTCCTCTACCATGCGCTTGGCAGCGACCACCGTCGTCTCTTCGTGGCGCTCCGCGAGGCGGAAGATTTGCATGG
>CAYQPL010000066.1:18144-18408 GCA_964419395.1 uncultured Phenylobacterium sp. | reverse complement strand
TCACCGAGCTGATCTCGGTGCTGCGGGAGGCGGGCGTCGGCTCCCTGCAGGTGGTGGAGACCCCGGCCTAGGGGGACGGCCCTTCAGGAGGCGGGGATCTCCACCGGCCGGTCGTCGTCGAGGGCAGGGGGAAGACGACGCCGGCCTTGCCGGTAGTTCTGCATCTTGGTGGTCTTCAGGCCTTCGAGCCCGTGCCGCTCGAACAGCCGGGACCAGCCCATGATCTCTTCGCCCGACAGCTGGTAGAGATCGACGGCCTCGCGC
>CAYQPL010000066.1:7713-18134 GCA_964419395.1 uncultured Phenylobacterium sp. | reverse complement strand
CAGCAGCTCGGCCTTGCGACGCGCGTGCCAGCGCACCGTGTCGGGCGCCGGCAGGGTGTCGCGCGTGATCGGAAACCCCAGCGGGCCCACGACGGCGGGCAGGATCTCGCCCGGCTTGCTCATCGCGCGGGACCTTCGTTCCAGGTGCGCGGCGGCGGCCGCAGACGTCCGAGCAGGCGCGAAAGCCGCGCCGTCCCGTCCGCCCCTTCCGGTGCGTCGGCGGCCCGGTCAGGACCGCCGGGAAAGGGCAGGATTTCCGCCGGCGCCCGCCGCTCGGCGGGCGTCCGCTGGGCCTCCTCGGCGATGGACCAGACCTCGTGCAGCCGGGCGGCGACGAGAAAGGCGGTGTGCTCGGTCTCCAGCGCCTCGCGGTGGGCGCGGGCCATCCGCGCCGCCGCCGCCGGAGCGTGGGCGCGCAGGCGCGGATCGTCGTACAGGGCGTCGGCCGCCAGCACGCGGTGGGCGTCCTCGATGGCGCAGATCGGCAGGCGGTGCTCCTCGGCCTCCCGCGAGGCGATCACCACCGTCTCCCCAGCGAGCGCCATGCGCAGCATCAGCAGGCCGGCCAGCGCCTGGGAGGTCGGCTGCCAGTGGGCGCGCCGGCCGGTCCAGTTCAGCTCCCACTCGGCGCGGAACTTGAGCGCGATGGTGGCGAAGGCGTCGAGCACGCAGTACTCGACCGTCCTGGCCCCGCCGGCTTCGACCAGGACGCCGGAGCCGAAGAAATGCGGCTGGGCCGGCGGCGCGGGCGGGTCGGACGGCCCCCAGGCGCCGTGCAGGGCGATGATCCGCCCGTCCTCGAGGCCGGTCACTGCAGCGCCTCCCAGTCATAGGGCATCTCCAGGGGCGTCGCGCGCTGCACGAATTCCCGGATCGCCTCTCGCGCGAGCGGCAGGGTGTAGGCGGACCCCGGGCCCTGCCGGATCATGTTGCGTGCGGCGAGAATCTTCAGCTTCCGGCGCACGGTTTCGCGCGGAATATTGGTCATCGAACTTACGCTGAAGGCGGACAATGTGGCCGAGACTTCGGGTCCGGCATCGTCATCGCTCATCCCTACAGTTTTGACGGCTTCTGCAGCGAGGGCCAACAGAAATGCCGTATATACATATAGAGCTTCAGAATCGTTGCCGCACTTGGCGCGCCAAGTTGAGGTCAGCTTAAATAGAGTGCTGGCCGCCAAGTGAAATCTATACATCAGAGGTGTAAAATTTCCCGTCGAATAAGAATTCGATCGCTCGGTAGAACGTCCCAATGAAGTTTCCATGGCCATCTGGACCTCTCAGGCTTCACCCTAAGGTGGTCGCCTGCGTCAAAATGGCAAGGAACTTGGTGCGCAATATGGGCACGGCCCGCCCATAATGGACCATTAACCTAGCGGTAACCGTAACTTACTGGTCAAAACTGGTCGACTGTCGCGCGCTGCGCGCGGGGAGTTAAGGACATTACCGCCCAAGAAATGCAAGTCGCAAAGGCTGAAAAATTCGCCTGTGACGCGAATCTTCACTGGCCGCGTGCAGCGGCGGCAAGATGGAGGACGGCGCTCGCGCGCCGGGCGCCGGGCGCGGCTGACACATCCCGCAACAAGGGCGAAACAGTCTGCGTGAAGAGTTTCGGCGGGACGGCGTCGGCGCCGCCGGATCGCACGGAACGCGCCCTGCCCCTGGGTCAGCCGTCGGTTCGGCTAGGCTCGCGCCCGTCTAGGCTGTAGACCCGCGAGGCCATGCTCGACACGCCCCTAGCCGACGCCGCCGACCAGAGCCCCCCGACCGGGGCGCGACGTTCGGACGGCCGCCTGCGCATCGCCTTCCTGTCCTATCGGTCCGATCCCAAGGTCGGCGGCCAGGGGGTCTATCTCGCCCAGGCCACCGCCGCGCTCGCGGCCCGGGGCCACCGCGTCGACGTGCTGTCTGGCCCGCCCTATCCGGTCCTGGCCGAGGGCGTCGGCCTGGTGAAGATCCCCTCGCTGGACCTCTACGCCCAGCCTCACAACGGACATCTCGCCCTGCGGCCCCGGCATCTCCTGAGCTGGGCGGATACGGCCGAGTACTTCGGCCACCTGTCGGGCAAGTTCATGGAGCCCTACACCTTCGGGCGCCGGGCGGCCCGATACCTGCGCCGGCACGCCGGCGACTATGACGTCGTGGTCGACAACCAGTCGCTGGCCTTCGGCCTTCTCGACATCCAGGCGGCCGGCCTGCCGGTCGTGGGCGTCATCCACCATCCGATCCGGCGCGACGTCGAACTGGCGCTGGCCGCCGCCCCCGACAGGAAGGCGCGGTGGCTGATCCGCCGGTGGTACGGCTTCCTGCCGATGCAGGAGCAGGTGGCGCCGCGTCTCGCCGACGTGGTGGTGGTCTCGGAGACGGCGGGGCGGGACATCAGCGCCTGCCTCAAGGTCGATCCGGCCCGCATCACGGCCATTCCGCTCGGCGTCGACCAGGCCGTCTTCCGCCCCCAGCCGGACATCCGAAGGCGCGAACGCCGCCTGCTGACCACGGCCAGCGCCGACGTGCCGCTGAAGGGGCTGAGCGTGCTGATCGAGGCCTACGGCCGGCTGCTCGACGCCTATCCGGACCTGGAGCTGGTGGTGATCGGCAGGCTGAAACCCGAGGGGGCGACCGCGCGGCTGCTGGACAGCCTGGGCCTCAGCGAGCGCGTCTCCTTCATCAGCGGCCTGACCAACGAGGAGATGGCCGAGCAGTATGCGCGCGCCACCATCTGCATCACGCCCTCCCTGTATGAGGGCTTCGGACTGCCGGCGGCGGAGGCCATGAGCTGCGCGGCGCCCGTGGTCGTGACCGACGGCGGGGCCCTGCCGGAGGTGGTGGGCGAGGCCGGGGTGGTCGTGCGGAGAGGCGACCCCGACGCCCTGGCCGCCGCGGTGCGCCAGCGGCTGGACGACCCCGCCAAGCGCGCGGCCCTCAGCGAGGCCGGCCGGCGGCGGGCGCGCGACGTGTTCTCCTGGGCCCGCGCCGGCGCGGAATTCGAACGGGTCCTGAGCGCGGCGGCGGCCCGATGCTGACCGTCGAAATGCAGAGGCTCGGCCTGCGGCCCGGCGACTGGGTGCTCGACCTCGGCTGCGGGGAAGGGCGCCACTGCCACGGCGTCCACCTGGAGGACGGCGTCAATGTCGTGGGCCTGGACATGGACGAGGCCGCCCTGGCCAAGGCGCGGGCGGGCGTCGGCGAGCTGCCTGCGCCGCCGCGGCCCGGCGCCTGCGCCTTCCTCAAGGGCGACGCCTATCGGCTGCCGTTCCCGGACGGCGCCTTCGACGTGGTCATCTGTTCGGAGGTGCTGGAGCACCTCGACGACTACGGCGCGGCCCTGCAGGAGATCAGCCGGGTGCTGAAGCCCGGGGGCCTGTTCGCGCCCACCGTGCCGCGGGCCTGGCCCGAGGCGGTGTGCTGGAAGCTGGCGCCCGGCGAGGGCGGCTATGCCGACCAGCCCGGCGGCCACGTCCGCATCTTCCAGGAAGACAGCCTGCGGCGCGAGATCGGCCAGCTCGGCTACAGGTTCCTGGGCCAGCACTACGCCCACGGGCTGCACAGCCCCTACTGGTGGCTGAAGTGCGCCTTCTGGGCCCGGCAGGACGATCATCCGCTGATCAAGGCCTATCACCGGTTCCTGGTCTGGGACCTGATGGAGCGGCCGCCCCTGACCCGCGCGCTGGAAGCGGTCGCCGCCCCGGTGATGGGCAAGAGCGTGGCCTTCTACTTCCGCAAGGCGGCGGCGTGAGCGGTCCGGCGGTTCTCCGCAGGAACAGGCTTGCCACACGCGATCCCCTGCAGGGGGCGCTGGCCTGCATGCTGGAGGCGCAAGGCCCCGACGGGGCCATCCCCTGGTTCGAGGCCGGGCCCTGGGACCCCTGGAACCACGGGGAGTGCGTCATGGCGCTCTTCGTCGGCGGCGAATGGGAGGCGGCCCGTCTCGGCCTGGAGGCCCTGGCGGCCCGGCAGGGACCTGACGGCGCCTGGCTCGGCGAGTACGGCAACGTCCTGCCGATGGCCGACCGCATGCATCTGGCGCGCGAGCCGGCCCCCGCCTTCCGCGACACCAACTTCGCGGCCTATTGCGCGGTCGTCGTCTGGCACGCCGTCATGCTGACCGGCGAGGAGGCGCTGGCGCGCCGCTACTGGCCGATGGTGCGCCGGGCGATCGACTTCGTGGTGCGCCTGCAGCACCCTGCCGGCGAGATCTCCTGGTCGCAAGAGGCCCACGGCACGGACGCCGACGACGCGGTCCGCGCCGGCTGCGGCTCGATCCACAAGAGCCTGGAGTGCGCGCTGCGGCTGGCCGAGCGCCTGGGCGAGCCGCAGCCGGCCGGGGCGGCGGCGAAGGCGCGCCTCGCCCACGCCCTCCGCCTCCGTCCGGACCGCTTCGACCGCAGTCTCGACCGGTCGGCCTTCGCCATGGACTGGTACTATCCGGTGCTGGGCGGCGCCGTGCGCGGCGAGGCCGCCCTGGCGCGGCTGAACCAGGGCTGGGATCGCTTCGTGGCGCCGGACCGGGGGTGCCGCTGCGTCGAGGACCAGCCGTGGGCGACCGTGGCGGAGTCCTGCGAACTGGCCATGGCGCTGATCTGCGTCGGCCGGCGTCAGGCCGCGGCCGACCTCCTCGCCTGGCAGGACGACCACCGCGACGCGGCCGGGGCCTACTGGATGGGCTGGCAGTTCGAGGAGGCGATCATCTGGCCGGAGGAGCGCCCGACCTGGACCCAGGCCGCCGCCATCCTCGCTCACGACGCCCTCTTCGACGGGACGCCGGCCGCCCAGGTCCTCGTCCGCCACGCCTGAGGCGGGCGGCTCTCAGAGGCGGCGCAGCACTCTCAGGCTCTTCACCGTCTCCACCTCCTCGAAGAGGTCGGAGGCCAGGGCGCGCTGGTAGATCTCGTAGGGCGGCCGTCCCCCGTCGGCGGGGTCAGGGAAGACGTCGTGGATCGCCAGCAGGCCGCCACCCACGAGGTGGGGCGTCCAGCCCCGATAGTCGGCGAGCGCGGCCTCCATGGTGTGGCCGCCGTCGATGAACAGGAAGCCGAGCCGAGCCCCCCAGGCGCGGGCCACCGTCGCCGAGCGCCCGACGACGGGGATCACTGTCTCTTCCAGCCCCGCCATACGGAGGGTCCGCCGCAGGAAGGGCAGGGTGTCCATCGCCCCCGCCGCCTCGTCCCACAGCTCCGGGTCGTGGTATTCCCAGCCGGGCTGGTTCTCCTCCGAGCCTCGATGGTGGTCGACGGAGAAGAGCGTCGCGCCCACGCTCTGGCAGGCCGCGCCGATATAGACCGCCGACTTGCCGCAATAGGCGCCGATCTCCAGGCAGGCGCCCAGGTCCGCCCCGGCTACCGCCGCGCGCTGCAGGGCCGCCCCCTCGGCGGGATCGAGAAAGCCCTTGATCGCGTCGATATCGAGCGGAAGCTTGAACATGGAGGGGCCCCTCGTTGGAATCTGCCGGCGCCTGGACTTAGCCTGGACGCGCCTGCGGCGCGACGGCCTATGGCGTTCGGCCGTGAGGGGAAGCGGCTTGCCATGGACGGCCGGCGCAGGCTTAGCTTTTCAATTCAGACGGCGGACAAGTTTCGCAAGGGGGCGAACGCCGGCATGAGGCCACTCTTCTACGACAACCCGGTGGCGTTGCACCCGGCGCGGCACGGCCATGTGCGCCTGCGCACGCCGCTGGACTTCCGCTTCGCCGCGAAGACCAACGCGGTGCCGCTGAACCTGGGCGAGATCCCGCTGGCGGCGCAGTGGTATCCCGTCGCCTTCACCGCCGGCGAGGCGCCGCGTCCGGTAGCCGTGCTGGGCCTGAGGGACGGGGAGAACCTCTTCGTCGACCGTGCGGGGGCCTGGCTCGAGGGGGCCTATGTGCCCACCTATGTGCGGCGGTTTCCCTTCATCCTCAGCACCGAGGGGGAGAGCGGCCTGCTCTGCATCGAGGAGCGGCCCGAGATCGTCAGCGCCGTCGAGGGACAGCCGCTGTTCGGCGAGGACGATCAGCCGAGCGAACTGGTGCGCGCCGCCCTGCGGTTCTGCCGCTCGGCCCACGCGGCCGATCTCGCGACCTTCCCGTTCGCCGCGGCCCTGGCCGAGCTTGGCCTGCTGGACAATCGCACGGCGACGGCCAAGCTCTCCAGCGGGGCGCGGCTGTCGCTCTCCGGCTTCCTCACCGTCGAGGAGACCCGCTTTCGGAGCCTGAGCGACGAGGCCTTCCTCGAACTGCGCCGCAAGGGCTGGCTGTCGGCGGTCTATGCCCAGATCCAGTCGACCCTGAACTGGACGCGCCTCGCCGACCTGGCCGAGGCGGCGGGCGCCGCGGCGGCCGCCTAGGCTCTCCGGACGGGCGAGGCCTTTGGCCGCTTCAGGAACCGGCCCTCGCCGATCGCCCGGACGACGTCGCGCAGGGCCGGACCCACCAGGAACCAGGGTTCGACGACGTAGCGTCCGGCGAGGCGGCGCGGATCGGCGCAGAGCCGGAACAGCCACTCCAGGCCGGCCCGTCCGATCCACCGCGGCGCGGCGCGCTGCACGCCGGCCTCATAGTCGAAGGCCGCGCCGACGGAGAAGACCGCGCAGGGCGGCAGGCTGGCGCGGTTCTGGGCGATCCACAGCTCCTGGCGCGGCATGCCCATGCCCACGAAGAGGATGTGGGGCGCGAAATCCTTGATCTGCGCCAGCACCTCGGCGTTGGCGGCGGTCCCCGGCGTCATGTCGAAGAAGCCGTCGCGCGTCTGGATGACGGCGCCGGGATAGCGTTCGGCGAGACGCCGCGCGGCGCGATCGGCCACCCCGGGAGCCCCGCCGAGATAGAAGACCCGCCACCCGCTCCGGTCGGCCAGGCTCCAGAAATGACCGCGCCAGTCGAGATAGGTGCAGCGGTGGAAGGGGCGGCTGTGCAGGCCCAGCAGGCGCGTGAAGGCGATCACCGGCGTGGAGTCGACCTCCACGACATCGGCCGCCGCGAAGAAGGCCTTCAGTTCCGGTCGCCGGCGGATGAGATAGAGGCTGTGGGCGTTGTGGTTGGCCACCAGGAAGGGGCGGCCCTCGGCGACCGCCGTCTCCACATGGTGCATGACCTCCTCGGGCCGCACGAGGTCGACGCCGGCCCCCAGGACCTCCACCCGTTCGAACGCCCGACGGCTCTTCCGGAAGGGCCGGCGCGCGGCCCGGCGGCGGTCGGCGGACGGCGTCTCTGCGCCGGGCGGGGGGAAGATGGCGGACATGTCCGGCGAGTCTAGCGGCGGCGGGTTAAGCGGCGCTTGCGAGACCGCCCCTCGACAATCCCTCGCCTCCGCAGGGATCCTGTGGCACGACCAGCCCGCCTGCGGACGTGGCGAAACCGGTAGACGCAGCAGACTTAAAACCGTACCCCGTAGACTTACGTATAAAATCCAACGGGTTAATCGGACTAAACTCTTACACATGCCTTACACATATGCCGGCGACGGCAAGGAGGCCTTGTGTCCGAAACCCATTCTCTCATGGACGGCAAAGTCCATGTGTATCGGCGGGAAAACAGCCGCTTCTGGCAGTGTGCGACGTTCCTGAATGGCCGGAATCACCGGCAGTCCACGAAGCAAGAAAATATCGCCTACGCCCTCGAGTACGCGCTCGATTGGTACCTTGATCGCCTCGCCGAGGACCGATTGCAGCGCCGAGGCATCATGCCAGCGCCCGCCGAGGTGCCCGTGAAGTCCCCGGAACTTCCACCCCCACGTAAGCCCGGTGAGAAGACATTCCGCGAAGCCGCCGTGGCCTTCGAACGGGAGTTCACCGCCATGACGCTCGGTGAGCGCAACGCGTCGTATGTCGCTAGCAAGGGTCGCGTGCTGCGCCTCTACCTGCTGCCGTTCTTCGGAGACCTGCCGCTCTCCCAGGTCACGGCCGGCCGGATCCAGGAATATCGATTGAGCCGCGTGACCCCGCCGGAGAGGGAGGAGGCGGCCATCTACAAGGTGAAGGGCCGCGAGTTGAAGGGGCGGCCTCGGAAATGGAAGCGGCCCAGTCGGCAGACCCTTCACAATGAGATCGTGTGTCTCCGGCAGGTTCTGAAGACAGCCAACCGCAAGGGCTGGATCGCTGCTCTGCCGGACATGTCCAACCCCTATCGGGCATCAGGAAAGGTCAGCCATCGCGCCTGGTTCTCGCCCAAGGAATACAAGCACCTCTACGAGGCCACGCGCGAGCGCGCTCGAAACCCGAAGAAGGAGCGTTGGCGGGCGGAGAGCGAGCAGTTTCACGACTACGTGCTCTTCATGGTCAACACCGGCCTCAGGCCAGACGAGGCCCAGCGCCTGGAGTTCCGGGACGTCAATGTTGTGGTCGACGAGGATAGCGACGAACGCATCCTCGAAATTGAGGTCCGCGGGAAGCGCGGCGTCGGCTACTGCAAGAGCATGCCCGGTGCGGTGATCCCGTTCCAGAGGGTCAAGAAGCGCAAGAATGGTGCCCCGACGGACCTCGTGTTTGGCATGGTGCAACGCGAGCTGATGAACGCTGTCCTCGACGAACTGGACCTGAAGAAGGACCGCGAGGGAAACCCTCGCACCGCCTACAGCCTGCGTCACACCTACATCTGCCTCCGACTCATGGAGGGGGCGGACATCTACCAGATCGCCAATAACTGTCGGACCAGCGTCGAGATGATCGAAAAATACTACGCGGCCCACATCAAGAACACGTTGGACGCGGCGGCGATCAACGTCCGCAAGAAGCCTAAAGCGCGGAAGGGACCTTCCGCGGACACGGCGCAGGCGAACGCCTAAGCGCCCTTGGGTGAACACCTTCCACGGGCTCCGGGTAGACGGCTGGAGGGAGCCTGTGGCATCGAAGCGCTCATGCGGGCGTGGCGAAACTGGTAGACGCAACGGACTTGAGCCAAGCCAATCGAGTGCGCCGGGGGAAATCCCGGACGTAGAACCGCTCAAATTCGGGGAACCCTTCTCCTGGGAATCCCGAGCCAAGCCCCGGTCCCACTGGGGAAGGTGTAGAGACTAGACGGGCGGCGCCTAAGGCTACGTGCTAAGGCGAAGGGATAGTCCAGACCACGAACGCCCTGCTCAGGGCGGCGGCGAAAGTCGAAGTGGTATGAAAATCCGTAGGGCCGAAAGGCTCGTGTCGGTTCGCTCCCGACCGCCCGCACCAACTCGACCGAACGCCCCCATGGACGCCTCAGAGCGGATCGCCGAAGTCTATCTGCAAAGCCTTGGAATGGGGCATGTCGAGCGTGAGCCGGACGGCCAATCCACCCCAGATTTCCTCATCGATGGGCGAATTGCCGTAGAGGTGCGCAGACTCAACCAAAACTATGAGCACCCAGGCGGCTACGAGGGCCTGGAGAGTGTTGCAGCGGCCATGCTCCGTTTCGTCGCGATGCTATTGCCCAAGTTCGGGCCAGCGCCGGAGGGGCGCGGCGGGGGGGTGTTCTTCGATTATCGCCGGCCCGTTGATGCGCCCTACCTTAAGCGGGCGCTGCCGCAAGCGCTTGCGGCCTTCCTCGCCGACCCGCAGCCAGACGGTGTCACTCTGCGTCTGGGCAGGACGTTTGAATTGGAGATCAAGCCCGCGACGATCACCGTCGAGCACCTTTTCATGCTGGGCGGCTATGCCGACTTTGATGCGGGGGGCTTCGTTGTGGGCGAGGTCATTCGGAACCTGAACCTCTGCATCGCTGAGAAGTCGAAGAAGATTGCGGTTCATCGTTCTCGATACGCCGAGTGGTGGCTCGTGCTTCCGGACCATATCGGACCCGACCTCAGACCAGAGGAGCGAGAGAGGATCCGCCCTCACGTCGATCTCTGTGCGTTCGACCATGTGGTCTTGCTGCACCCTCGCACGCCAACTGACGCTGGTGCTTCGCTAACGTCCCTTCACCCGCTCTCGATGCGAGGCTTGGGCGCGGGCGCGAGCAGGATTGAGCGTGGGCGGAACGATCCGAGCTCCGCGGGCAATCAGTTCGGCGATGCGCGATTGCGCCGCTTCAACAATGCGCTGCTGGCCGGCCGGCGACGTCACGCGGTCGCGGACGACCGCGCCCACGATCTTGCTCGCGAGCTCCGCATCCGCCTCCCGTCCGCGGTTTGGCGCTCGCTGTTGGCGGCGCTCGAGTTCCTGGACATCGCGTTCGGTTGGCCGATAGCCGCGCACTTCCAAACCAGCCGCGCGACTGGCCAACCACGCTTCCCGACGGAGGCTGGAGCTGCCGGCCACGACAACGATCGTCCAGTTGCGATGCTTGGCAACGGCGATCATGTCGCGGATCGCGTTTGGATCATTCCGTCGCGTGGCGAGCTTTCGTCCCTGATCGCGGAAGGCGGGTGTCTTGACTAGGGCGTCGACGTAAAAGCCCAGCCCGGCGCCGCCGCGACCGTCGGTGTAGTAACGATGCCGAAGGCTCTCAGGTACTTCACCAGCCTGAACAGATCGCTGCCT
>CAYQPL010000066.1:0-7703 GCA_964419395.1 uncultured Phenylobacterium sp. | reverse complement strand
GTTTTCCCGCTCACGCTCATCGCTCATGCGTGACCTCCTCAATAGGCTTCTGGATTGACGCTTCCAAGAAGCGATCAACCCACCGTTCGACTTCCTCCTCCGGTGCCCCTCTCGCCGGCGGTTCGCGCCCTGCCGCCTCCAGATCCGGTAGAATGAGATTCAAGGTCAGGTCGTCTCCGGCCCCGCCTCGCCGGTCTGCGGCGTCTGCTTTCCGGCGCACCGACGCCGTTGAGCGGTGACTCGATGGCGTGCCGGCGGCGAGGTGAGGTGCGACGACCGGTGGGGGGCCTATACGGCGCATGAAGACGCGCTCGCGCCAGTAGACAATCTTGCGGCCGCGCACCGGCGGCATACCGGCGCGCAGCACGATCAGCCGGCTCGGCGGCATCTGCATCAGTTCCTGGGGCAGCATGAGCGCCCGGCGCTGGTCGCTCTCGCTGACGCTGCGATGACCGCCGGAGAGGCCGCTTGGCCGACTGCGCGAGCGACCCTGATAGGTCCAGTAGCCGAGCCGCTCGGAGAGCTCCTGGGCGACCTTGAGCTCCTTGGGCGCAAACGCGATCTCGACCCCGCAGTTGGCCATGATCTCCTCGGCCAGGTCGGCTCCGTACTCGGCGCGGAGCTGGGCGGGGCTTTGGAGCACCAACGGTTGCAAACGTGCGCCGGGCGTCAGTCACGACGCTGCCAGGCGTCCTTCCAGGTGAAGAGCGACATCCGCATGGTGAGGCCGCCACCGCCTTCGGCTTCGCGGCGGCGCTCCTCGGCGGTGACGCCCATGGCGAGGTAGGTGAGGGCGGCGCGCGCCAACTTCAGTTGGCGAAGAGTCTTGGCGGCGAGGTCCGCGGCGGTGATGTCGAAGACGCCCGGTGGAGGCGGCGGCAACGGGTAGAGGGAAGCCGCCATCAGCTCGTCGTCATGCACGCCGACAAACTTGTGCTCCAGGTGATTGCGCAGTTCGTAGAGCGCCTGGGCGTCCGGCTCGGTGACTTTGCGGAAGGCGTCCTCGTAGATGTCCTTCGCCAGCCAGAACAGGCCGCGGAGCGGCCAGTTGGCGGCGCCGTCGAACTTGGGGTGCAGGGCCCGGGCCTTTGGGGTCTCGAACCACAGGTTCCGGAAGCTGACCTGCCGCTCGCCATGGCCGAGACCCAAGTAGGCGTTCAGCAGGAAGCCGGTCTTATCGAGCAGGGAATAGGCGTTACGGAAGGCGGTCTTCAGGCGCTCGACGCCATGGCCGAAGGCCGGGAAGTCGAGGGTGTCGTAGAGCAGCACCTCGCGGTCCGAGAAATGGACGCCCTCGGACGTCAGACCCTCAAAGAGCGCATAGCGCGCGCTCGCGTATTCCTGCTTCAGGACGTTGAAGTAGTGAATCACCGGCGGCGGAACTGGCCCGTCCTCGAACCTGACGGTGAGCGACGGCAGCGTCATGACGTCGTGGGCCGCGATGGCGTAGGGACCGACGTCGTTCAGGGGATTGAGGAATAGGCGGTTGTCGAGACACCAGCGGCGGTAATCGCGTTCGCGCCGGCTACGGCCGAGCGAATGGCCGTTGAGGTCGAACCCGCCGGCCATCGCCGGGACATCGAAGTGGGCGTCGATCTCGGCCGCCCGTTGGGCGAAGTGGGCCTGAGCGGGCTCGAGGCCGGGGCTCTCCCACAGCGCGTCCGGGTCGGTCGTGCGTTCGAGCGCGTGCCGCGCCGCGAGCACCACGACGCCGCGATGGCCGGGGTCGTAGAGCCCGCTGGCATAGTGGATCAGCCCAAGGCCGCGGTTGCCGTTGGCCATGCTGAAGTTGGGCACACCGACCAAGGCCCGGTCCCACGCCTCGATCGCCTCGACGAAACGGCCGATGTGGTTGAGGACGTTGCCGAGGTTGGTGAAGGCCTGCGCCCGCGCGATCGCGGGGAGCTCGGGGAAGGCTGCGTGCGCCACCGTGCGCCGCAGTTCGAGCAGCTCGGCGTCGATAAGGTCCGATTTCCAGACCCAGCTTTGCGTCTCGCCGGCGATCCGGCGCTGGGCGCTCCAGATGTTGGCGCGGCAGTAGTGGACACGGCAGTCGATCCCCGGCGGCAGGCCATCGCGGGCTTGCAGGTGATCGAGAACGCTGGCGGCCCGGTCGAGTGCGGCCTCATCGCCGGCGTCGTCGCCGAGGTCGATCAGGATCGAGGCCGCCTGCAACGCCTCTTCCGGCGGCAAAACGGCCATGTCCATCGCCATCAGGTCGGCGATCGTCTCGGGCGGCGGATCTATGGCCATGGCTTGTGGCAGGCGTCCAGGTAGCTCAGGTTCGACGGCTAGTGGGATAGTCCAGTTCGCCGGAGCAGGCGATGGCGGGGCCGGGAGGGCGACTTGGCTGAGGAGGAAATTGGCGCGTCCTCGGAGGGCTTCAGGTTCGCCGACGACTCGCCGCGACACGACCCCTGGACGCAGGACGACTTCGGCTATCGGCCGTTCGCCCAGCGCCTCGCGGACGTGCTCTGGGAGCTCTCAGCCCCCAAAGGCTATGTCATCGGCCTGCACGGCGCCTGGGGCTCGGGCAAGACCACGGCGCTCAACTTCATCGCTCACTTCCTGAAGGCCAAGAACCGCGCCCAACCGACCCGCGCGGTCGAGATGGTGCGCTTCTCGCCCTGGATGTTCTCCGGCCATCATGACCTGATCAGCGCCTATTTCCGCGTGCTCGCCGAGGCGCTGAAGGACGGCGGCGAGACCATCCGCAAGGTGCGCAAGGTGGCGCACAAGACCGCCAAGGCGACGATCGATCCCGCCGTGAAAGCCGCCGTCACCCTGGCCGCTACGGCCCACCCGCCCGAGGCGGTCGGCATCCGCATCGGGGGCGCGGCGGTCAAGTCGGCGATGGAGCAGACCATCGACGCCTGGCTGGGTGAGCCCACCCTGCAGGCGGCCTACGACGACCTCCTCAAGCGCCTGGAGAAGAGCGGGCGCCGCTTCGTGGTGTTCATCGACGACATCGACCGCCTGGAGCCGGCCGAGGTCCGGGCGATCATGCAGATGGTGAAGTCGGTCGGCCAGCTGCCGAACATCGTCTACGTCCTAGCCTACGATCGCCGCATCGTCTGGCGGGCGCTCGGCGAAGGCGATCAGCGCCAGAGCGGCGAGCCGACCTTCACCGAGAAGATCATCCAGCATGAGGTGGAGCTGCCGCACGCCGGTCGGTCGGCGCTCCTGCGCCGTGTCGATCGCGAGATGGCCTTCGTGCTCTCCCACGTGAAGCCGAGCGCCCGGTGGCGCGAGATCGTCTTCCACGGCTTCCACCGCTGGATCCAGAGCCCGCGCGACATCGTCCGCCTGACCAACGCGCTGCGCTTCGCCTGGCCGCCGCTGGCCACCGAGGTCGACGCCGGCGATGTCGTGGCCATGGAGGGGCTGCGCCTCTTCGAGCCGAAGGTCTTCGACTGGGTGCGCGCCAACCGGGACTTCCTCATCGACAGCCCCGGCTACACCTCCGATGAGGACAAGAAGGCCTATGGCGCCGCATTCCGGGAGAGCCTGGCGCCATCCCAACGAGACGATGTCGTCGAACTGCTCAGCGCGCTCTTTCCTTCACGGTCTAAGCTGTTGCGCGAGGACGACCGCTTCGCGTTCGGCGAGATGTGGGCCGAGACCGTCAATCGCCGGGGGGTCGCTCGCCGAAGGGCTACGACGCCTATTTCGCCCTGTTCCCCTCCGACCACGCGATCCCCAAGGCGCTGATCGACGAAGCGGTCGCCGCGCCCGACGATCTCGCGGTGCAGACACGGGCGCTGGCCAAGGCCATCGCCATGGTCGACGCCCGCGGCCAGTCGCTGGTGGGCGACTATGTCGACGAGCTGCAGTACCGCCAGGTGCCGCGCGGCGGCTTGCCCGCCGGGCGCGCTATGCTGCAGGCCTTCATCCAGAAGGCCGCCTTCATCCAGGCTGACGAGCGCACTGGCGGCACCCTGTTCCCGCCGGGCGTCAGCATGCACTACCTGCTGCGCCAGATCCTCACCGGCTGGGACCCCAAGACCGCCGGCAGGGTTCTCCTTGAGGCGGCCGGCGACGCCACGCCGGCCGAGGTCCTGGCCACCCTCTACGTCTGGCGCGCCCGCGAAAGCGGCGTCCTCCCGGCCGAGGGCTCGGAGGTGGGCGATGTCATCGACAAGCGCGCCCTGAAGACGCTGGGCCGACGCGCCCTGACGGCGATCCAGGCCGAACAGGACGGGCGGTTGGCCGACGCGCCCTACTACTGGGACATCATGCTGACCTGGACGACCTTGGGCGACGCGGCGAAGGCGAAGGCCTGGCTTGCCCGCACCGTCAGGGCCGATGCGCATGCCCTGGCGCGGGTGGCCAAAGGCATCCTCGCCCGCTCGGTCTCCGACGCCGGCCGCGACGTTTGGTTCTTCCGTGGCCTGAACACCGATCGCGAATTCTATGACCCGGCGGCGCTGCACGCCGCCTGCGAGAGGTTCGCCGCCGCGCTTGGCCTCGATGCGGACGAGACGGCCCGCATCGTGGCGCTGCGGGACGGCCTGCGGGCGGCGGCGAAGGACGCGACGGGCAGCGCCAAGCCCGCGGCGTCGCGCGGTCGGAAAGCGCCCGCCAAGCCGCGGCCGTCAAAGGCCAAGCCGACATGAGCCTGGAGGATTACCGCGCCGCCCACGCGCGCTGGCTCGAATGGCTGGATGGCGACCCGGTCCATTCGATCAACGGCCAGCTCAGCCAGTTGATGTGGCAGGACGCTGTCTTCCGCACCTTCAACGAAGCGCGCAAGGACACCGACGCGGCGGGGCCCTCGGCGGCGGTGGCGCCGATCCTCGCCCAGTTCCTCGACCAGGGCTATGTCGCCAGCCAAGTGCTTGGGATCTCGAAGCTCGTCGAATACTCCGACCCGAAACAGCCGAAGAAGGGTGTCATCTCGCTGCGGCGCCTGCTCGACGACATCATCGCCCACCACGAGCTGCTGACCCGCGCGAACTTCATCGGCCTCGAAGGCGTCCCCTACGACTATGCGCCGGTCCGCGACGCCGAGATTCAGGCCCAGTTCGCCAACGTCGCGGAAGGCGAGGCCGCCTTCTGGCACGGCGGCGGCGGCGAGGATGACTGGGGCAAGGCTGAGCTGATGCATGAGCAGTTCGACCGGCTGAGCGGTGTTGCGCCCGAACAGCGCTCGCCGGAGGATCGCATCTCAAAGGCGCTCCTGGAGCGGCTCGACGCGGCCCTGAACGATGAGGTGTTCGCCGCCATCCGCAACCTGCGGCACAAGACCATCGTCCACGCCGCCGACGCCTTCTCGCGCAGCCAGGTCGACAAGGCCAAGAGCGGCCTGGCCTTCAACGAGGTCGACCGCGCCGCGCGCATCCTGCTGGCCGTGCGCCAGGTGTTGCAGGCCGGCGTGCTCTACGGGTCCTGGCGCGCCGGCGCCGTGCCGGTCCCGCAGCACAACCAGCTGGAGTTCCTCGATCTGCCGTTCGCGCGCGCCGGCCTGATCGACGGCCTGCGGGCGTTCTGGGCGACGCACTGCGAGGCGCGCGATCAATGGCTCGACGTCGGTTATGATGCTCTGCTGAAGGGCAAAGCCCTATGAATCACGCGGCCCGTGAACCGGGGTTCACGGGCCGAAAAGCCCGCAGTGCGAGGGTGCGTGACAGCGTTTTGGTGCGAATTGGTGCGTTCTAGCATTTTTGCCAGCTCAAAAAGACCAGTTGGATCAAGGTCATAGGTTGACCCCGCGAAAAAGCGGGGCGAGGGCCCCTCTACGAGGTATCTGTTATAAATGGCGCTGTGTGACATACTCCAGCGCCATGACCGTCAGAACCATCGAAAGCATCCTCAAGGCCGAAGGCCCCTGCCTGTCCAACCGCGTCTGCCAGGCGCTGGAGGCGGACGGCTTGGCCGCGGCGACCGCGCGCCAGCGCATCGCCCGCGCCGGCGGCGCGGTCCACAAGTTGACCGGCCTGCCGTTCCCCAAAGGGGTGCGGTTCATGTACCTCGACAGCCAACGGGGCGGGCGGGCCTATTGGCAGGCCTTGGTGCGCGACGCCAAGCTCGCGAGCCCGGCCTATTCGGCCGCTCTGGCGGCCCTCCTGGCGCGGGGCGGCGTCGTGCCCGAACGGCACTTCCCCATCGTTTGCGGCTCTCCCATCGGTCAGACCGGTCAGGTCTCCGCGGCGGCCGTTCTCGAACGGCTGTTGGCCGCCGACCTCGTCCACCGCACCGAAGCGGTCGGCCTGGGCCCCTGCATCTCGCTCAAGGACAATCTCTTCCTCAGCGCGCAGGACGATGCGGCGCTGAGCGCCCGCCTTCGCACCGAAGCCATCCTGCTCAGCGCCGTGCGCGACTGGGCCCGCAAGCTCGGCGTCGCGAGCTACGACGCCATCCAGACCCGCGACAGCGCCGAGGGCCTGCCGCGGGTCGGCACTTTCCACTGGGATCTCGCGGGACCGTCCTACCTGCGCCCGATGGTGCGCCGCGACAGCGACGGCAAACCGATCCCCGGCTTCCTCGCCGCCGATGTCGTCGTGGGGTCGACGCTGGACGAGGCGGCGGTCGCCGCCTTCGTGCGCAAGTGCACGATCGTCGGCGGCCTGCGGAAGGTGGCGCCGATCTTCCCCGTCCTGGTCGCCGACGCCTTTTCCAGGGAGGCCTTCCGCCTCGGCCGTTCCCACGGCGTGATGATGGCGACGCCTGAGCTGCTCTTCGGGCGGGAGGTGGCCGAGGGCCTGGCGGCGCTGATGCACACCCTGACCAAGGCCGCGGCCCTGGCGGTGGAAAAGCCGGAAGTGGTGGACAAGATCTTCCGCAGCCTCGAGCGGATCGAGGGGGCGGCGGGCAACCTGCGCGGCGATCTCTTCGAGATGCTGGTCGGCCACTGCGTCGCCAAGCTCGACGACGGCTCCATCGACATCGGCCGCAAGATCATCGACCCGAGCACGGGGCGAGGGGCCGAGATCGACGTCTTCCGGGTCAAGGAATACCGCGAAGTCTGGAGTTACGAGTGCAAGGGGCGGTCGCCGACGCAGGTGACGACGCTCGACGATGTCGAGACCTGGCTGACGACCAAGGTGCCGCGCATCCACAACTGGGCGGTCCGCCAGGACCGCTTCCAGGACTGCAGCTTCCACTATGAGTTCTGGACCTGTGGGACGTTCGCCCCGGACGCCTTGCAGCGCCTCGCCGCCGCCAAGGCCGAGATCGGCCGCTACGCCATCGGCTGGAAGGACGGTCCGGACGTGCGCAAGTACGCCGCCCGCCTGCGCCCGAAGTCGGTTCTCAACATGCTGGACCAGCACTTCTTCAATCACCCGCTGGCGCGGATCGATCGGCAGTACGATGCGCCCTCGAACACCAAGGCGTTGGACGTCGAAACCGAGGACGGCGATCTCTAGAGGCGCGTGTTCAGTAGGGGAAAGCCTTCCCCTGCGCTCGCGCCGCCGACGTCTCGTGCGACCCCTTCGAGCGGGGAGGCCCCCGCAACGCCCCTGAAGATTCGGCGAGTGGCCGGCGGGCGTGCTCGGTCCCGCCGCGTCCCGCGGCTCCTACGGGTCCGCCCCTTCGGGCGCTTTGCGCCGGCGGCCGCTCATCGGCGCGTCCCGCCATGCAGCCGCTGCGCGGCGCAGGCTCCTTGCAGCCTACTCTTTTGAGCCGCGCGGACGCGCGGCCATGACTTAGTCCGCATGTCCTTTTGCTATCGGTGACCGCAGCTTCAGCGCTGCGTCATCCTC
>CAYQPL010000065.1:14322-18752 GCA_964419395.1 uncultured Phenylobacterium sp. | reverse complement strand
CTTCGCCAACGCCGGCGAGACCACCTGGCGCGGCCTGGCCCAGGCCGTCTTCGACCTGTCGCTGGGCGCAGGCGTCCGCACGGCCGAGCCCATCCCCACCTCGGCCTTCCCCCGGCCCGCCGCCCGGCCGGCGCGGGGCACGCTCGACACCGCGCGCCTGACCGAGGTGTTCGGCGTCACGCCGCGGCCCTGGCGCGAAGCCCTGGCCGACATCATCGCGGAGCTGTCCGCAGAAGAGGTCCACGCATGAGGCGCGGCATCATCCTGGCCGGCGGGTCCGGCACCCGGCTGCATCCCCTGACCCTGGCGGTCTCCAAGCAGCTGCTGCCGATCTACGACAAGCCGATGATCTACTATCCGCTGTCGGTCCTGCTGCTGGCCGGCGTGCGCGAGATCCTGATCATCACCACGCCGGAGGACCAGGCGGGCTTCAAGCGCCTGCTGGGCGACGGTTCGCAGCTCGGCGTGCGGTTCGAATACCTCATCCAGCCCCGGCCCGAGGGGCTGGCCCAGGCCTATCTGCTGGGCGAGGACTTCGTGGCCGGCGAGCCCAGCATCATGGTGCTCGGCGACAACATCTTCTTCGGCCAGAACTTCTCCCAGATGCTGCGCTCGGCCGACGATCGCAGCGAGGGCGCCACCGTCTTCGGCTATCCGGTGAACGACCCCGAACGCTATGGCGTGGTCGAACTGGGCGAGGGCGGCAAGGTGCTGGGCATCGAGGAGAAGCCGACCGCGCCGAAGTCCAACTACGCCGTCACCGGCCTCTACTTCTACGACGGCAAGGCCAGCGAATACGCCAAGACGCTCAAGCCCTCCCATCGCGGCGAGCTGGAGATCACGGCGCTGAACGCCGTCTATCTCGAGGCGGGCCAGCTGAATGTGGAGCTGTTGGGCCGCGGCTTCGCCTGGCTCGACACCGGCACCCACGAGAGCCTGATCCAGGCCGGCGAGCTGATCCGCACCCTGGAGCTGCGCCAGGGGCTGCGCATCGGCTGCATCGAGGAGGTGGCCTATTCCAAGGGCTTCATCGACCGTGAGCAGCTGGCCGACCTCGGCCGCGCCCAGGCCAAGGGGGAGTACGGCCAGTACCTGATCCGCCTGGCCGAACGCCTGGCGCCGGGCGCCGAGCCGGCGGAATAGGCGGACCCGCCGCTCGCCTCTGCGCGAGAGGCGCGGCTATGGTGGCGGCCCGTCACCGCCGGAGCCGCCGATGCGCAGCCTGTTCGCCGCTCTGATCCTCAGTCTGGTCGCTCTCTCGGCGCCGGCCCGCGCCGACAGCCTGGAGGCGGTGATCGCCGACTACGAAGCCTTCCAGGCCTGGAGCGACCCGCTGTGGTCGGCGGCGCCGGAGGACCGCGTGGCGCTCTCCCGCCTCCCCGATGTGACGCCCGCGGGCGATGCGCGGCGGGCCCAGACCCTGGCGGACCTGCAGCGGCGGCTGGAGGGCCTGCCGGCCGCCGATCTCGACGCCGAGACGCGGCTGAACCGCGACGTGCTGGCCTGGCTGATCGCCGCCGAGCGCGAGCAGCTCGCCTTCGACATCGCCCGCATGCCCTTCTCCTCGGACGGGGGGTTCCACACCACCTTCGTCTATCTGCCGCATCGCGCGCCCATGGCCAGCCGCACGGATGTGGAGGCCTGGCTCGCCAGGCTCGAGGCCGCGCCCGGCTTCTGGCGCGACAACATCGCCAACGCCCGCCGCGGCGTGGAACGCGGCTTCGTCCAGCCGCGCACGACCGCCCAGGCGGTGCTCGACCAGGCCCGTGAAATGGCCGCCGGCCCCGTCGAGGAGGACGCCGCCCTGGCGCCCTTCGACCGCTTGCCTGACACCCTGTCCGCGCAGGAGAAGGCGCAGGCGAAGGCCCGCGGGCTCGCCGCGATCACCGAGCTGCGCAAGGCCCAGGCGGAATTCGTGGCCTTCCTGGAGACCGAATACCTGCCCGCCGCCCGCGAGGGCCTGGCCGCCCGCGACCTGCCGGAGGGCGAAGCCTTCTACGCCGCCGAGGTGCGCCGCCACACCACCACCGACCTGACCCCCGAAGAGATCCACCAGATCGGTTTTTCCGAAGTCGCCCGCATCCGCGGCGAAATGCTCGCCATCAAGGACGAGGTCGGCTTCGAGGGCGACCTGTCCGCCTTCATCGCCAGCCTGCGGGCCGATCCGAAGTTCCACGCCAAGAGCCGCGAGGCCCTGCTGGAGAAGGCCTCGGAGATCGCCAAGCGGATCGACGGCGAACTGCCCGCCTGGTTCGGGACGCTGCCGCGCCTGCCCTATGGCGTCCGCCCCGTGCCCGCGCAGATCGAGGCGGGCTACACTACCGGGCGCTACCTGCAGGGCGATCCCGAGCAGGGCATAGCGGGCTCCTATCTCGTCAACACCTCGGCGCTGGACCAGCGGCCGCTCTACGAGCTGCCGGCGCTGACGCTGCACGAGGCGGTCCCGGGTCATCACCTGCAGATCGCGCTCGCCCAGGAGCTGGAAGGCGTCCCCGACTTCCGCCGCCAGGCCGGCATGAGCGCCTTCGTCGAGGGCTGGGGCCTCTATGCGGAGAAGCTGGGCGGGGAGATGGGGATCTACCGTGATCCCTACGAGCGGTTCGGCCGCCTCTCCTACGAGATGTGGCGCGCCTGCCGCCTGGTGGCCGACACCGGCCTGCACTGGAAGCGCTGGAGCCTCGACCGGGCCCGCGCCTGCTTTGCGGAGAACACAGCGCTCTCGCCGCTCAATATCGAGGTGGAGCTGGCCCGTTACGTCTCCTGGCCGGGCCAGGCGCTGGCCTACAAGGTGGGCGAGCTGAAGATCGTCGAGCTGCGCGAGCGGGCGAAGGGGGAGCTGGGCGAAGGCTTCGACATCCGCCGTTTCCACGACGCGGTGCTGTCGGCGGGCGCCCTGCCGCTCGACCTTCTGGAGGCGCGGATCGAGGCCTGGGTCGCGGCGGAGAAGGCACGCTAGCCCCAGCCCTGAGGCCTTGGAGGTTCAGTCCACCCAGAGGTCCTGGGCCTCGCCCTTGCGGTTGAGGGCGCGGACCGCCCGCTTGACCACGGCGAGCAGGCGCTGCTTGCGGGCCTCCTCGTCATAGGTCATCGCCCCGCGGGCCAGGCCCTCCAGCAGGAAGCGGCCGAGGTCGCGGCTGGTCTGGAAGCGCGGATCGCTGCCGGCCTGGGCGAGCGCCAGGAACCGCTCGCCCACCTGGTTGCGGTCGAAGGCGCTCTGGGCGTTGGCCAGGCGGGACCGCAGCATGGGATCGGTGCGGGCCGCGGCCTCCAGCTCGGCGAAGGCCACGAAGGCGGTCTCGTGCAGCAGGGACCAGTAGGCGTCGATGGCGTGCTCGGCGGCGTCCACCCCCGGCGCGGCCGGGGTCGAGGCGGCCTGTTCGAACAGGCGCGCGCGCTCGACCTCGATGTGAGCCACCGCCGCCTCCACCAGCTCCTCGCGGCTGGAGAAGTGATAGAGCATCGCCCCGCGCGTCAGGTTCGCGGCCTCGGCGATCATGGCGTTGGTGGCCGCATGATAGCCGATGTCGGCGAACAGGCGCATGGCCGCGTCCAGAATGCGGGCGCGGGTGCGGCGAGACTTCGGCGTCTCCTTGGCGGGATAGGTGCGGGCGTCCATCGGTGGGCGGGATGATCCGATCAAAGTTCGGCTGACATATGGCGAGCTATGCTGCGGCGCCAGTGTTGCAGTGCGGTTTCATCAAAGCGACATGCAATCAGCCTAGGCGACGCACAGTTGGGGCCATTCCGGAGGCGTCCAGTGGCTGAGTTGGGAATCCGCCGTTATCGCACGGTGTTCATCTCGGACGTACATCTGGGCACCCGCGGCTGCCAGGCCGAGATGTTGCTGGATTTCATCCGCCATATCGAGTGCGACACGTTGTATCTGGTCGGCGATATAGTCGACGGCTGGAAGATGAAGAGCGGCTGGTATTGGCCGCAGGCCCACAACGACGTGGTGCAGAAGATCCTGCGCATGGCCCGCAAGGGCGTGAACGTGATCTATGTTCCCGGCAATCACGACGACCGCGTACGCGACTTCTGCGGCATCCACTTCGGCGGCGTGGTCGTGGCGCGCGACGCCATTCACGAAGCCGCCGACGGCCGCCGCTATCTCGTCACCCATGGCGACGAGTTCGATGGTGTGGTGCAGCATGCCAAGTGGCTCGCCTTCCTCGGCGACTGGAGCTATCGCGGCCTGCTGGCGGCCAACACCCTGTTCAACCGTGTGCGGCGCCGCATGGGTTTCGGCTACTGGAGCCTGTCGGCCTATCTGAAGACGCGCGTGAAGAACGCCCTGCAGTTCATCGAGAACTTCGAAGGCGCCGTGGCCGAGGAGGCCCGCCGCCGCGGGGTCGACGGGGTGATCTGCGGCCACATCCACAAGGCCGAGATGCGCAAGAACGACGGCATCCTCTATGTCAACGACGCCG
>CAYQPL010000065.1:12176-14312 GCA_964419395.1 uncultured Phenylobacterium sp. | reverse complement strand
CTATGTGCACCCCGAAACAGCTACCACAAGGGGTATCAACGACGGCGACTGGGTGGAGAGCTGCACCGCGCTCGTCGAGCATATGGACGGCCGGCTCGAGATCCTGGAGTGGAGCAGGCTGCGCTCCTGGTCGGCCGTGCGCAACGCCCCGCGCGAGGTCGAAAGCGACCGCCTGCCGGAGCCGGCGGCCGCCTGAGGCGTTGCGTCGCAGCCTTGCGTTGACTTGCCCGGAAACTCGTGACAGTTGGACTGTCATGAGTGAAGACGATTCCGACGATCTGGCCGGCGACGAGGCCGGCGGCAACGCCCGCGACCGCCAGAAGGCGCTCACCCGAGACCAGATCCTGCAGGCGGTGGGCCGCCGGCTGGAATCGAGCCCCATGGACGACCTCTCCTTCGCCGACGTGGCGCGGGACGCCGGCGTCGGCGAGCGGACCGTCTATCGCCACTTCCCCACCCGCGAGGCCCTGCTGGGCGCCATCTTCGACTGGGCCCCGGCCTAGGCCACCGATCCGGGCCTGGCCGAGCCCCCCGCGGCCGCGGCCCCCGCCCCGGCGGCCGCGCCGCCCGCCCGCTCCCCGGCCCAGCGGATGTGGGAGCCCGCCCAGGCCGCCGCCGACGACGTGCAGCGGCCCATGCGCATCCTGCTGGCCACCGACGCCTGGGAGCCGCAGGTCAACGGCGTGGTCCGCACCCTGACCCGCGTGGTCAAGGAGCTGCGCGAACTGGGCCACGAGGTCGAGGTGATCCGCCCCGACCAGTTCAAGACCCTGCCCCTGCCCACCTATCCCGAGATCAAGGTGGCCATCGCCGCCTATGAGCCGGTGCAGGAACGCTTCAAGGCCTTCGAGCCCGAGGCCATCCACATCGCCACCGAGGGGCCGATCGGCCTGGCGGCGCGGCGCATCTGCGTGGAATGGAAGCTGCCCTTCACCACCAGCTATCACACCCGCTTCCCGGAATATGTCTCGGCCCGCCTGCCCGTGCCGCTGTCGGTGGGCTACACCTACATGCGCTGGTTCCACCGTCCGTCGGGGCGGCTGATGGTGGCGACGCCCACCATGCGCGACGAGCTGACCCGCCACGGCTTCCGCAACATCTCGTCCTGGTCGCGCGGCGTCGACACCGAGGTCTTCCGCCCCCGGCGCGACGACGAGAAGGACATCTTCGCCCACCTGCCCAAGCCGATCTTCCTCTATGTCGGCCGCGTGGCGGTGGAGAAGAACATCGAGGCCTTCCTGCACCTCGACCTGCCAGGCACCAAGGTGGTCGTCGGCGACGGGCCGCAGAAGGAGGAGCTGGCCGAGCGCTATCGCGACGCCGTCTTCACCGGCTCGAAGTTCGGCGAGGAGCTGTCGGCCCACTTCGCCTGCGCCGACGTCTTCGTCTTCCCCTCGCTCACCGACACCTTCGGACTCGTCATCCTGGAAGCCATGGCCTCGGGGACGCCGGTGGCGGCCTATCCGGCGCCTGGCCCCATCGACATCATCCCCGGCTCCGGCGCCGGCGCCCTGGCCGCCTCGGCCACCGAGGGGTTGAAGGAGGCCTGCCTGGAAGCCCTGGCGCTGGACCGCAAGGGGGTGCGCGCCTTCGCCGAGACCTTCTCCTGGAAGGCCTGCGCCGAGGACTTCGTGCGCAACCTGCAACCCTATCCCGAGCCCGAGAAGACCCGCTTCTGGCGAAGGCTGCGTCGCCTGGCCCGCGTGCGGCGGAGGCCCAAGGCGGCCTGAGGCGGAGCCGCTTAGGCGCGCCTCCCTTCCACAACCGTCATTCCCGGCCTTGTGCCGGGAATCCCTCTCGACGCCCGCGCCTCCCCTCGACAGGGACCCTCGGGACGAGCCCGTGGGTGACGATCGAGGGGTCGGAAGGTCTTCCCGTTCCGCATGGCGCTGCGCCTTGCCGCGCGCCCGGCCCTGACCGACAGTGCCGCCCCAGCACCGGCTCAAGGACCTATCCATGACCCTGCTTCTCTCCCGCCGCGCCCTGATGGCGCTGGGCGCCGCCGCAGCCCTGCCGCTCTCGGCGGCGCGCGCCGCGCCCACCCCGGCCACGACCGCGGCTGACGCGGCCTTCGACGCTCTGGGCCAGGACTGGCTGGAGACCAGCGCCCGGCTCTCGCCCATCTGGGCCACGGCC
>CAYQPL010000065.1:11823-12166 GCA_964419395.1 uncultured Phenylobacterium sp. | reverse complement strand
TCATACTCGCCAAGTTGCGGCCACAGCTGCCAAAATTGGAATGATTTGCCGGAGTTCGCCACGGCGGTGGGCGACCACCGCTACGACGCCCGGGTCGACGACCTCTCGCCCGCCGGCTGGACGGCCAAGGCGGACGCCTCGCAGGCCCTGCTCGCCCGGCTGGAGGCCATCGAGGCCGGCGCGCTGTCGCGCGACCGCCAGGTGGACGCCGCCCTGCTGCGCAACAGCCTGGCCGGCGACGTCTGGTCGGCGCAGAGCCTTGAGGCCCCCCTCTGGGACCCGCTGATCCACAACGAGATGGCCGGCGGCGCCCTCTATGGCCTGATCGCCCGCGACTTCGCCC
>CAYQPL010000065.1:9254-11813 GCA_964419395.1 uncultured Phenylobacterium sp. | reverse complement strand
TTCCAGAGGAGGTTCTTCCAGTAATGGTGCCGGCCTGCCGCTTTATGAAAAGCGGGTGAATCGTGAGGTGAAGGCTCAAGATGGCCAAAAATTGAATATTAGCCCACCGGCCAATCGCGGCGCGGCTGGCCTCGGCCACCGCGCGGATGGAGGCCTATCCCGCCCTGCTGGCCGGGACGCGGGCGACGCTCGTCCCGGCCCGCGTTCCGAAAATCCACGCCCAGACCGTCGCCGGCCAGAACGCCGGCCTGGTCAGCCTGGTGGACCTGCTGCTCGCCGAGGCGGACGCCCTGTCCGGCGCGGAACGGGCCCGGCTGGAGGCGGCGGCCGCGACCGCCAAGGGGGCCATCGCCGAGCATCAGGCCTGGATCGACGGGACGCTCGTCCCCCAGGCCGCCGGCGAATGGCGGCTGGGCGCCGACCTCTACGACGCCAAGCTGCGCTTTGCGCTCAACAGCTCGCTCTCGCGCGCCGAGATCAAGGCCGCCGCCGAGCAGGCGCTCTCCGACATCCGGGCCGAGATGTACGCCGTGACCCGCGAGATCATGGCCATGACGAACGACGTCCCGGTCGCGACGCCGGAAAACCCCACGCCCGAAGAGCAGCAGACCGCCATCGCCGCCGCCCTGGAGATGGTCTATGCCGACCGGGCGACGCCTGAGACCCTGGTCGAGGTCTGCGAGGCCAAGCTCGCCGCGGCCATCGACTTCGTGGCCAGCCATCCCATCGTCACTCCGCCCGCCGAGCCGGTGGAGCTGGTCCTGACGCCGGAGTTCCAGCGCGGCGTGGCCGTGGCCTATTGCGATCCGCCCGGCCCCCTCGATCGCGGCCAGCCCACCTTCTACAAGATCTCGCCCATCCCCGAGGACTGGAGCGCGGAGCAGGCCGACTCCTTCCTGCGCGAATACAACAACTGGACCCTGGAGGGGCTGACCACCCATGAGGCGACGCCCGGCCACTATCTGCAGCTCGCCCACTCCAACCGCTACCCCTCGGTCCTGCGCGCGGTGCTGTGGTCGGGGCCCTTCGTCGAGGGCTGGGCCTGCTACGCCCAGGACGTGATGGTCGAGGCCGGCCACCGCGACGGCCACCCCTTCTATCGCCTGGCCAACCTGAAGTTCCTGCTGCGCGTCGTCGCCAACGCCATCCTCGACATCGGCGTCCATGTGGAGGGCTGGGACGAGGCGCGGGCCATGCATCTGATGACCCACGACGCCTTCCAGCAGGAGCGCGAGGCGGCCGGCAAATGGACCCGGGCGCGGGTCTCCTCGGCCCAGCTGCCCACCTATTTCGTCGGCTGGCGCGAGCACTGGGCCCTGCGCCGCGAGGCCGAGCGGAAGGCCGGGGCGGCCTTCGACATGAAGGCCTATCACGACCAGCTCCTGGCCTACGGCTCGCCGCCGGTGCGCTTCTCGCGCCAGCTGATGTTCGGCCTGCCGATCGCCTGAGACGGCGAGAGGCGGGCCGGCCGGCCTATCGCAGCTTCAGCGCCAGGGTCACCAGCAGGGCCGAGACCCCCAGGTGGACCAGCATGAAGCGGACGAGGACCTGGGCCCCCGACCAGCCCAGCGCCTTGCGGCAATGGTCGTGCAGGGGGAAGCGGACGCCGCTGAGGATGCGCAGGCCGAAGAAGCGCATGAGCGCCACCTTCATCAGGCCCGTGGCCCCGTTCAGCAGGATCATCGAGCCCACGAGCACCAGGAAGACCGGATTGTTGGTCGCCACGACCAGCATGCCGATCATCAGCCCGATGGGCCGCGAGCCGGCGGCGCCCATCAGGACCTGGCTCGGCGGCGCGTTGTACCAGAGGTAGCCGGCCACGCAGCCGACCATCAGGAAGGCCATGATCGCCCAGCTGGCGCCGTCGGGATTGAACGGGATGCCGAGGTGCTGCGCCGTCGCCTGGCTGCCGATCACCGCATAGAGCAGGGCCCCCAGCAGCATGACCGCCGTCGCGCTGAGGCTGCCCGAGACGCCGTCGACGCCGTCGGAGCAGTTGGTGGCGTTGATGGCCAGCCAGATCACCCCGGTCGAGAGCGGGATGGCGAGCCAGGGCGGCAGCATCAGGACCCCGCTCCACCCGGGCAGCCACAGGGGCGAGGGGCCGAACCCGTGGATGACCATGGCCGCGCCCGCGGCCACCGCCAGGTCCATGACCGCCAGCTGGTACTCCGAGAAGCCGCCGCGCCGGTCGTCCAGGAAGCCGACGACCATCGCCGCGGCGACGAAGGGCACGGTCAGGAGCGGCCGTCCGCCCAGGGGCACGAAGGCCAGGGCCGCCAGGCAGAAGAGGGAGACGAAGACGAGGCCGGCGCTGACCGGCTTGCCGACGCTCTTGTCCGCATCCACGGCGAAGGCGCGCCCCCGGTCGGTGGGCAGGCGGCTCCACAGCCGGGGCAGGACGATCCAGGTCGCCAGCGCCGAGACCGCGAAGCCGGTGGCGGCCAGGAAGAAGAAGGAGTCGAAGAGGCGCAGGGGCCCCCAGAGGTGGCCGAGGGCCTCATAGATCCAGACCTACCCCACCCGAAAATGGTGAGCAACGAGGATCTCATCGATTTA
>CAYQPL010000065.1:0-9244 GCA_964419395.1 uncultured Phenylobacterium sp. | reverse complement strand
GGCCTGGTCGCCGGGGCGATGCGCCTGGAGCGCGTTCCGACACGTGGGAACCGGCTATCGGGCGAAACGCGCGTCGGTAATGAATCTAGAGCAGCCGCGATCGGATGGCCTGCGACAGGAGATCGATCAGCGTCACCGCCACGACGATCACCACGGCGATGGCCGCGACGCGGGAATAGGCGAAGCTGTTGAGGCTGTCGAACAGGATCTGGCCGATGCCGCCGGCTCCGATGAGGCCGAGGATGGTGGCCGCCCGGCTGTTGGATTCGAAGCGGTAGAGGGCGTAGGAGGTCCACAGCGGCGCCACCTGCGGGACGACGCCCCAGGCGATCTCCTGCAGGGTGTGGGCGCCGGTGGCGCGCACCCCTTCGACCGGGCCCTTGTCGATGGACTCCACGGCCTCGGAGAACAGCTTGCCCAGCACCCCGCCGGTGTTCAGCGCCAGCGCCATGACGCCGGCGAAGGGCCCCAGGCCCACGGCGACCACGAAGACCATGCCGATGACCAGGTCGGGCACCGAGCGCAGCACGTCCATCACCCGCCGCACCGGCCACTGGATGGCCGGCGGGGCGATGTTGCGCGCCCCCATCAGGCCCAGCGGAATGGCGAGCAGAACGGCGAGCGCCGTGCCCCACATGGCCATCTGGATCGTCAGCCACATCTGGGCGACGTAGAAGGGCAGAAGGTCGAAGTCGGGCCGCAGGAAGGCCTGGCCGAACAGGCGCATGTTCTCCGAGCCGGTGAACAGGCGCGGGAACTTGGCCATCTCCGCCGGGCCGAAGCTGATCGCCAGGACGAAGGCGATGCCGCCCCACAGCAGGAGGTCGAAGGCCCACTGGCTCGCGGGGCGGGCCGGCGGCTTCAGCGGGACGGCGGGGGCGGCGGCGGTCACGGGCGGGCGATCCGGGCGATCAGGGCTGCGCCGCGGCGGGCTCGCCCTCGGCGGCCTCGCCGGCGCGGGACTCCACCGCCTCGCGCTCGGCGACGACGGCGTCGAGCTTGGCCTGGGCGGCGGTCACGGCGGCCTGGTCGCCGCTGTTCTTGGCGGCCAGCAGCTCCTCGGTGGCCTCCATCTCGCGCACCGGGATCAGGTGGGTGGCGTCGGCCGGCAGGAAGCCGCCGATGGAGATGGCCGACAGCAGCTCGCGCTGCCGCGCCGCCTCGGGCGTGTCGCCCTTGCCGTAGGTGAGGAAGAACTGGCGGACCTTCTCCTTCACCGCCGGATCGAGATCCTTGCGCCAGACGATCGGGTCTTCCGGCAGCTTGGGCGACTCCCAGATCACCCGCACCTTGTCGCCGACGGTGGGCTGGCCGTTCTGGCGGTTCTGCTCGTCGCGCGCGCGCTGCAGGCGCAGGGCGGTGGAGTTGTTGGTCGCCACGTCCAGCACGCCGTTGGCCACGGCGAAGAGGTTGGCCTGGTGATTGGCCGCCCGCACCTGCTTGAAGCAGGTCTCCGGCTCGATCCCCCGGGGCGCGAACAGATAGGTCATGGGGGCGAGCGTGCCCGAGGTCGACTTGGCGTCTCCGATGCCGAAGTCGAGGCTCCTGTCGCACTTGAGCACGCCGTCCAGCGTCAGGTTCGAACTCGCCGGGACGATCAGCAGCGAACGGTAGCCGTCCTCGCCCGAGGGGTCGAAGGTGCGGGCGAAGACCTCGGCGTCGGCGCGGCGCACCGCCTCCAGGCCCGACAGGTTGGAGAACCAGCCCACATCGGTCTGGCCGAAGCGCAGGGCCTCGATCAGGGCGGTGTAGTTGGAGCCGTAGAAGGGCTTCACCGGAATGCCGATCTCCTTCTCCATGTCGGCGAGGATCGGCTTCCAGAAGGTCTCCAGGCTGGTGGAGTTCTCCGTCGCCAGGATGGAGAAGTTGATGACCTCGGGGGCGGCGCCTTCGGTGGTGTCGGACCGCTGGCCGCAAGCGCCCAGGGCGAGCGTGGCGGCCAGGCCGGCGGCGAGCAGGCTGCGGCGGATCATTGCGGGGCTCCTTCCCAGAAGACGTCCTCGAATTCGGGGCCGTAGATGTCGATGAGCTGTTTGCGCGTCAGCCCCTTGGCGGGGCCGTCATAGACCACCTGGCCGGCCTTCAGCGCCACGACGCGGTCGCAGTAGCGCAGGGCGTAGTCCACCTGGTGCAGGGTGACGATCAGCGTCAGGCCGTCGGTGCGGTTCAGGTCCCGCAGGATCTCCATGACCCGGCGCGCCGAGACGGGGTCCAGCGAGGCCACCGGTTCGTCGGCCAGGATGATCTTGGCCTTCTGGACCAGGGCGCGGGCGATGGCGCCGCGCTGCTGCTGGCCGCCGGACAGGGTGTTGGCGCGCTGGCCGGCGTATTCGGCCACGCCCACCCGGGCGAGGGCCGCCATGGCCGCCTGCTTGGTTTCGGAGGGCCACAGGCCCAGCAGGCCCCGCACGAAGCCGATGCGGCCCAGCGAGCCGAGGGCGACATTGGTGAACAGGGTCAGGCGGCCGACCAGGTTGAACTGCTGGAAGATCATGCCGACGCGGATGCGCGTCTTGCGCACGTTGCGGTCGACGCGGCCCTGGGCCTGCACCTGGCCGCCGAAAGCGTCGATGCGGCCGACCCCCTTGTCGATGGGGGCCAGCCCGCTGATGGCGCGCAGCAGGGTCGACTTGCCCGAGCCCGAGGGGCCGATCAGGGCGATCATCTCGCCGCGCGCCACGTCCAGGGAGACCGTGTCCAGCGCCCGGCGGGACCCGAAACTCTTGGACACTTGGCGCACCGACAGGACGGCGGCGTCAGTCATCTATGGCGGCCTATCCCCAGGCGTACGGAAGCGGGACTCATATCAGGCGACTGTTCGCCGAGCCCCACGACCGTTTCATGACACGCCCCGCCCCCGGGGGTCCAGCCTCGCAAGCTGCGCCGAAAAGTCTTGGGCCCGCGGGGTTTACATCGGGGTCCAATGCCACTATCTCGCAGCGCTCCGGCGGACCCCGTTGTCCTAAGCGCTGCTAACGCCGGATTGGGTTCAACAATCTGTTGGGGGTTGCGTGAGGTGCATACGTACCATACGCCCCTGGACCTGGTCCGTGAGCGGTCACCGGAGCGTCCTGTCGCATTTGCGCGACCGGGCGCCGTGGCCCTAGCGGCCCGCTGGTTCCAGGACAATTTCAAAGGCGACGTCTTCTACGCCGTGAAGGCCAACCCTTCGCCGTGGGTCCTCGAAACCCTGGCGGCGAACGGCGTGCGCGCCTTCGACGTGGCGAGCCTGCCCGAGGTCGAACTGGTCTCCCAGCTCGTGCCCGGCGCGCGCATGGCCTTCATGCACCCGGTGAAAAGCCGCCGGGCGATCTCGTCCGCCTATTTCGACCATGGCGTCCGCACCTTCGCCCTCGACACCCATGAGGAGCTGGCCAAGATCCTCGACGCGACGGGCCAGGCCGCCGACCTGAACCTGATCGTGCGCCTGGGCGTGGCCGCCGAGGGCGCGGCCTATTCCCTGGCCGGCAAGTTCGGGGTCGATCCCTTCGAGGCGCCGGAGCTGCTGCTGGCGGCGCGCCGCGCCACCAACGAGCTGATGGGCGTCTCCTTCCACGTGGGCAGCCAGTGCATGCGGCCGACCGCCTTCCAGGCGGCCATGACGCAGGCCTCGCGCGCCCTTGTCCGCGCCGGCGTCTTCGCCGACGTGGTCGATGTGGGCGGCGGCTTCCCGTCCATCTATCCGGGCATGATCCCGCCGTCGCTGTCGGACTATGTCGACTCGATCGACCGCGGCTTCGCCGAGATGATGGTCCACGAGACCACCGAGCTGTGGTGCGAACCCGGCCGGGCGCTGGTCGCCGAATCCTCCTCGGTCCTGACGACGGTGGAGCTGCGCAAGGGCGACGCCCTCTATCTGAACGACGGCTCCTACGGAAGCCTGTTCGACGCCACCCACACCAAGTGGCCCTTCCCGGTGAAGCTGATCCGCCGCGAGGCGGACGGCGCGACCCGCGAGGTGGGCGGCCCGCTGCGGCCCTACCGCTTCTACGGCCCGACCTGCGATTCCCTCGACCACATGCCGGGCCCCTTCTGGCTGCCCGAGGACGTGCGCGAGGGCGACTATGTCGAGATCGGCATGCTGGGCGCCTATGGCGTGGCGATGAACACCCGCTTCAACGGCTTCGGCGACACCGAGACCGTGGTGGTCGAGGACCCGCCCATGGCCTCGCTGTTCGGCCTGGCCCCGCGGTCCATCCCCCTGCCGCGGACCGAGAGCCAGAACGTCGTCAAGCTGTCGCGCGCCCGCGGCAAGAAACGTCGTCGGCGCTAGGCGCGTTTCCCTGCGCGACCCCATCAGGCGCGGCCGGTCGCTCCGTCCCGGCCGCGTCCCTTCATCCATTGGACGGGCGCTCAAGCTCTAGGGATTTCAGAGAATGAACGCTGCCCCGCAGTCCAACCGCAAGGCCGAGCTGCTCTCGACCACCGTCGAGCACGTGGCCATCGACCAGTACGACGCCCGTCCGATCATCGACGCCATGCGTCAGATGAGCTTCACCAGCCGCGACACCGCGCGCGCGGCCGACATCTTCTCCATGGCGCTGGAAGACCCCGGCTGCTCGACCTGGCTGACTCTGGCCGGCTCGACGAGCGCCGGCGGCTGCATGCACATCTACCGCGACATGGTGAAGTACGGCCTGATCGACGCCATCGTCTCGACCGGCGCCTCCATCGTCGACATGGATTTCTTCGAGGCCCTCGGCTTCAAGCACTACCAGGCCAAGGACCAGGTCGACGACCGCGACCTGCGCGCCCTCTATATCGACCGCATCTACGACACCTATATCGACGAGGAAGACCTGCAGACCTGCGACGCGACGATCAAGGAGATCGCCGACTCGCTGGAGCCGCGGCCCTATTCCTCGCGCGAGTTCATCTACGAGATGGGCAAGTGGCTGGCGGCCGGGAACGCCAAGAAGCCCGACAGCCTGATCGAGGTGGCCTATCGCGAAGGCGTGCCGATCTTCTGCCCGGCCTTCACCGACTCTTCGGCCGGTTTCGGCCTGGTCAAGCACCAGGTGGACCGCATGAAGGCCGGCAAGCCCTACATGACCATCGACTCCATCGCCGACTTCCGCGAACTGACCGACATCAAGATCGCGGCGGGGACCACGGGCCTCTTCATGGTCGGCGGCGGCGTGCCGAAGAACTTCGCCCAGGACACGGTGGTCTGCGCCGAGATCCTCGGCGAGGAGGTCGACATGCACAAGTACGCCATCCAGATCACGGTGGCCGACGTGCGCGACGGCGCCTGCTCGTCCTCGACGCTGCAGGAGGCCTGCTCCTGGGGCAAGGTGGACGTCACCTGGGAACAGATGGTCTTCGCCGAGGCCACCACGGTGGTCCCGCTGATCGCCTCGGACGCCTTCCACCGCGCCGGCTGGAAGAGCCGCGAGCGGCGGCGCTGGAACAAGCTCTTCGAGAAGAAGGCTTAAGGCCGAACAGGAAAGGCCCCGCTCCGGCGGGGCCTTTTTCTTGGCCCGGCGGCGGCGGATGGCGATTGTCCGGGCGGCGGGCGCAGCCCATATCGACGCCATGAGCGCCAATGAACATCCCTCGAGCCTCGAGGCCGGCCTGAAATGCCGCTGTCCGCGCTGCGGCCAGGGCCAGCTCTTCTCGGGCTTCCTGGGTCTCGCCGACACGTGCGAGGTCTGCGGCCTCGACTACGGCTTCGCCGACCCCGCCGACGGTCCGGCCTTCTTCGTGATGAGCGGGGTGGGCGTGGTGGTGGTGGCCGCCTGGGCCTGGTGGGCCATCGCCGCGGCCCCGCCCATCTGGCTGCAGCTGGCCGTCGTTATCCCCGCCGTCATCGGCGGCTGCCTGGCGACGCTCCGCCCCGTGAAGGCCTGGCTGGTGGCCGAGCAGTTCGTCCACAAGGCCGAGGAAGGCCGCATCGCCTCGCCGGGTCAGCACGGCGAAGGGGGCTTCTGCATCGACCGCCGCGCGACGTCCGACCGTCAGGCCGGCGAGCGGGGCTGAGGGGGCAGGAGCGACCCGACACGCCGTCGTCATGCTCGCCCTTGTGGCGAGCATCCTTGTCGAGGGCAGGCGCGGGCGTGGAGAGGGATTCCCGGCGCAAGGCCGGGAATGACGAGAACTGGGGACCTGGGCGACGCAGGGACACGGCTTGCCTCAGCCCCGCGCCTCCGCATACTCCGCGCCAAAGTTCGAACAAGGGAGCAGCGCCGTGAGCGAGGTGGAGGTTTTTCCGGTCCCCGAGGCCTGGGCCAGGCGGGCGCGCATGGACGCCGCGGGTTATGAGGCCGCCTGCCGGCGGGCGCAGGAGGATCCGGAGGGCTACTGGCGCGAGGTCGCCGGCCGCCTGACCTGGTCCAGGCCCTTCACCCAGGTCAAGGATGTCTCCTTCGACGCCGCCGACTTCCACATCAAATGGTTCGCCGACGGCGAGCTGAACGTCAGCGTCAACTGCCTGGACCGCCATCTGCCCGAGCGCGCCGACCAGGTGGCGATCATCTGGGAAAGCGACGATCCCGACGTCTACGACACCCTGACCTACGCCCAGCTGCACGCCGAGGTGTGCCGCATGGCCAATGTGCTGAAGGCCAAGGGCGTCAGGAAGGGCGACCGCGTCACCATCTACCTGCCGATGATCCCGGCCGCGGCCGTGGCCATGCTGGCCTGTTCGCGCATCGGCGCCGTGCATTCGGTGGTCTTCGGCGGCTTCTCCCCCGACAGCCTGGCCGGGCGCATCCAGGACTGCGACTCCCGCATCGTCATCACCGCCGACGAGGGCGTGCGCGGCGGCCGCACCGTGCCGCTGAAGGCCAATGTCGACGAAGCGCTGAAGGCCTGCCCGGACGTGACGGACGTCATCGTCGTGCGCCGCACCAAGGCCGAGGTGGCCATGGTCGAGGGTCGCGACGCCTACTATTCGGACCTGAAGAAGACCGTCTCCGACACCTGCGATCCCGAGCCGATGAACGCCGAGGATCCGCTGTTCATCCTCTACACCTCGGGCTCGACGGGGAAGCCTAAGGGCGTGCTGCACACCACCGGCGGCTACCTCACCTGGGCGGCCCACACCCACGAACTGGTCTTCGACTACCGGCCGGGCGAGGTCTTCTGGTGCACCGCCGATGTGGGCTGGGTGACCGGCCACTCCTATGTGGTCTATGGCCCGCTCGCCAATGCGGCGACCACGGTGATGTTCGAGGGCGTGCCGACCTATCCGGACAACTCCCGCTTCTGGCAGGTGGTCGACAAGCACAAGGTGGAGATCTTCTACACCGCGCCCACGGCCATCCGCGCCCTGATGCGCGACGGCGACGCCCCGGTGAAGAAGACCAGCCGCGCCTCCTTGCGCCTGCTGGGCACGGTGGGCGAGCCGATCAACCCCGAGGCCTGGCTCTGGTACCACCGCGTGGTGGGCGAGGGCCGCTGCCCCATCGTCGACACCTACTGGCAGACCGAGACCGGCGCGTGCCTCGCCACGCCCCTGCCCGGTGCGACCCCGGCCAAGCCCGGCTCCTGCGCCAAGCCCCTGCCCGGCGTGCAGTTCCAACTGGTCGACGCCGAGGGCAAGGTCCTGGAGGGGGCGACCAGCGGCAACCTCTGCCTGACCGATTCCTGGCCCGGCCAGATGCGCACCGTCTATGGCGACCACGAGCGCTTCATCCAGACCTATTTCACCACCTATCCCGGCAAGTACTTCACCGGCGACGGCTGCCGCCGGGACGAGGACGGCTACTACTGGATCACCGGCCGGGTGGACGACGTGATCAACGTCTCGGGCCACCGCCTGGGTACGGCCGAGCTGGAGAGCGCCCTGGTCGGCCATGAGGCGGTCGCCGAGGCCGCCGTGGTCGGCTACCCCCACGACATCAAGGGCCAGGGCGTCTACGCCTTCGTGACCCTGAAGGCCGAGGTGGAGATGACCGACATCCTGCAGGCCGACATCAAGGGCTGGGTGCGCCGCGAGATCGGCGCCTTCGCCGCGCTGGACGCCCTCCAGTTCGCCCCGGCCCTGCCCAAGACGCGCTCGGGCAAGATCATGCGCCGCATCCTGCGCAAGATCGCCGAGAACCAGACCGACCAGCTGGGCGACACCTCCACCCTGGCCGACCCGGCCGTGGTGGACGACCTCGTCAACAACCGCGTCCCGGTTTGACGCCCGACCTTCCCGGGCCGCTCCGCACCGCGATCGAGGCGCGGCTGGAGGGCGTCTCCCGCCGCGACCTGGCCGCCCGCGCGGGCAGGGTCTCTGACGCCTATCGCGGCGGGGCCGGCTCGGCCGGCGTGGTGCTCGGCGCCGACGATGCGCTGGCCTATGCGCTGGCCCGCCTGCCGGCCACCTACGCCGCCGACATGGCCGCCTTCGCCGCGGCCGCGGAGGCCTGCCCCGGCTTTGCGCCGAGGACGCTGCTGGACGCCGGCGCGGGTCCCGGCACGGCGAGCTGGGCGGCGGCGGAGACCTGGGGCTCCCTCGACCGGGCGACCCTGCTGGACGCCAGCGCGCCCTTCCTGGCGCTGGCCCGCGAACTCGCGGCGGCCGGCGGGGCCGTTCTGGCGGACGCAGACTTCCGCCGCGCCGACCTGACGGCGGCCGAGCCCCTGCCCCCGGCGGACCTCGTGGTGGCGAGCTACGCCCTGGCCGAGATTGCGCCGACCGCGCAGGACGCCCTGGTCGAGCGGCTCTGGGCCGCCTGCGCGGGCCTGCTGATCCTGGTCGAACCGGGCACGCCGGCCGGCTATGAGCGCATCCTGGCCGCCCGCACGCGCCTGCTCGCCGCCGGCGCGGCCCTGGCCGGGCCCTGCCCCCATGCGCTGGCCTGCCCGCTGACGCCGCCGGACTGGTGCCATTTCGTCCAGCGCCTGCCCCGCTCCCGCGACCACCGCCTCGCCAAGGGCGCCGACGCCCCCTTCGAGGACGAGAAGTTCATCTGGCTCGCCGCCGCACGGGCGGGCGTGGTCGCGTCGCCCTACGCCGCCCGCATCCTCGCCCCGCCGCGCCAGGCCAAGCCGGGGATCGAGCTGAAGCTGTGCGTCGAGACCGGCGCCCTGGAGCACCGCTTCGTCCCGCGCCGCGACAAGCCCGCCTTCGCCGCGGCCCGGCGCCTGGCCTGGGGCGACGTGGTCTGACGGTGGCGGCACTCGAAGGGCGAGGATGATCGCAAGGCCCCAGACCCCCTCAGTCGCTTCGCGACAGCTCCCCCTGGAAGGGGGAGCATCTTCGCACTGCGTTTCCAAGACCCACGGCGCAGATCCTCCCCCTCCATCAGGGGGA
>CAYQPL010000064.1:17818-18916 GCA_964419395.1 uncultured Phenylobacterium sp. | reverse complement strand
GCCGTTGAGGACGAAACGGTTGCCACGCTTGTCCGCGCGGGTAGTCATCTCTGTTGCGGCGCTACCGGCGTCAGGTTCGGTGATGCAGATTGCTGGTTTGTCGCCGCCGAGAACGAGCTCGGCAGCCAGCCGTTTCTGATCCTCCGATCCATATGTCATGATCGCACTGATGGCACCCATGTTGGCTTCGACGGCGATCCGGCCGGTTACGCCGCAGGCCTTAGCCATCTCTTCGATAACCAGTACCGCGTCGAGGTAACTCGCTCCCACGCCGCCGAGCGAGCGCGGGATCGGGGACGCGACGACCACCCTGGAAGCCCTGGGCGCGGCCGATGTCGCCCTGTGGCACTGGGAGCCCGAGCGCGACCGGCTGCGTCTGACCGGGGCCTCGCGGGCGCTCGGCCTCGGGCCGCTGGCCCCCGAATGCTCCTCCGCCGCCATGCGGGCGCTCGCCCTGCCGCAGGACCGCGCCCGGGCCGAGGAGATCCTCCGGCCCCAGGAGCCGGGTGCGGAGATCGCGGTCCGGCTGCGCATGCGCGGCGGCGGGCTGTGCATCTGGCGTGGCGTCTGGCTGGAGGAGGGGCTGCGCGCCGCCGGCGTGGTCGCCGCCGAGACCAAGTTCGCCGCCTCCGACCTCGACCACCTGACCGGCCTGCTCGACCGCAAGAGCTTCATCGTGCGGGCCCGCGAACACCTGCAGCTGCCCGGCGGCCATGAGCTGGTGGTCGCCGATCTCGACCGTCTGCGGCGCCTGAACGAGGCCCTCGGCCACGAGCGCGCCGACCTGGTCCTGGCCGCCCTGGGATCGCGCCTTGCCGCGGCCTTTCCGCCCGGCGTGCTGCTCGCCCGCGTCGGCGAGGACGAGTTCGGCGTCCTGGCGCCCTCGGGGGAGACCGAGGCGGACGAGGTGCTGCTGGACAACTTTGTGCAGCAGGCGGGCGTGGCCATCGAGAACTGCCTCAAGTTCGACTCGACGCGGCACGGCGCGGCGGTGGCGGCGTCCACGCTCAAGACGCTCGCGCACGAGATGGAGACGCTGCAGGGCCAGCTGCAGCAGGAGCAGGAGCTGGCGTTGGACGCGGCGCACTCGCGCGAGCG
>CAYQPL010000064.1:5879-17808 GCA_964419395.1 uncultured Phenylobacterium sp. | reverse complement strand
GGCGTCCGGGCGCCCGCGGGGGAGACCGAGGCGGCCGAGGGGCTGCGCGCGGCCCTGGAGCGCCCCCTGCGGGTCGCCGGCTTCGACATCCATCCCACCCTGTCGATCGGGGCGGTGAAGGCCAAGGGCGGCTCCGAGGCGCCCGAGGCGGCCGAGCTGCTGCGCCGGGCCGAGCTGGCGGTGGAGGCCGCCAAGAACGGGGGCCGCGGCGGCGCGGCGGCCTATGGCCGCGCCCTGGAAAGCGACGGTCTGTCCCGGCTCGCCCTGGAGGGCGATCTGCGCGGCGCCATCGGGCGAGGCGAACTGACCCCCTTCTACCAGCCGATCGTGCGCCTCTCGACCGGGGCGCTCTCCGGCTTCGAGGCCCTGGTCCGCTGGCGCCATCCGCGCCGGGGCCTGCTCACCCCCGACCAGTTCCTGCCGCTCTGCGAAGAGATGGGGCTGATGAGCGCGCTGGGCGCCCACATGATGCACGAGGCCGCCCGACAGCTCGCCCTGTGGCGGCAGAACCACCGCGCGGCCGGCGAACTGACCGTGGCCGTCAACCTCTCGACCGGCGAGATCGACCGGCCGGACCTGATCTCCGACGTGGTGAAGATCCTGGCCGACACGGGCCTGCCCGCCGGCGCCCTGAAGCTGGAGGTCACCGAGAGCGACGTCATGCGCGATCCCGATCGGGCGGCGGTCATCCTGCGCAGCCTGCGCCAGGCCGGCGCGGCGCTGGCGCTCGACGATTTCGGCACAGGCTTCTCGTCCCTGTCCTACCTGACGCGCCTGCCCTTCGACACGCTGAAGATCGACCGCTACTTCGTGCGCACCATGGCCACCGACGAGGGCTCGGCCAAGATCGTCTCCTCGGTCGTGAAGCTCGGGCAGGACCTGGCGCTGGAGGTGGTGGCCGAGGGCGTGGAGAACGCCGGCATGGCCCGCCAGCTGCTGGCCCTCGGCTGCGACTACGGCCAGGGCTTCGGCTATGCCCCGGCGCTTTCGCCCCAGGAGGCGGAAGTCTATCTCAACGAAAGCTATGTGGACGGCGCCGCCCCGGTGAAGGCCCGCGGCTAGCCCCCTAGGCGCTGCCCGCGGCGGCGGTCAGCAGGCCGGGGTCGATGCCGAGCTTGGCCAGGGCCTGGGACCATTTGTGGTCGTGGTCGTCGCCGAACAGCAGGGCCTCGTCGGGCGGGCAGGTGAGCCAGACATTGTCGCGGATCTCCTGTTCCAGCTGGCCGGCGCCCCAGCCGGCGTAGCCGAGCGCCATGAAGCAGCGGCGCGGACCGTCGCCGGCGGCGAGCAGCTCCAGCACCTCCCGCGTCGCGGTCAGGGCCAGGCCCTCGACGATCGGCAGGCTGGTCTCGTTGCGGTAATCGTCCGTGTGCAGCACAAAGCCGCGTTCACGCTCGACCGGACCGCCGATGAGGACCGGCTCCTCCAGGCCCGGGGCGGCGCCGTGGTCGATGTCGAGCCGCTCCAGCAGATCGCCCAGATGGAGGCCGTCGACCGGGCGGTTCACCGCCAGGCCCATGGCGTGCTCCTCGTCATGGGCGCAGACCAGGACGACGGCGCGCTCGAACCTCGGATCGCCGATGCCGGGCATGGCGATGAGCAGCTGACCCGAGAGGTAGCCGTCGGCGGGATCGAGGCTCGAATCCGACTTGCCCATGCCCCCTTAGTTTGAGGCCGAACGCGGCGCTTTCAAGACGTCATGCGTTGGGGGGGTGGAAGCGGCCCGCCCGTGGGCTATCTCTTCGCACAGGGCCGCATGCGGCGGCCGAACAGGAGCAGGTCCATGAGCATCAAGGTCGGCGACAAGCTGCCCAGCGTCACCCTCACCCAGGCGACGGCCGACGGCCCCAAGCCGATCGCCTCCGACGACTTCTTCGGCGGCAAGACGGTGGCCCTCTTCGCCGTGCCGGGCGCCTTCACGCCCACCTGCTCGGCGCGTCACCTGCCGGGTTTCGTCGACAAGGCCGAGGAGATCAAGGGCAAGGGCGTCGACGCCATCGCCTGCCTGTCGGTCAACGACGCCTTCGTGATGAAGGCCTGGGGCGAGGCCCAGGCGGTGGGCGAGGACATCGTCATGCTGGCCGACGGCAGCGGCGACTTCACCAAGGCCGTGGGCCTGGAGATGGACGCCCGCAAGTTCGGCATGGGCGAGCGCTCGCAGCGCTACTCCATGATCGTCGAGGACGGCGTGGTGAAGTCGCTGAACGTCGAGGCGCCGGGCGAATTCAAGGTCTCCTCGGCCGACTATCTGGTGGCCCAGCTCTAGGCGACGGCGAAGCTTTGTGAGGAACAGGGCCGGGCGGCGAGCCGTTCGGCCCTGGGTCCCCTGCAAGCTGGAGCCGCCCATGGCCCGTTACGACGATCTCTCCGCCCTCTTCATCAACTGCAGCCTCAAGCCCTCGCGGCTGCCCTCCAACACCCAGGGCCTGATGGACGTCTCCATCGGCGTCATGGCGGCCAACGGCGTGAAGGTCGAGACGATCCGGGCGGCGGACCTGGAGATCCCGCCCGGCGTCCAGCCCGACATGCGCGAGCACGGCTTCGCCAACGACGCCTGGCCCGACGTGCAGAAGAAGGTGATGGCGTCCGACATCCTGGTCATCGGCACGCCGATCTGGCTGGGCGACAAGTCGTCCATCTGCACCCGCGTGGTCGAACGGCTCTACGGCTATTCCGGCAAGCTGAACGACAAGGGGCAGTACGCCTATTACGGCCACGTGGGCGGCTGCATCGTCACCGGCAACGAGGACGGAGCCAAGCATTGCGGCATGAACATCCTCTATTCGCTGCAGCATATCGGCTTCGCCGTCCCGCCCCAGGCCGACGCCGGCTGGGTGGGCGAGGCGGGGCCTGGTCCCTCCTATTGCGACGAGGGCTCCGGCGGACCGGAGAACGACTTCACCCAGCGCAACACCACCTTCGCGGCCTGGAATCTGATGCACTTCGCCCGCATGCTGAAGGACGCTGGCGGCGTGCCGGCCCACGGCAATCAGCCGGAGGCCTGGGAGGCGGGGGCGCGGTTCGACCACCCCAACCCCGAATACCGCTGAAGGCCAGAAAAGGAGCCGCCATGCCGGGCGTGAAGTTCGAGTTCGAGAACGCCGCCGGGCGGCGCCTGTCGGGCGTGCTGGAGACAGGGCCGCGCCCGCCGCGGGCCTTCGCCGTCTTCGCCCACTGCTTCACCTGCGACAAGCGCTCCCACGCCGCCGTGCGGGTCAGCCGGGCCCTGGCCGAGCGGGGGATCGGCGTGCTGCGCTTCGACTTCACCGGCCTGGGTGACAGCGAAGGCGATTTCGGCGCCGGCCTCTCCAGCGACGTGGCCGATATCGTGGCCGCCGTCGACGCCATGAATGCGGCCGGGCACGAGGTGCAGGTCCTGGTCGGCCACTCCTTCGGCGGCGCGGCGGTTCTGGCGGCGGCGGGCCGGTGCGAGAGCGTGCGCGCCGTGGCGGCGATCAACGCGCCGGCCGACGCCGAGCACGTGCTGCGCCATATCGAGGGCGAGCTGGAGGGGGAGCGGCGCGTGCCCGTCGAGGTGGCCGGACGCCGGTTCGAACTCGGCGCCGGCTTCGTCCGCGACCTGGCGGGCCACGACCAGAAGGCCCGCATCGCCGCCCTGCACCGCGCCCTGCTGATCCTGCATGCGCCGCGCGACGCGGTGGTGGGGATCGACAACGCCACCGACATCTTCCTCGCCGCCCGTCATCCGAAGAGCTTCGTCTCCCTGGACGACGCCGACCACCTGCTGACGAAGCTGCAAGACTCCGACTACGCCGCCGGCGTCATCGCCGCCTGGGCCGAGCGGTACATCGAGGCCGAGGAGCCGGCTGCGACGCCGGGCGCGCCGGACGCGGTGCGGGTGGAGGAGACGGGCGGCGGCAAGTTCCAGGTGGAGGTGCAGGCCGGGCCGGCGCGTTTCCTGGCCGACGAGCCCGTGGACGTCGGCGGGCTCGACTCCGGTCCCAGCCCCTACGACCTGCTGGGGGCGGCGCTGGGCGCCTGCACGGCCATGACCTGCCGCCTCTATGCCGACCGCAAGGGCTGGCCGCTGGAGCGGGTGACGGTCGAGGTCAGCCACACCGCCCGCACGGCTCAGGCCAGGGACCGGTTCAAGCGCGAGATCGGCTTCGAGGGCGACCTCGACGCCGAACAGCGCCGGCGCCTGATCGAGATCGCCGAGAAATGTCCGGTGCACCACACCCTCTCCGAAGGCGCGGAGGTCGTCACCGAAGCGCGCGCCGAGCCGGCCCCGGTGGTCGCGGCCACCGATGCGGGGGAGCACTTCGCGCGCATGGACGAGGCCTGCGCCGACGACGATCCGGCCACGCCCTGCCCGGAGCCGGCGGGCGCCTGAGCGGTTGACCTGACGCTACGGCAAGTCCTCAACTCCCGCCCAATCAAGGGAGACAGCGCCGTGAAGTTCTACAATTCCGTGGGTCCCAACCCGCACGTGGTCCGCATGTTCATGGCCGAGAAGGGCCTCGACATCCCGGTCCAGCAGGTCGACCTGATGAAGGGCGAGAACCGCCAGCCGCCCTATGCGGAGAAGATCAACACGGCCGGCCAGATGCCCGCTTTGGAGCTCGACGACGGCACGACCGTCTGCGAGATCACCGCCATCTGCGAGTACCTGGAGGAGCTCCAGCCCGAGCCGGTGCTGATCGGCGCCACGCCCAAGGCCCGCGCCGAGACGCGCATGTGGACCCGTCGGATCGACCTCAACATCGTCGAGCCGCTGACGAACGGCTTCCGCGCCGCCGAGGGCCGTCCCCTGTTCGAGAGCCGCTTCCGCCTGGTCCGCCCCGAGGCGGCCGACGACCTGAAGGCCATCGCCCGCGACAAGATCCTGTGGCTGGATGGCCAGATGGAAGGCCGCATCTTCGTCTGCGGCGACCGCTTCAGCCTCGCCGACATCCTGCTCTACTGCTTCCTGGCCTTCGGGGCGCAGGTGGGGCAGCCGCTGCCCTCGGACGCCAGGTGGCTGCCCGTCTGGTTCGAGAAGGTGAAGGAACGTCCCAGCGCCTCGGCCTAGAGCGCGTTCCGATAAGTGGGAACCGGTTATCGGACGAAACGCGCGTCAAGCTCTAGGAGACCTGTGGGACGATCTCGCTCAGCGTCGGGCCGATCTCGTCGTGCAGGACGAGGTCGGCGAATTCGTCCTGGCCGGTGGGCTCGCGGTTGACGATGGCCAGCGCCGCGCCCCGCCGCTTGGCCAGGATCGGGAAGTCGGCCGCCGGATAGACGACCAGGGACGAGCCCAGCACCAGGAATAGGTCGCAGGCCAGCGTGGCCGCCCGGGCGCGCAGCATCTCGCGCTCGGGCATCGACTGGCCGAAGGAGATGGTGGCGGTCTTCACCAGGTCGCCGCACTCCCGGCAGGTAGGGATATCGTCGGTGGCCTCGAAGTCGCGCTTCAGGTCCTCGAGTTCATGGCGCGTCTCGCAGGACAGGCACTTGGCGTAGCTGGCGTTGCCGTGCAGCTCGATCACCTTCTCCGCCGGGACGCCGCTGTCCTGATGCAGGTTGTCCACGTTCTGGGTGATCACCGCGCCGACCTTGCCCCGCGCGGCCAGCCGGGCGACGGCGTAGTGGCCGGCGTTCGGCGCCCGGCCGGTCCAGCCGGCGCGGCCGGAAAAGGCGCGCGTCCAGGCCTCGCGGCGCTTTTCCTCGCTGGCGATGAAGTCCTGAAAGTAGATGGGCTTCATCTTGCTCCAGACGCCGCCGGGGCTGCGGAAGTCGGGAATGCCGGACTCGGTGGAGATGCCGGCGCCGGTGAAGACGGTGATATTGGCCGCCTGATCGATCAGGCGGGCGAGTTCCTGGCGTGGGGTCATGCGGGTTCCTCGCTCATCGCCCCTTTGGCTGGCGGCAGCGGCGCCGGCCCGTCCATGCCCAGCCGCTTGGCGGCCAGGCCGATGGTCGGTCCCTGGATGATGCTGGAGGCCAGGACGACGAAGAAGACGATGTTGAACATGGTCTGGGCGTTCTCCACCCCGGCGACGATGCCGAAGGTGGCCAGCACGATGGGCACCGCGCCGCGCAGACCGGCCCAGGAGACGAAGAGCTTGGCCCGCCAGTCGAAGGCCCGGAAGGGCGCCAGGCTGACGAAGACGCTGAGCGGCCGCGCGACCAGCATCAGGACGGCGGTGATGGCCAGCCCGTCCAGCGCCACGGCGGGCAGCTGGTGCGGGAAGACCAGCAGGCCGAGCGTGAGGAACATGACCACCTGCGCCAGCCAGGCGAGGCCGTCCTGGAACTGCGACACCTGGCGGCGGCTGGGATAGTCGCGGTTGCCGGCCACGACGCCCGCCAGATAGGCGGCCAGGAAGCCCGAGCCGCCCAGGCTGCCGGCCAGCCCGAAGGCCAGAAGCGCGGCGGCCACCGAGATGACCAGGAACAGGCCGCCCTGGCGCAGGCGCGCGCGCTTCAGGATGACGGTGAAGGCGTAGCCCGCCCCGGCCCCGAACAGGGCGCCCAGGATCATCTGCAGGGCGAAGTCCGGCAGGAAGGTGAGAAGCGGCGTCGCCGGCGCGGCGATGAGGGCGAGCGCAGCCCCGACGAGAAAGATCGCCATCGGGTCGTTCGAGCCGCTCTCCAGTTCGATCAGGCTGAGCACGTCGTCGCGAAGCTTCGTCTCCTGGGTGCGCAGGACGGCGAAGACGGCGGCCGCGTCGGTGGAGGCGATGACGCTGCCCAGCAGGAAGCCCTGCAGGACGCTGAACTCCAGCAGGAGCACGGCGGCCAGCGTGACGACGGCGGTGCTGATCAGGACGCCCAGGGTCGCCAGGACCAGGGCCGGCGACAGCACCGGCCTCACCGCCTTCCACGGCGTGTCGAGACCGCCGGAGAAGAGGATGAAGATCAGGCAGGCCACGCCGATCGTCTGGGCGGCCTGATAGTCGGCGAAGCCGATGCCGCCGGGGCCGTCGGACCCGGCCAGCATGCCGAGCGCCAGGAAGCCGATCAGGGCCGGCACCCCGAAGCGGCTCGACAGCGTGCCCGCCAGCACCGTGGCCAGCAGCAGCAGGCCGGTGACCAGCAGGAAGACTTCGGGCGAGGCGTCGAGCATGGGGTTCTAAGTCGCCAATCCCCACGCCCGCCGCAAGATCACGCCTGATCTATTCGACCGGCTTGGCGCGATAGGAGACCTCGTCCAGCTCGCCTTCCCACTTGGCGACGGTCACGGCGACGGCGAGGTCGGAGGTGTTGTTGGCCACCGTCCGGGTCATGTCCAGCAGTCGGTCGAAGGGCAGGACGAAGCCGACCACGAGCGCCGTCTGCTCCGGCGTCACCCCGATGGAGGTCAGAACCGCCGCCAGCATGAAGAGGGAGGCCGAGGGGATCGGCGCGGTGCCGATCGCCACGAGCACGGTGGTCACGCCGGCCAGCATCAGCTGCGCCGGCGTCAGGTCGAGCCCGAAGGCCTGCGCGGCGAACATGGTGAGCAGGCCGATATAGAGGGCGGTCCCGTCCATCGAGACCGTGGTGCCGATCGGCAGGGCTGTGGAGGCGACCGTGTGGCTGACCCCCAGGTTCTTCTCCGCCACGCGCATGGCCACCGGCAGGGTGGCGGCCGAGGAGGAGGTGGAGAAGGCGACCATCACCGCATCGGGAATGTCGCGGAAGAAGGGCCAGATCGGCAGCTTGGCCAGCAGCCGCAGCATGCCGCCGTGGATCAGCAGCACCTGCACGGCGCAACCGACCACCAGGGCCGCCGCCAGCAGGAAGATGTGGACGAAGACCTCGAGGCCCGAGGTGCCCATCACCCAGGCCATCAGGGCGAAGACGCCGAGGGGGGCCACCTCCATCACCAGCTTGGTGATGTAGAGGATGATCTCGACCCCGGCCTCGAAGAGCTCGGCCACGGGCTTGCCCTTCTCGCCGATCGCCAGGATGCCGGCGCCCACCAGGATGGCGAAGAAGATCACCCCCAGGATGTCGGCGGTGGCCAGGGCCTCGATCGGGTTCAAGGGCACGATGCCCAGCAGCTGTTCGCTCACCGGCGGCGCGGTTCCCACCGCCTGGGGCGTCACCCCGGCGAAGTCCACCCCGGCGCCCGGCTGGAAGAGGGTGGAGAACAGCATGCCCACGCACACCGCCACCGCCGTGGTGCAGATGTAGAGGAAGATGGTCTTGCCGCCGATGGAGCCCAGCCGGCGCGGGTCTCCCATGCCGGCGACGCCGGACACGATGGACACGAAGACCAGCGGCACGACGATCATCCGGATGAGCCGGATGAAGAGGTCGCCCAGCCACTTGATGGCGACGGCGTTCTCGCCCAGCAGCAGGCCGACGGCGGCGCCCAGGATCAGGGCCAGGAAGATCCGCTTCCAGAGAACGACGTCGAACCACCAGCGCTGGATGAAGCTGCGTTTGGCGGGCGCCTCGGCGCCGGCGGGCGGGGGCGAATCGGTCATGCGACTCTCATGCACTAGAAGCCGCATGCGCGGCGGTTTGCGGCGCAGGTTAAGGAGGTTCAGCCGCCGCGCCAATCAATCTCGCCGCAGTGATCGCCGCCCGTGCGCGACACAAGCGCCGGCGCCGGCCCGGGACGGCGGCGCTTCCTCCCGGCGACGGGGCGCCCATCGGCTGGGCGCCGGCGCGGGCCCGGCGCCCAGCCGATGGGCGGCGCTTGCGGGGCGGGGGGGTTCGGTATTACGAATGTTGACGAACGTAATACCGAAGCCAGCATGGGGCCATGACCGTGGAACCGATTTCCCAGCTTGCGCGCCTCAGCGTCAGCCTGCCGGGCGAGCTCCTGGCCCAGCTCGACGCCATGGTGGCCGAGCGCGGCCTGCCGAGCCGATCCCAGATGATCGCCGAACTGATCCGGCACGAGCTGGCCGAACACAGCGAGACCCAGGGCGGGGCCATCCTGGCCGGCACCATCACCCTCATCTACCGCGCCGAGAGCGGGCGGGTCCGCCAGGCGCTGGCCCAGGCCCAGGTCGCCTTCCTCAAGGAGGTGATCTCCTCGCAGCACGTCTTTCTCGAGGACGACCAGTCGCTGGAGGTGCTGCTGGTCCAGGGGCCGGCCGAGCGGCTGCACCTGCTCTGCGACGAGCTGCGCCGCATCCGCGGCGTGCATCAGATCCGGCTGGTCACCACGCGCTCGCTCCTGCCGCCGCTGCACGCGCACGGCCGGGGCGGGGAGTCCAGGGCGGGAGGGGCCTGACGATGACGACGAACACGGCCGATCCCTACGGCGCTCAGGCCCATGCGCGGGCCATGGCCGGCACGAAGGTGGAGTCCATGCCGACCCTGCCGCCCTGGGCCGCCGAATCCCTGCCGGCGGGCGTGGCGGCGAAGGACATGGTCTGGGCCGAGACCATCGCCGCCGGCGGCTACGCCGCCAAGCGGCTGGACCGCGGAGCGCGGGTGCGGCTGACCGACCTGCAGGGCGACGCCTGCGCCTCCGTCCTGGTCTTCAACGCCGAGAGCCCGATCGAGCGGCTGAACGTGGCCGACACCGTCAAGGTGCAGTGGAACGCCTATCTGGCCGAAGGCCGGCTGCTGCTGTCGGACATGGGCCGGGTGCTGATGAGCCTCATCGAGGATGGCGCCGGGACCCACGACGCCTTCTGCGGCGCCTCCAACCGCGCCTCCAATGCGCGCAAGTACGGCGAGGGCGACAACTGGGGGCCGCACCCCAACGCCCGCGACCGCTTCGCCCTGGCCGTCGCCAAGTTCGGCCTGGGGCGGAAGGACATCCATCCCTGCCTCAACCTGTTCAAGGGCGTCCGCATCGCCCCCGACGGCGCGGTGGAGCCGGAGGTCGGTCCCTTCCCGCCGGGCCGCGCGGTGACGCTGCGGGCCGAGATGGCCGTGATCCTCGTCCTGGCCAACTGCCCGCACGTGGCCGATCCACGCCCCGACTACCGCGTCACGCCGCTGCGCGTGGACGCCTGGCGCGGTCCCGTGACGCCCGAGGACGACCCGGTCCGCAACGCGACGCCGGAGGGCCAGCGCGCCTTCCTGAACGTCGAAGACTACTATCGCCGCTGAGGGGAGCCGACATGACCGACACAGCCCTGACCGGCCTGCCGCCCCGCATCGTTCACGACGAAGTCGTGCCCGCCCGCGCCCCCTGGGACCATCTGGTGCGCAAGGGCGAGGTGCTGCGCATCGTCGACCTGGAGGGCAATCAGGCCGTCGACTTCCTGATGTACGCCGCGGCCGACGACGCCGAGCGCTACAGCGCCCAGGACACCATCGCCGCCCAGGGCAACATCTTCCTGCGGACGGGCTCGGTGCTGCTGTCCAACGAGGGCAATCCCATGGCGACCGTTCTGGGCACCTCGGTCGCCTATCACGACACCATCGGCGGGGCCTGCTCCTGCGAAAGCAACACCCTGCGCTATGGCCATCACACCAAGAGCCAGCACGCCTGCGTCGAGAACTTCCTGCAGGCCAACGGCCGCCACGGCCGCGGCAAGCGCGACATGGTCTCCAACATCAACTGGTTCATGAACGTGCCGGTGGAGGCGGACGGGGCGCTGGGCATCGTCGACGGCATCTCCGCCCCTGGCCTCTATGTGGACATCCGCGCCGAGATGGACCTGGTGGCGGTGGTCTCCAACTGCCCGCAGATCAACAACCCCTGCAACGGCTTCGACCCGACGCCGGTGCGCATGATCATCGCCGCCTGAGACGAGTTTCCGCGTGTTCAAGAAGGTCCTCGTCGCCAATCGCGGCGCCATCGCCTGCCGGGTCATCCGTACCCTGACGTCCATGGGCGTGGGCTCGGTGGCGGTGTTTTCCGACGCCGACGCCGGGTCGCTGCATGTCAGCCAGGCCGGCGAGGCCGTGCGCCTGGGTCCAGCCCCGGCGGCCGAGAGCTATCTCAACGTCGAGGCGATCCTGGCGGCGGCGAAGGCGACGGGCGCGGAGGCCATCCACCCCGGCTATGGCTTCCTGTCGGAGAACGTCGCCTTTGCGGAGGCCTGCCAGGCGGCCGGGAGCGCCTTCATCGGCCCCACGCCCGACAACATCCGCGCCTTTGGCCTGAAGCACACGGCCCGCGATCTGGCCCAGGCGCACGGCGTGCCGCTGGCGCCCGGCACCGACCTGCTGACAGACGGTGCGGCGGCCCTGTCGGCGGCGCGCGAGATCGGCTTCCCGGTGATCCTGAAGGCCACGGCGGGCGGCGGCGGCATCGGCATGCGCGTCTGCGAGGACGAAGCGGCGGTCGCCGACGCCTTCGCCCAGGTCGCCCGGCTGGCCGGCTCCAACTTTTCCGACGGCGGCGTCTTCCTGGAACGCTATGTCCGCCGCGCCCGCCACATCGAGGTGCAGATCTTCGGCGACGGGCAGGGGCGGGTGGCGGCGCTCGGCGAACGCGACTGTTCCCTCCAGCGCCGCAACCAGAAGGTCATAGAGGAGACGCCGGCGCCCCTGCTGCCGCCCGCCACCCGCCAGGCCCTGATCGCTGCGGCGGTGCGGCTGGGGGAGGCGGCGCGCTACCGGTCGGCCGGCACCGTGGAGTTCCTCTACGACGCCGAGCGCGACGACTTCTTCTTCCTCGAGGTGAACACCCGCCTGCAGGTGGAGCATGGCGTCACCGAGCAGGTGACCGGCGTCGACCTCGTCGAATGGATGATCCGCGGCGCGGCCGGCGACTATGGCTTCCTCGACGGCTTCGAGGCCCGGCCTCGCGGCGCCTCGATCCAGGCCCGCCTCTATGCCGAGGATCCCGGCCAGGACTACCGGCCCTCCTCCGGCGTGCTGCCGCAGGCGCGCTTCCCGGCCGACGCGCGGGCCGACACCTGGGTCGCGGACGGGGCCGAGGTCTCGGCCTGGTACGACCCGCTGCTCGCCAAGCTGATCGTCACCGCCCCGGACCGCGAGCGCGCCGTCGCCGCCCTTCAGGCGGCGCTCGACGAGACCCGGCTCGCCGGGCTGGAGACCAATCTCGAATGGCTGCGCCAGG
>CAYQPL010000064.1:1857-5869 GCA_964419395.1 uncultured Phenylobacterium sp. | reverse complement strand
CCAGGTGGCGCGCAGCAAGCCCTTCGTCAGCGGTCGGGTCTCCACGCGGGCGCTGGCCGAGATCCCGTTCGAGCCCCAGACCATCCGCGTCCTGAGCGGCGGACCGGCCACCACGGTGCAGGACTATCCGGGGCGTCAGGGCTACTGGGACGTGGGCGTGCCGCCGTCGGGTCCGATGGACGCGTTCTCTTTCCGGCTGGGCAACCGCCTGCTGGGCAACATGGAGACCGCTGCGGGGCTGGAGATCACGGCGCTCGGACCGACCCTGCTGTTCAACCGCGAGGCCTCGGTCTGCCTGGCCGGAGCGGCGCTGGAGGCGAGCCTCGACGGCGCGCCGATCGAGCCCTACGTCCCCTTCCAGATCGCTCCGGGCCAGACCCTGAAGCTGGGGCGCGTGAAGGGGCCCGGCCTGCGCGCCTATCTGCTGGTGCGCGGCGGGATCGACGTGCCGGCCTATCTGGGCAGCCGGTCCAGCTTCACCCTCGGCGGCTTCGGCGGCCATGCGGGCCGCACGCTGGCGGCCGGCGACGTCCTGCGGGTGGGCGAGGGCCTGGTCGGACCACCCCGCGCCGCGCTGACCGCGACGGAGCGCCCGAGCCTCGCCAAGGCCTGGACGCTGCGCGTGCTCGCCGGCCCCCATGGCGCGCCGGACTTCTTCACCGAGGCCGACGTGGCGATGATCGCCAGCGCCTCGTGGAAGGTCCATTACAACTCCAACCGCACGGGCGTGCGGCTGGTCGGGCCGAAGCCGGAATGGGCGCGGCGCGACGGCGGCGAGGCGGGCCTGCACCCGTCCAACATCCACGACAACGCCTACGCCATCGGGGCGGTCGACTTCACCGGCGACATGCCGATCATCCTGGGGCCCGACGGTCCGTCGCTCGGCGGCTTCGTCTGTCCCTTCGTCATCATCCAGGCCGACCTCTGGAAGGCGGGCCAGCTCGCGCCGGGCGACACGGTGCGCTTCGAGGTGGTGAGCGACGAAGAGGCCGTCGCCGCCGAGACGGCGCAGGACGCGCTGATCGCCGGCGCCGCCCCGGTTCCGCTTCCCGCGCCTGCGCGCAAGGTCGAGAGCCCGATCCTCGGCGTCATCGAGGCCGAGGGCCACCGGCCCCGCGCCGTCTATCGCCGCCAGGGCGACCGCCATCTGCTGGTGGAATACGGCCCCATCGTCCTGGACCTGGAGCTGCGCCTGCGCATCCACGCCCTGATGCTGGAGCTGAAGGCGCTGGACCTGCCCGGGGTCATCGACATCACACCCGGCATTCGCTCGCTGCAGGTCCACTATGACAGCCGGGTGCTGAGCCAGGGCGAGCTGCTGCGGGCGCTCACCGAGGCCGAGGACCGGCTGGGCGGGCTGGACGATTTCCAGATCCCCTCGCGCGTCGTCCATCTTCCGCTCTCGTGGAAGGACCCGGCCATCTACGAGACCATCGACAAGTACATGGCCTCGGTCCGCGACGACGCCCCCTGGTGCCCGGACAACATCGAGTTCATCCGCCGCATCAACGGCCTGGCGAGCGAGGAGGATGTCCACCGCATCGTCTTCGACGCCCGCTATCTCGTCATGGGCCTGGGCGACGTCTATCTCGGCGCGCCGGTGGCCACGCCCATCGATCCGCGCCACCGGCTGGTGACGACCAAGTACAATCCGGCGCGCACCTGGACCCCGCCCAATGTCGTCGGGATCGGCGGGGCCTATATGTGCGTCTACGGCATGGAGGGGCCGGGCGGTTACCAGCTCTTCGGCCGCACCATCCAGGTGTGGAACACCTATCGCCAGACGAACGCCTTCACCGAGGGCAAGCCCTGGCTGCTGCGCTTCTTCGACCAGATCCGCTTCTTCCCGGTCAGCCACGAGGAGCTGACGGAATGGCGCCGCGACTTCCCGCTCGGCCGGCGGGAGATCGAGATCGCACAGGAGACCTTCCGTCTCGCCGACTACCGCGCTTTCCTGGCCGACAACGCGTCCAGCATCGAGGCCTTCCAGCAGACGCGGCAGGCGGCCTTCGACGCCGAACGGGCCGAGTGGGAGCGCCGGGGCGAGTTCGCCCGCGCCGAGGCGCTGACCAGCGCCGCCGAGGACGCGGCTGAGGCCGAGGAGATCGTCGTCCCCGAAGGCGCCGAACTGGTCGAGGCGCCCCTGGGCGGCAGCGTCTGGAAGCTGCTCGTCCAGCCGGGCGATGTGGTCGAGAAGGGTGCGGTCATCGCCGTGATCGAGGCCATGAAGACCGAGTGCGATGTGCCGAGCCCGGCCGCAGGCGTGGTGCGCGAGATCTACGCCCAGGAGCGGCAGGCCATCGCGCCCGGCGCGCCGATGATCGCCCTCGAACCGGCCTGAGGGAGCCCCCGCCATGCACCGCCTCTCCGCCGCCGCCATCGCCGCCGAGGTCCGCGCCGGGCATCGCTCGGCGGAGGACGTGGCCCACGACAGCCTCGCCCGCATCGCCGCCTACGAAGCGGTGCAGCCGCAGGCCTGGATCGAACGTCCGAGGGCGGAGGATGTGCTGGCCGCCGCGCGCGGCGTCGACGCTCGCCTCGCCGCGGGCGAGGACCTGCCGCTGGCCGGCGTTCCCTTTGCGGTGAAGGACAATATCGATGTCGCCGGCCTGCCGACCACGGCGGGCTGCCCCGCCTTCGCCTATCGGCCGGAGTCCGACGCGACCGTGGTCGCCCGCCTGCTGGCGGCCGGGGCGGTGATGATGGGCAAGACCAATCTCGACCAGTTCGCCACCGGCCTTGTGGGCACGCGGACGCCCTACGGAATCCCGCACTGCGTCTTCAACCGCGACTATGTCAGCGGCGGGTCGAGTTCCGGCAGCGCCGTGGCGGTGGGGGCGGGCCTCGTGGCCTTCGCGCTCGGCACCGATACAGCCGGCTCAGGCCGCGTGCCCGCGGCCTTCAATGGCCTCGTCGGCTGGAAGCCCACCAAGGGCCGCTGGAGCACCTCGGGCCTCGTGCCGGCCTGCCGTTCGCTCGACTGCATCACCGTCTTCACCGCCGACGCCGTCGACGCGGCCCTTGTGGACGCGGTCGCGGGCGGCTTCGATCCCGCCGATCCCTATTCCCGGCGCGACGAGGCCGGTCGCGCGCGGTTCGGCGAGACCTGGCGCCTGGCCGTGCCGCGGCCGGATCAGCTGCAGTTCTTCGGAGACGAGGCCGCCGCCCGCTTCTACGACGACGCCGTCGCCCGGCTGGCCGCGGCCGGCGCCACGCTGGTGGAAGTGGACATCGCGCCCCTACTGGAGGCCGCCCAGCTCCTCTATGCCGGCCCTTGGGTCGCCGAGCGGACGGCGGCCATCGAGGATCTGCTGCGGACCAAGCCGGGCGCCATCCATCCCGTGGTCCGCGCCATCGTCCAGGGCGGTTTCGCCGTCTCCGGCGTCGAGACCTTCAAGGGGATCTACGCCCTGCAGGCCCATGCCCGGGCCGCCGAGGCGCTCTGGGCGGCCGCCGACGTCCTGCTGCTGCCCACGGCGCCGACCATCTACCGGATCGCCGAGCTGCTGGCCGAGCCCTATGCGCTGAACGCCAATCTCGGCCTCTACACCAACTTCGTGAACCTGCTCGACATGAGCGCCGTGGCTATGCCCGCCGGCCATCGCGACAACGGGACCGGTTTCGGCGTCACCCTGATCGGCCCGGCCTTCGCCGACGCCGCCCTGCTCGACCTTGCGCGCCGCTATGAGGAGATCCGCGCCATGCCCGCCACGCCCGACCTCGACACGGCCGGCAAGCCGCAGACGGTGAAGCTCTCCGTCGTCGGCGCCCACCTGGCCGGCATGCCGCTGCACTGGCAGCTCACCTCGCGCGAGGCGAAGCTCGTCGCCCGCACGCACACGGCGCGGGCCTACCGCCTCTACGCCATGGCCGAGACGACCCCGCCCAAGCCGGCCCTGATCCACGTGGGCGAGGCTGAGGGCGCGGCCATCGAGGTGGAGGTCTATGAGCTGGACATGGCGGCCTTCGGCTCCTTCCCCAGCCGAGGATGAGCTTGATTCGAGTCGCGCAT
>CAYQPL010000064.1:0-1847 GCA_964419395.1 uncultured Phenylobacterium sp. | reverse complement strand
CTTGAGCTATGAGGATGCTCGTTAGTTTAAAAGCACACAAATGCGATCGCATTAATTTCCAAAAGTGGAATTAAATTCTATATTCTGGGGGCGGCTCTGTCGTCTGGAGGACGGGACGACGGTGACGGGCGTCGGGGCCGAGCCGCGGGCCCTGGACGGCGCCCGCGACGTCACGGAGTTCGGCGGCTGGCGCGGCTATATCGCCAGCCTGGGCTGAGGCGGGCCGCCCCGACTCTAGTGTCGGAAGACCCGCACGCCGGTGAAGGCCATGGTCAGGCCGGCTTGGTCGGCGGCGGCGATGACCTCCTCGTCGCGGATCGAGCCGCCCGGCTGGATGACCGCCGTGGCCCCGGCTTCGGCCGCCTGCAGCAGGCCGTCGGCGAAGGGGAAGAAGGCGTCCGAGGCGCAGGCCGAACCCTTGGCGAGCGACTCCGGCAGGCCTGCGGCCTCGGCGGCCTCGGCCGCGCGAATGGCGGCGATGCGGGCCGAATCCTTGCGGTTCATCTGGCCGGCCCCGATGCCGGCGGTCTGGCCGTCACGGGCGTAGACGATGGCGTTGGACTTCACGTGCTTGGCGACGGTGAAGGCGAACAGCATGTCGCGCACTTCCGCGTCGGTCGGCTGGCGCTTCGTGACGATCTTCAGGTCGGAAGCGGTGATGTGGGCCGTGTCGCGGCCCTGCACCAGGAAGCCGCCGGCCACCTGGCGCCAGGTGACGCCGGCGGCCTTCGGGTCCGGCAGGCCGCCGGTGACCAGCAGGCGCAGGTCCTTCTTCTTCTTGAAGATCTCGATGGCTTCGTCGTCGGCCTCGGGCGCGACCACCACCTCGGTGAAGATCTTGACGATCTCGCGAGCGGCGGCGGCGTCCAGCCGGCGGTTCACCGCCACGCTGCCGCCGAAGGCCGAGACCGGGTCGCATTGCAGGGCGCGGGCGTAGGCCTGCGCGAGATCTTCGCCCAGGGCGACGCCGCAAGGGTTGGCGTGCTTGATGATGGTCACCGCGGCGCTGGCGGTGGGGTCGAACTCGGCCACCAGCTCGATGGCGGCGTCCGTGTCGGCGATGTTGTTGTAGGAGAGCGCCTTGCCCTGCAGCTGGGTGGCGGTGGCCACGCCCGGGCGAGCCGAGCCGTCGCGGTAGAAGGCGGCGGCCTGATGCGGGTTCTCGCCATAGCGCATGGTCTGGACGAGCTCGCCGGCGAAGGCGCGGCGGCGCGGCGCCTCTTCGGTCAGTTCCTTGGCGAACCACTGGGAGATGGCCGCGTCATAGGCCGCCGTGCGGGCGTAGGCGCGGGCGGCCAGCGTCTTGCGCAAGGACAAGGAGGTGGCGCCGTCGGCCTGGAGCGCGGCGATCACCTCTTCCAGGTCGGCGCGCTCGGTGCAGACGGCGACATAGCCGTGGTTCTTGGCGGCCGAGCGGATCATGGCCGGCCCGCCGATGTCGATGTTCTCGACGCAGGACGCAAAGTCGCCGCCGCCGGCCACGGTCTGCTCGAACGGATAGAGGGTGACGTAGACGATATCGATGGGCCCGATGCCGTGCTCGGCCATGGCCTGGGCGTGATCGGCGGCGTCGCGCACGCCCAGCAGGCCGCCGTGCACCACCGGGTGCAGCGTCTTCACGCGGCCATCCATCATCTCCGGAAAGCCGGTCAGGTCGGCGACGTCTTTTACGGCCAGGCCGGCCGCGGCGATGGCCGCCTTGGTGCCGCCGGTGGAGACCAGCTCCACGCCCATTTCGGAAAGCGCCTGGGCGGCTTCGACGAGCCCCGTCTTGTCGGAGACCGACAGCAGGGCGCGGACCGGTTTGACGGCGTCGGGGGCGGGCGGGAAGTTCGGGGCGGCGGGCA
>CAYQPL010000063.1:0-18941 GCA_964419395.1 uncultured Phenylobacterium sp. | reverse complement strand
GACGAGTGTCCGCAGGCGTGGGGTCAGTGCCGCCTGGGCTGCGATCCGCGGCCCGGCCTGGGCGGCTGAGGCGCCTGGCGCGAAGGCGGCGCGGACGAGCCTCGAGGCCTTCGCCCGCATCTGGATTGGCGCGCCGCCATTCGTGGCCCTAGAATGACGCCCGTCAGTTTTGCGTACGGAGTCGCATGTCCCAGCTCGCCCTAGCCCCGGTCGGCAAGCGCGCCCAGACCAAGGCGCAGAATCGCACGGCCATCCTCGACGCCGCTCGCGAAGTCTTCGGGGAGCTCGGCTACGAGCAGTGCACCGTCCGCGACATCATCCGGCGGACGGGCCTGGCCGCGGGCACCTTCTACAACTACTACAAGTCCAAGGAGGAGGTGTTCGCCGCCCTGGCCGACGACGGCGCCAAGCGGTTCGCGCCGATCCTGAAGGCGCTGCGGAGCCAGAGCGCCGACTTCGAGGGCTTCGTCCGGGCCGCCCTCATGGCCTATTACCGCTTCCTCGCCGACGAACACCGCAACTGGGCCGCGCGGCGGCCCGCCGACGAACATCTGCACGTCCAGGGTCAGACGCCCGAGATGGCGGCGGTGTTCGACGAGGTTCGCGAAGCCTTCGTCGCCGAGATCGCCCGCGGCGGCGCGCCGGCCGCCGACGCCGACTATCTCGCCGCCGCCTGCATCGCCATCGCCCGCGAGGTCGGCGACCAGATGCTCGGCCGCCGGCCGATCGATGTGGAGGGCGCGGCGGCCTTTTCCTGCGCCCTGATCTTCTCGGGCCTGAAGGGCCTGCCGCGGGCCCAGGGCGCCGAGGCGTGAGGGCGCTCGTCGTCGAGGAGCTCGCCCCCGACTATGGCGGCTGCGTCCTCAAAGAGGTCGAGCCGCCCGCCCCAGGCCCTGGCGAGGTGCGGGTTCGGGTCAAGGCGGCGGCGGTCAACTTCCCCGACCTGCTGCAGACCCGCGGCGAGTACCAGCACAAGCCGCCCCTGCCCTTCATCCCCGGCATGGAGATCGCCGGCGAGGTCGAGGCGCTGGGCGCGGACGTCGAGGGCTTCGCGGTCGGCGATGCGGTGGTCGGCGGCGCCCGCATCGGCGGCTTCTCCGAGTTCGCGGTGACGCCGGCGCGGGGACTGCGCCGAAAGCCGGAACGACTCTCCTTCTCCGAAGCCGCCGGCTACGCCACGGCCTATCTGACCGCCTATGTCGCCCTGGTGCGCCGGGCGCGCGCCCAGCCGGGCGAGTGGGTCCTGGTCCATGGCGCGGCGGGCGGCGTCGGCCTGGCCGCCGTCGATCTGGCCCGCCACCTGGGCTGCAAGGTCATCGCCGCCTCGGCCTCGGACGAGAAGCTGGCCATCGTGCGCGACGCCTATCGCCCGGACGCGACGGTCAACGTCGCCGGCGGCTTCCGCGACGCCGTCAAGGCGATCACCGGCGGCGCCGGGGCCGACGTCATCTACGATCCCGTGGGCGGCGACGTCTTCGACGAGAGCGTCCGCTGCATCGCCTTCGACGGCCGCATCCTGTCCATCGGCTTCACCTCGGGCCGGCTGCCGACGCTTCCGGTCAATCTCGCCCTGATCAAGGGCTTTTCCCTGATGGGCGTGCGGGCCGGCGAATATGGCCGCCGGTTCCCGGACAAGGGCGCCGAGAACCAGGCGGCGATCTGGGCCCTGGCGCAGGCCGGGAAGGTGACGCCGCGGGTGCATGCGGAGTACCCTCTGGCCGACTGGCGCGCCGCCTTCGACAGCCTCGCCGAGCGCAAGGTGGTGGGCAAGGCCGTGATCCGGCCCGACCTCTGACCGCGGAGCCCCGGAAATGACCATCACCAGCGACGACGAACTGGAGGCCCTGCGCCGGATCGGCCGGATCGTCGCCCGCACCCTGGAGGCCATGGGGCGGGCGCTCGAGCCCGGCATGACGACCCGGGAGCTCGACGACGTCGGCCGCGCCCTGCTTGAGGCCGAGGGCGCGCGATCGGCGCCGGAGCTGACCTACGACTTCCCCGGCGCCACCTGCATCTCCGTCGGCCCCGATGTGGCCCACGGCATTCCCGGCGACCGCAGGATCGCGGCCGGCGACCTGGTGAACATCGACGTCTCGGCCGAGCTGGACGGCTTCTACGGGGACACCGGCGCGAGCTTCGCCGTGCCGCCGGTCTCCAGCAAGATCGAGAAGCTGTGCCGCGACGGCCGCCGGGCGATGTGGAGCGGCATCCGGGCCGTGCGCCCCGGCGCGCCCCTGAACGCCATCGGCAAGGGGGTGGAGGGCTTCGCCCGCAAGAACGGCTACACCCTGATCCGCAACCTGGCGAGCCACGGCGTCGGCCGCGCCCTGCACGAGGAGCCCGAGGGCCTGGCCACCTGGTACGACCCCGGCGACCGCCGCACCATCGGGGAGGGCCTGGTCTTCACCATCGAGCCCTTCCTGGCGCTGGGCGACGACTGGGTGGACGAACTGGACGACGGCTGGACCCTGCGGCCCAGCCGCGGCGGCCCGGCGGTGCAGTACGAACACACCCTGGTGGCGACCAAGAACGGGCCTCTGATCCTCACCCTGGCGGCGTAAGGCCAAACTATCGCGCCCCGAGCGGTTGACGGGCGGGGGCCTTTCCAGTATCCACCGCGGCTCGTTTTTCTGACCTGGAGCCACCAACGTGAAGCGGACCTTTCAGCCGTCCCGACTCGTGCGTAAGCGCCGGCACGGCTTCCGCGCGCGCATGGCCACCAAGAATGGCCAGAAGGTCATTCAGCGCCGCCGCGCCAAGGGCCGCAAGCGTCTGAGCGCCTGAGGGCGTTCAGCCTAAAGCGGCATTGAGGTGTCGGCGTGACCGACGCCCCTATCAAGATCGAACGCCTGCGCAAGCGGCCGGACTTCCTGGCTGCGGCGCGGGCGTTTTCGTGCGCGCGCGGCGCCGTGGTCGTCCAGGCCCGCGACCGCGACGACGACGATCCGCTGGTCCGGGTGGGATTCACCGCCACGCGCAAGGTGGGCGGCGCCGTCGTCCGCAACCGCGCCAAGCGCCGGATGCGCGAGGCCGCCCGGCTCGTCCTGCCCGGCCTGGCCCGGCCCGGACACGACTATGTGCTGATCGCCCGGGGGGGCGCGCCGACCCGTGCGTGGCCACGTCTTCTTGACGATGTGAAAAGCGCGCTGATAAGCCTCGCGGCCGAAAGCGACCGGCAGGCGCGTCCGTCTGCGACCGCATCCTCCCCTTCCGCCTGAGCGCGCGTCTCCATGCAAAACGAAAACACCCGCAACACGATCATCTTCGTGGTCAGCGCGGTCATCATCCTGATCGTCTACCAGTTCCTGGTGATCGAGCCGGCGGCCAAGCGGCGCCAGGCCGAGGCCGAGCGGGCCGCCGCCGCGGCGCCTGTCGCGCCGGGCACCAACACGGTGGGGGCGCCCGACGCCCTGCCGGCGACGCCCGCCCAGCTGGCCGATCGGGCGACGGTGGTGGCGACCACGCCGCGGGTGCCGGTGGCCACGCCCGCCCTGTCGGGCTCCATCGCCCTGCGCGGGGCGCGCATCGACGACCTGTTCCTGACCGACTACCGCACGACGGTCGATCCCAGCTCCCCGCCGGTGGAGTTGCTGCGCCCCGAAGGCGCCGATCACGCCTGGTTCGCCGAGTTCGGCTGGACCGGCGCCAACCTGTCGGGCCTGCCGACCCCCGACACCCGCTGGACCGTGGTCGAAGGCGAGCGGCTGGCCCCGGATTCGCCGGTCACCCTGCGCTATTCCAACGGCCAGGGCCTGACCTTCACCCGCAAGATCGCCGTCGACGACCGCTACATGTTCACGGTCACCGACACGGTGGCCAACACCGGCGGCGCGGCCGTCACCCTGGCCCCCTACGCCTCGGTCCAGCGCCAGGGCGTGCCCGAGGATCTCGGCCGCAACCAGATCGTCCACGAGGGCGCCGTCGGCTGGCTGGACGACGAGCTGCGCCTGGTGAAATACAAGAAGTGGGCGAAGGACGGCGGGCCGGAGGTCACCTCCACGGGCGGCTGGCTGGGCATCACCGACAAGTACTGGCTGGCGGCGCTGGTCCCCAACCAGGACGAGCCGATCAAGGGCGCGTTCCGCGTCACCGACGCCGGCGGCCGCGAGATCTTCGAGGCCAACTATGTGGGCCAGCCCCACACCATCGCGCCGGGCCGCCAGATCACCGAGACGACCCGCCTGTTCGCCGGCGCCAAGACCGTGCCGGTGCTCAAGGCCTATGAGCAGAACCTCGACATTCCGCGCCTCGACAACGCCGTCGACTGGGGCAACTTCTGGTTCTTCACCCGGCCCCTGTTCTCCTTCCTGCACTGGCTCTACCAGCACATCGGCAATGTCGGCCTGGCCATCCTGGCGCTGACCGTCGTCGTGAAGCTCGTCTTCTTCCCGCTGGCCAACAAGAGCTACGAGTCGCTGACGAAGATGAAGAAGGTGCAGCCTCAGATCGAGGAGCTGCGCAAGAAGTACAAGGACGACCCGGCCAAGCAGCAGCAGGAGCTGCTCGGCCTCTATCAGAAAGAAAAGATCAATCCGCTGACGGGCTGCCTGCCCATGCTGCTGCAGATCCCGGTCTTCTACGCTCTCTATAAGGTCCTGACCGTCACCATCGAAATGCGCCACGCGCCCTTCTTCGGCTGGATCCAGGACCTGTCGGCCCGCGATCCGACGACCGTCTTCAACCTGTTTGGCGCCATCCCGTGGGATCCGTCCACCGCCCCGCTGATCGGCGGCTTCCTGAACGGGCCGCTGCACCTGGGCGTGCTGCCCCTGCTCTATGGCTTCACCATGTGGCTGACCACGGCGATGAACCCGCCGGCGGGCGATCCGATGCAGCAGCGGATCTTCCAGCTGATGCCGATCATGTTCACCTTCATCATGGCGCCGTTCGCCGCCGGCCTGCTGATCTACTGGGCCTGGAACAACGTGCTGACCATCATCCAGCAGTACATCATCATGCGCCGCTTCAAGGTGGACAACCCGATCGACAGCCTGATCGGCCGCTTCACCGGCAAGAAGGCCGCCGGGTGAGCGAGCCGTCCGACGAGCTGTTCGACGCCGAGGCCCTGGAGAGGGCGCGCATCCTCTTCGCCCGCAAGGCGGAGTTCATGATGGGCGCCGTCGCCATCGACGGCCTGCCGGCGCCGGACCTGCCGGAGGTGGCCTTCGCCGGGCGCTCGAACGTCGGCAAGTCGTCGCTGATCAACGCCCTGGTGGGACAGAAGCACCTGGCGCGGGCCTCCAACGAGCCCGGGCGGACGCGGGAGGTGAACTTCTTCGTCCTGGACGAGCGGCTGCGGCTGGTTGACCTGCCCGGCTACGGCTGGGCGCGGGCCTCGAAGTCCGAGGTGAAGAAGTTCCAGAACCTGGGCCGCGACTATCTGCGCGGCCGCCCCAACCTGAAGCGCGCCTACCTGCTGATCGACGCCCGTCACGGGCTGAAGGCGGTGGACAACGAGCCGATGGACGCCTTCGACGCCGCGGCCGTCTCCTATCAGATCGTGCTGACCAAGGCCGACAAGCTGAAGCCGTCTGAGGTCGAGGCCATGCGCGAACGCACCCTGAAGGCCATCGCCAAGCGCCCGGCGGCCTTCCCCCGGGTGATCGCCACCTCCTCGGAAAAGGGCCAGGGCCTGGCCGAACTGCGGGCCGAAATCGCCGCGGCCTGCGAGATCGTCGACATCTAGGACCCGCCCAGGGCGGAGCCTTGGGTGACACGGCGGCCAGCGTCGGCTATCCGGGCGCTCCGAGTTCAGGGAGCCTGCGCCAAGTGACCGACATCGCCAAGACAGACGGTGCCCCCGAGGAAGAAGGCTGGGCGACCGCCAGGACCCTGGCCGAGGCCCTGCCCTTCATCCAGCACTACGACCGCGAAACCGTGGTCATCAAGTACGGCGGCCACGCCATGGGCGAGGAGTCGGTGGCCAAGCTGTTCGCCGCCGACGCCGTGCTGCTGAAGATGCTGGGCGTCCATCCGGTGGTGGTGCACGGCGGCGGGCCGCAGATCTCGCGCATGCTCGACAAGGCGGGCGTCAAGTCGAGCTTCGTCGACGGCCTGCGGGTGACCGACGCGGCCACCATGGAGGTCGCCGAGATGGTGCTGTCGGGCGCCATCAACAAGGAGATCGCCAACTGGATCACCCTGGCCGGCGCCGAGGCCGACGTGCGCGGCGTGGGCCTGTCGGGCAAGGACGCCCGGCTGATCACGGTGGAGAAGGCGGTGCGCACCCGCAAGGACCCCGACAGCCAGATCGAGCAGGCCGTCGACCTGGGCTTCGTGGGCGAACCCACCAAGGTCGATCCCAAGCTGATCGAGGCCCTGCTCTACGCCGACGAGGACTATGTGCCGGTGATCGCCCCCATCGGCGTGTCGAAGGACGGCGAAACCTACAACATCAACGCCGACACGGTGGCCGGCGCCCTGGCGGGCGCCCTGCGCGCCAAGCGCATGCTGCTGCTGACCGACGTGAAGGGCGTTCTCGACGCCAATGGCGAGCTGATCCGCCAGATGAGCGTGACCGAGGCGCGGGAGGCCATCGCCTCGGGCGTGGCCACCGGCGGCATGATCCCCAAGCTGGAGACTGCGATCAACGCCGTGGAGTCCGGCGTCGAGGCCGTGGTCATCCTGGACGGCCGCCGGCCCCACGCCATGCTGGTGGAGCTCTTCACCGAACACGGCGCCGGCACGCTCATCTCGGCATGAGCGCCGATCTCGCCCATATCGACACCTGGCTGTTCGACCTCGACAACACCCTCTATCCGGCCGAATCCGGCTTCATGAGCGAGATCGAGGCGCGGATGACGGGCTTCGTCATGCGCGTCACCGACCTGCCGCGCGAGGAGGCCTATGCGCTGCAGAAGCGCTACCTCGCCGAACATGGCCTGACCCTGCGGGGCCTGATGGAGCATCACGGCGTCGACCCGCTGGAGTTCAACGCCCTCTTCCACGACCTGTCCCTCGACGCCCTGGCCCACGACGCCGAGCTGCTGACCGCCCTGGAGCGCCTGCCCGGCCGGCGGCTGATCTTCACCAACGCCGACGACGTCCACGCCGAACGGGTTCTGAAGCATCTGGGGCTCGACCACCTGTTCGAGGACGTCTTCCACATCGAGTCCTTCGGCTTCCGCCCCAAGCCCGATCCGGCGGCCTTCGACGCCATGCTGGAGGGCCACGGCCTGGCCCCGGCCGCCACCGCCTTCTTCGAGGATTCCGAGCGCAACCTGGCGCCGGCCGCGGCGCTCGGCATGACCACCGTGCTGGTCGGCCGCCATGCGCCGGCCTCGCGCGCCCCCTTCGTCCAACATCGCACCGAGAAGCTGGCGCCGTTCCTGGCGAACGCGCGCCTGAGGGAGACCCGCTGATGACCGCCGTGACCTTCGACGACCTGAAGACCGAGATCGAAGCCGCCTGGGAGGCGCGCGACGGCGTCTCCGTCGAGACCAAGGGGCCGGTGCGCACGGCCGTCGACGAGACCCTGCGCCTGCTCGACGAGGGCAAGCTGCGGGTGGCCGAGCGGGGCGAGGACGGCCAGTGGACCGTCCACCAGTGGGCGAAGCAGGCGATCCTCCTGTCCTTCCGCCTGAACCCCAACAGCGTGATGCACGCCGGCGCGCCGGGTCCCTACTGGGACAAGGTGCCGACCAAGTTCGACGGCTGGGACGCGCCGCAATTCCAGGCCGCTGGCTTCCGCGCCGTGCCCGGCGCGGTTGTCCGCCGCGGCTCTTTCGTCGGCAAGAACGTGGTGCTGATGCCCTCCTTCGTGAACATCGGCGCCTATGTGGACGAAGGGACCATGGTCGACACCTGGGCGACGGTCGGCTCCTGCGCCCAGATCGGCAAGGGCGTGCACATCTCCGGCGGCGCCGGCATCGGCGGCGTGCTGGAGCCCCTGCAGGCCAATCCCACCATCGTCGAGGACGGCTGTTTCATCGGGGCCCGCTCCGAGGTCGCCGAGGGCGTCATCGTGCGCGAAGGCGCGGTGCTCTCCATGGGCGTCTTCATCACCGCCTCGACCAAGATCGTCGACCGCAAGACCGGCCAGGTCCATCGCGGCGAGGTGCCGCCCTATTCGGTGGTGGTGCCGGGCTCGCTGCCCGATCCGCATGGGACCGGCCCGTCCCTCTACTGCGCGGTCATCGTCAAGACGGTGGACGCCCAGACCCGCTCGAAGACCAGCGTCAACGAGCTCCTGCGCGACTGAACCGCGGTCCTCGAAGACCCCTTCGCCTGTTTCCTGTCCGTCCCCCGCCCGTCCACAGGACGGGCGGACTTTTCCGCGCGCCACTCGCTCATTTTGAGCGGCGCCGCCGTTTCGCCGCATAGGCGAGTAGATTAGTTTTATTCGCAGAAGCGGCGGCGCTTCTATTCTAGGTTAACAAAGTCTTCCCCCTCAGGTAGCGCTTAAGCCGACTAGATGACGTCGCCGCTTCACCTCGAATAAGACGCGTTGGCGCAGTTAATACCTCGTCAACCATAGGCGGAGTGGTGACCATGTTTTCGCTTAACAGGGATGAAGGACGCCCACCCACAGATTCATCGGAAAAACCCGACGCGCCGCGCGAGCGGCGCTGCTGGGGCGAGCCGACACCCGGCTATCTCGATCAGGACGCCATGCGGTTCTTCTACCGCTGGGGCGGGCATCTCTCGTCGACGCTCATCCGCATCCGGGCGCGGTTCGACGGGGATCTCGACCAGTACGTCCTCTATCTGACCTTCCTGCTGTCCGAACTGGCGGAAACGATGAACGCGGCGCCGGGAACGGCGCGGCCGCCGCGCGGGCTGAACGCGCTGAGCGTTTCGGAAATCACCGGCATCCCGCGCGAGAGCGCGCGGCGCAAGCTGCTGCTGCTGGCCGCCAACGGCTATCTGCGCCGGGATCCGGACGGCCTCTTCACCCTCGGCGACCGCTACGGTCTGGACGCCTTCTTCTCGGAGCTGAAGCCGCTCTTCTGGGACGCGGTGCGTCTCCCCGGCTGAGACGGCGGGCGCGCGGCCCGCGCCTCACGACACCTCCTCCATCCACCGCCACAGGCTGCGGATGGCCAGGGCCCGAAGAGCTGCGTCGTCGGATATCGGGACAGGAAGCCCGGCCAGACTGAGGCAGTCGTTCAGCGTCAGCGGATCGCGGGTCGAATAGGAAAGCCCGATCGTCCGCGCCGTCTGCTGGAAGCGCCGCCAGGCGCATTCGACCCCCGCCGCCGAACGCGCGGCCCCAAAGGGCAGAAGCCCGCCTTGCAACACCCTCTGATAGGCCACCAGCGTGGCGCCGCCGCACAGCTTTGCGGCGATGAAGTCGAACGCCTCCGGATCGAGCGGCTCCATGGCGAGGTCTTCGGCGGGGCAGCCCAGCAGGAGGGCGGCCGGCGCCTCGGAACGGACGAAGGCGCTCATCACCACATTGCCGCGGTCGTCGGCGAAGGCGTACTGCAGCACATGGTCCCGCCCCTGCACGCCCAGGGAGCGGATGGCGAAGTAAAGACGGTCGGTGCCGACACACTTCTCCCGAGGCGAGACAAGGTCCTGCAGGAACCGGGAAGGCGGCTTGCGCGCAGGCCGGACCGTTCGCAGGGCGAAGCCCATGCGATCAGCTGCCGGTTTGTGATTGTTGCTGTGGAATAGACTGTGAATGAACATGCGACGACTCCGTGTCGCCCTCATCAACTCATCTTCTGGCTGGCTTTGAAATAACGCACGTCCCTAGGCTGGGATGATTTACCTGCGTTAATTAGCTCAACTTGAGCGAGCGATGCTCGGCGAAGCCCGTGATACGGGCCATTGCCTGCGCTCCCGGCCGGGGTGAGGTGCTGCGCATGACCCGTCTCGATCCTGTCCGCCTGACCCAGGACCTCATCCGCCGCCCCTCGGTGACCCCGGCCGACGCCGGCGCCATGGACGTCCTGCAGTCGGAGCTGGAAGGCCTGGGCTTCGCCTGTCGGCGCATGCGCTTCGGCGAGATCGAGAACCTCTACGCCCGCTACGGGACGGCGCGGCCCAATCTCTGCTTCGCCGGCCATACCGACGTGGTGCCGGTGGGCGACGTCTCGGCGTGGAGCCGCGACGCCTTCGCCGGCGACATCGTCGAGGATGTCCTGATCGGCCGTGGCGCGGTGGACATGAAGAGCGCCCTGGCCGCCTTCGCCGCCGCCGCCGCCGCCGCCATCGCGCGCGGCGAGGTCAAGGGCTCGCTCGCCTTCCTGATCACCGGCGACGAGGAGGGCGTCGCCACCCACGGCACCCGGAAGGTGGTGGAGGCGCTGGCCGCCGAGGGCGAGGCGATCGACCACTGCGTGGTCGGCGAACCGACCAGCGCCGAGACCTTCGGCGACATGATCAAGATCGGCCGCCGCGGCAGCATCAACGCCCAGATCACGGTGGAGGGGAAGCAGGGCCACGTCGCCTATCCCCAGCGCGCCGCCAACCCCGTGCCGGTCCTGGTGCGCATCCTGGCGCGGCTGGACGCCCACGTGCTGGACGACGGCTATACGGGCTTCCAGCCCTCCAACCTCGAGATCACCACGGTCGATGTCGGCAACGCCGCCACCAACGTCATCCCGGCCGCCGCGACCGCGCGGGTCAACATCCGCTTCAATCCCGCCCACACCGGCGCGAAGCTGGCCGAGTGGATCGAGGGCGTGGCCCAGGACACGGCCGCGGACTTCGCCGGGACGGTGACCGTGACGCCTTCCATCAGCGGCGAGGCCTTCCTGACCGAGCCGGGCGACTTCACCGACGTGGTGGCCGCCGCCGTCCGCGACGTCGCCGGTCGCGAGCCGGAACTGTCCACGACCGGCGGCACCTCCGACGCCCGCTTCATCCGCGCCCTTTGTCCGGTCGTCGAACTCGGCCTGGTCGGCAAGACCATGCACGCCGTCGACGAGCGGGCGCCGGTGGCCGAGATCCGCGACCTGCAGGCGGTCTACGAACGGCTGATCGCCCGCTATTTCGAGCGCTTCGGAAGCTAAGCGTCTAGTAGGCGACCCCGACCAGATAGAGCCCCTCGGCCGGCGCCACCGGCCCGCAGGCGCGGCGATCGCGCGCCTCCAGCGCCTCGCCGACCCGGTCGGGCGCCCAGCGGCCGACCCCGACCTCGGCCAGCGTTCCGGTCATCGAGCGCACCTGCCGGTGCAGGAAGGAGCGCGAGGCGAACTCCAGCAGCACAGCCTCCCCCTCGCGCCAGACTCGGGCGACATCCAGGGTCTTCATCGGCGACTTGGCCTGGCACTGCAGGTCGCGGAAGGTGGTGAAGTCGTGATGGCCGACCAGGGCTTGCGCGGCCGCGTGCATGGCCTGCGCGTCCAGCGGCTTCTTCACGTGCCACACCCGCCCCCGGTCAAGCGCCGGCGGCGCCCGGCGGTTGAGGATGCGGTAGATGTAGCGGCGCTCCGTGGCCGAGAAGCGCGCGTGCCAGCGCGGGTCCTCGGGAATCTCGGCGGCGAGGATGACGACGGAGTCCTCGATGAGGTGGGCGTTCAGCGCGTCGCGCACGACGTCAGGCTTCCAGTCCTTCTCCAGGTCGACATGCACCACCTGTCCGGTCGCATGCACGCCGGTGTCGGTGCGGCCGGCCGCCTGCAGGCGCAGGTCCTGGCCGCAGAAGGCCTTCGCCGCCCGCTCGATGGCGCCCTGGACGCTGGGGAGGCCCTCCTGCGCCTGGAAGCCGCGATAGGGGCGGCCGTCATACTCGACGGTGAGCTTGTAGCGGGGCATCAGGCGAGCTTCGTCCCCGGCGGCAGGGGGAAGCCGCGAAGGAAGACGTCGGACTCCTGCGGACCCCGCCCCTCGCGCTGCAGCCGCATCAGGCGCACCGCCCCCTCGCCGCAGGCCACCAGCAGGTCATCGTCGAGCACCTCGCCCGGCGCGCCCTCGCCGTCCTCGCGGCGGCAGGCCAGGACCTTCACCCGCACCGGGCCCTTCTCCGTCTGCGCCGTGAACCAGGCGCCTGGGAAGGGCGACAGGCCGCGGATCTGACCATCCACGGTCGCAGCCGGCTTCGACCAGTCGATGCGCGCCTCCTTCGGGCGGATCTTCTTGGCGTAGGTGACCCCCGCCTCGGCCTGCGGCGCCGGCTGGAGTTCACCGGATGCGATCTTCGGCAGGCTTTCGGCGAGGAGGTCCGCGCCCAGCCGCGCCAGGCGATCGTGGATGTCGCCGGCGGTGTCCAGCGGACCGATGCGGGTCGTGGCGGTGGCCAGCACCGGCCCCTCGTCCAGGCCTTCGGTCATGCGCATCACCTGCACGCCGGTGACGGGATCGCCCGCCATCACGGCCCGCTGGATGGGCGCCGCGCCGCGCCAGCGGGGCAGCAGGGAGCCATGCAGGTTGAAGGCCCCCAGCCGCGGCGCGTCGAGTACGGCGGCCGGCAGGATCTGGCCGTAGGCGACGACGCAGGCGGCGGCGAGGTCGAGCGCCTGGAAGGCGGCGATCTCCTCGGGATCCCGCATCGAGGCGGGCGTGCGCACCGGCAGGCCGTGGGCCTCGGCGAAGGCGTGGACCGGCGAGGGCTTGAGCGTCTGCCCCCGCCCCCGCGGCGCGGGCGGCTGGGAATAGACGCAGGCGATCTCATGGCCCGCCGCCACCAAGCGGGCGAGGGCGGCGACGGCGAAGTCGGGCGTACCGAGGAAGGCGAGGCGCATGGACGCGGTTTAGCGGTCCGCCTAGGCTGCGCAAAGCCGTGGGGGGAACCAATCGCAAAGCTTGGCCGTTATCCCGCGGCTTCAGGAGAAGAGGAGGCGTCTATGCGCAACACCATCATCACCACCCTGGCCGCCGCAGCGGTCGCTTTCACCCTGTCGGCCTGCAGCCAGTCCGAACAGGCCGAGGCCGAGGCCAACGCTGAAAACGCGGCGGCCGAAGCCAACGAGGCCGCCTCCGACGCCGCCGATGCGGCCCAGGAAGCCGCCGCCGACGCCGGCGCCATGGCCGAGGACGCCGCCAACGAGGCGGGCCAGGCGATGGAGAACGCCGGTGACGCCATGGCCGACGCGGCCAACGACGCCGAGGCCGACGCCGCCCACTAGGGCGACCGATCCGGAATCAGGAAGGGCGGCTCGCCAGGCGGGCCGCCCTTTTCGTTTGCGGGCGAGGCGCGCGCCTCAGGCCGCGCGGGCCTGCTTCTTGACCTTGGCGATGGCCCGGTCGCGCTTCAGCCGCGACAGGTGGTCGATGAACAGCACGCCCTGCAGGTGGTCCATCTCGTGCTGGATGCAGACCGCGAAGAGGCCCTCGGCGTCCTCCTCGACCGGCTCGCCCTGATAGTTCAGATAGCGCAGCTTGACGCGGGCCGGCCGGTCCACCTCGTCATAGATCTCGGGGATCGACAGGCAGCCCTCCTCATAGGGGGCCGTCTCGTCGGAGGCCCAGAGGATCTCCGGATTGACGAAGTAGCGGGGCTGCTTCTCCTCGTCGGGACCGGAAATGTCCATGACGATGACGCGCTTGGGCACCCCGACCTGGATGGCCGCCAGGCCGATGCCCGGCGCGGCGTACATCGTCTCCAGCATGTCGTCCATCAACGCGCGCAGCTCGTCGTCGACCTTGTCGACGGGCTGGGAGACCTGCTTGAGGATCGGGTCGGGGACGGTGAGGATTTCGCGGATGGCCATGGTTTGCGAGGTAAGCGCGCCAATCCTGAGCGTCAAGGTCGGGCTTGTCGCAGATCAGCGGTCCTCGCCCACCGCCCGAATCCTTGGCGCGGCGTCGCCCTCACCCGGTCCCTGCGCGTCCGCGAGCTTGGCCAGCGGCCGCACGCCGCTCTCCACCGCTGAAAGCTCCGGCAGGTCGCGGCCCTCGTGGTCCACCTTGAGATCCTCGAAGCGGCGCGCCTGGGTCAGCACCTGGGTCTCCAGGGAGCCGACAAACTGGTTGTACTTGCCCACCGCCTGCTCCAGCGCCCGGCCGACGCCGGCGGCATGGGCGCCCATGACGGACAGGCGCTTGTAGAGCTCGCGGCCCAAATCGGCGACGTGCCGGGCGTTCGCCGCCTGATCCTCCACCCGCCAGCCATAGACCACCGCCTTGCAGAGCGCGAAGAGAGTGGTCGGCGTGACGATGATCACGCGGCGATCCATGGCCTCGCTCAGCAGATCCGGCGCCCGCTCCAGGGCCGCGGCCAGGAAGCCGTCGCCCGGCACGAACATGGCCACGAAATCGGGCGAGCGCTCGAACTGGTCCCAGTAGGCCTTGGCCGAGAGTCCCGCCATGTGCCCCCGAACGCTCTGGGCGTGCCGCACGAGGCAGGCGTCGCGAGCGACGTCGTCGACGGCCTCCAGGCTTTCCAGGAAGGCGTTCAGCGAACACTTGGCGTCGATGACGAAGACGCCGCCGCCGGGCAGGCGCACCACCACGTCGGGCCGGCGGCGGCCTTCCTCGGTGTCGGTCTGGGCCTGATCCTCGAAGTCGTAGCGGTGGGCGAGGCCGGCGGCGTCGAGCACGTTGCGCAGGGTCTGCTCGCCCCAGCGGCCCTGCACGCCGGCCCCGCGGCGCAGGGCCGCGGAGAGTTTGCGCGCCTCGTCCTGGGTCGCGGCCGAGGCCTTCATCAGCTGCTCGATCTGCGCCTTGAGCCCGCCGGTCTCCTCGGCGCGGGTCTTCTCCACCGCCGTCACCTGCTCCTGGAACTTCAGCAGGGTCTCGGCGACGGGCTTGAGCTGGGCCTCCAGGCGGGCCTGGGCCAGCTGCTCGCGGTTCTTGAAGGTTTCGTCCGTGCGCTTGAGCAGTTCGTCGGCCACGCGGCCGGCCTGCTCGGCCGCCTGGGCGCGGAGGAGTTCGGCCTGGGCCTCGGCCTGCGCCTTGAAGGCCCGCAACTCCGCCTCGGCGTCGGCGCTGCGGTCGCGGAGCTCCCAGAGCGCGGTCTGCGCCCGGTCGGCCCGTCGGCGCTCGAGGAGGGCCCACGCAAAGCCGGCCGCCGCGGCCAGCGCGCAGACGAGGAGGGCGATCAGAGCAGGGTCGAAGTTCATGGTCCGTTCCTAGCCGGAGTCGCGCGTCGAGGCCAGCCCGCCCCCATCGGGCGAGCAAGCTTGACCATGGTCAGCCTAGGCGAAAGTCGTGTCAGTCCTTCGGCGGTTTCGCGGCAGGACGACCGCCCTCAGGCCGGCCGGCGCGCCCGCAGGGCCTGGGCGATGGTGCCGTCATCCAGCCAGTCGAGCTCGCCGCCCACAGGCACGCCGCGGGCCAGCATGGAGATGGTGACGTCCGCGCCCGCCAGCCGCTCGGCCAGATAGTGGGCCGTGGTCTGGCCATCCACCGTGGCCGGCAGGGCCAGGATGACCTCCGAGACCTCCGGCGCGCTGGCGCGCGACACCAGGGGGCCGATCCTCAGGGCGTCGGGACCGATCCCGTCCAGGGCCGACAGCAGGCCGCCCAGGACGTGATAGCGCCCCCGGAAGGCGCCGCCGCGCTCCATGGCCCACAGGGCGCCGACCTCCTCCACCACGCAGATGAGGCCCGCATCGCGCTGCGGATCGGAACAGACCGCGCAGGGATCCTGGGTGTCCAGCGCGCCGCAGACCGTGCAGGTCTTCACCCGCTCGGCGGCCTCCGCCAGGGCGCCGGCCAGCGGCGTCAGCAGTTGTTCGCGCCGCTTGAGCAGGGCCAGGGTCGCCCGGCGCGCCGAGCGCGGGCCCATGCCCGGCAGCTTGGCGAGCAGGGCGATCAGGCGCTCGATTTCAGGTCCGGCGGAGGCGGCCAAGGGCGTCCGATCAGAACTTCGGCATGCCGGGCAGGCCCATGCCGGCCAGGGGACCGGCGGCCTCGCGCATCACCTCGGCCTGCATCTGGTCGAGCTTGCGCTTGGCGTCGGCGTGGGCGGCGACGATCAGGTCCGACACCACCTCGCCCTCGCCGGGCGCCAGCAGGCTCTCGTCCAGGGCCACGCCGGCCAGTTCGCCGGAGCCCTTCAGCGTGACGGTCACCATGCCGCCGCCGGAGGTGCCCTCGACGGTGGTTTCGGCGAGCTTGGCCTGGGCGTCGGCCAGCTTCTGCTGCATGGCCTGGGCCTGCTTCATCAGGGCGCCGAGGTCCTTCATGGGGCTCTAGTCCTCTTCGGTTTCGATCTCGTCCTCGCCGGCGGGCTGGACGTCGGGTTGCGGCAGGGCGCGGACGCTGACGATCTCGGCGCCCGGAAAAGCCTCCATGACCGCGCGGACGAAGGGGTCCTGCTCGATCTTCTGGCGGGCCTCGCGCTCCTCGCGCTTCTGCTTCTCCCACAGGCTCTCGGCCCCGCCCCCGCCCTGGGCGGCGATCAGCCAGGGCGTGCCGGTCCACTCCTTGAGCCGGCCGGCCAGGCGCTGGATCAGGTTGTTGGGCGCGCCGGGCGCGGGCTCGAATTCGATGACCCCGGGCCGGAAGGCGATGGGGCGCATGAAGCGCTCCACGTCCAGGCGCAGGGAGATGTCGCGCTTCTGGTCGATCAGGGCGATGACGTCCTCGAAGCGGCGCAGGGTGATCTCCGGCGCCCCCTGCGCCGCCGGCGCGGCCATCTGGCGGGCCACGGCGCTGGCGCCGCCGCCTCCCCCACCGCCGCCGGACGAACCACCGCCGCTGGAGGGCCCCGAACCCTGCGGCAGGGGCTCGCCCGCCTGCAGCTTCTTCAGGGCCTCTTCCGGGCCCGGCAGGTCGGCGGCGTAGGCCAGGCGGATCAGGGCCATGTCGGCGGCCGCGGCCGGATCGGGCGCGCGGCGGACCTCCTCGTGCGCCCGCAGCAGCATCTGCCAGACCCGCGACAGCACGCCGGCCGAGAGCGCCGCGCCGATGGCGGTCAGGCGGGCGGCCTGCTCCTTGGGCATGATCAGGGCCTGCGGCCCCACCGCCTTGGCCACCGAGGCCGAGTGGCAATGCTCCAGGAGGTCCATCATCACCTGGGCCGGATCGGCGCCGTAGCCATAGAGGCTGCGGAAGGCCTCGATGGCCGCGCCCGCCTCGCCCTTCATGGCCTGTTCGAAGAGGGTGATGGTCTGGGCCCGGTCGGCCAGGCCCAGCATGTCGCGGATGGAGGCGGCGCTGACCGTCTGGCCCGCCTCGGCCTGGACGATGGCCTGGTCGAGCATGGACTGGGCGTCGCGCACCGAACCCTCGGCCGCGCGGGCGATCAGCATCAGCCCCTCGGCCTCGACCCGCGCGCCCTCGCGCTCGCAGATCATCTCCAGGTTCTTGACGATCACCTCCGGCTCCACCCGGCGCAGGTCGAACCTCTGGGTGCGCGACAGGATGGTCACCGGCACCTTGCGGATCTCGGTGGTGGCGAAGATGAACTTGGCGTGCGGCGGCGGCTCTTCCAGCGTCTTCAGCAGGGCGTTGAAGGCCCCGGTGGAGAGCATGTGCACTTCGTCGATGATGTAGACCTTGTAGCGCGCCTCGACGGGCGCATAGCGCACCCCGTCCAGCAGCTCGCGCATGTCGTTCACGCCGGTGCGGCTGGCGGCGTCGAGCTCGAGCACGTCCATGTGCCGGCCCTCGACGATGGCGCGGCAGTGGCGGCCCTCCTGGGCGAGATCCAGCGTCGGGCCGTGGACGGTGTCGGATTCGTAGTTCAGCGCCCGGGCCAGCAGGCGGGCCGTGGTCGTCTTGCCCACCCCGCGGACGCCGGTGAGCATGAAGGCGTGGGCGATGCGGCCGGCGGCGAAGGCGTTGCGCAGGGTGCGCACCATCGCTTCCTGGCCGTACAGGTCCTCGAACGTCCGCGGCCGGTACTTCCGCGCGATGACGGTGTAGGCGGCGCTCTCTTCGGCGGGGGGCGCAGGCGGCGGAGCGGGCGCAGGCGCGTCGCCGAACATGTCCGAGGTGTTCGGATCACGCTCGGGCGGATCGGTATCGAGCGTGAGGTCTTGGTCGGACATCGGGGGAGCGCTGGGGGTCGGGTGGAGACCGGACGACGACCCGGAGCGAAACTCGTTGCGGCTGCTTCCTTCCGGACCTGACCGGGTTGGCGAGGACTCCGTCCGCCGCCGATCTCCTGCCCCCAATATCGCGATGGAAAGGGATGCGTGCAAGCGCGGGCGAAGATAGAACCGCGTTCATGCCCCTGAACGCCTTCCAGAACACCTTCGCCGGCAACCCCCTCGACCGGGCCAGCGACCGGCGGAGCGACGCCGCCTGGCTCGCCGAGATGCAGGCCTCGCCCGAATCGCTGGCCATGGTCCTGTGGAACGGCCGGCCGCTTTGCGAAGCCGCCCCTGGCGGCGGCGTGCAGATCGCCTATGTGCCGGCGACCATGTCCGACGAGCTGGCCGGCGGCGCCGAGCGGCTGCTGTTCATGGGCCTGTGGAAGGAGACCGCTGTCTTCGCCGTCGACATCGAGGGCGGGGTCGACCCGGCCGAGGGCCCTCTGCGCGGCCTAGGCGCCTTCGAGGACCTGCGCGCCGTGGCCATGCGCCTGACGCCCGCCGAGGCGGCCATGGCGGCGACGGCCAAGTCGATGTTCGAGTGGCGCCGACGCCATCGCCACTGCGCCGCCTGCGGCGAGCCGAGCCTGCCCGTCGACGGCGGCTGGAAGCGCCAGTGCCCCGCCTGCAAGGCCGAGCACTTCCCGCGCACCGACCCGGTGGTGATCATGCTGCCCTTCATCGGCGACCGTTGCATGCTGGGCCGGCAGGCGGCCTGGCCCAAAGGCATGTTCTCCGCCCTGGCCGGCTTCCTGGAGCCCGGCGAGACTATCGAGGAGGCCTGCGCCCGCGAGCTGATGGAGGAGGCGGGCCTGAAGGCGACCACCGTCACCTACCATTCCACCCAGCCCTGGCCCTATCCGTCCTCGCTGATGATCGGCCTCATGGCCGAGGTGGAGAACGACGACGCCGCGCCCGACCAGACCGAGCTATCGGAGGTCCGCTGGTTCACCCGCGCCGAAGCCCGCGACCTGCTGGCCGGCAGGATCGAGGACGCCTCGGCCCCCGGCCCGCTCGCCATCGCCCACCAGCTCCTGAAGGCCTGGGCGGAGGCGGGGTAAGGCGTCC
>CAYQPL010000062.1:14796-19278 GCA_964419395.1 uncultured Phenylobacterium sp. | reverse complement strand
CCGGGAAGGGCGGCGCTGGCGGCGGCCGCGCCGCTGGGCTCGGACTGGATCCGCTGGACGGCGAAGGCGGTGTAGACCGCCATCAGGAGCAGGGTGGCGAGGATGGCGATCCGGGCGAAGGCGAAGGTGGGCCGCGCCCGCCCGCCGGCGGCGACGTCCGTCCGGCGACGGCCAGGGTGGCTGCGAGCCGCACTTTGACGTCCGCGTCCGGCCAAGGCCCGCCGCTCCCCTATACCCAAAACCGAGTCACCGAACCGCGAGTCTAAGCGCGCCGACTCCCCGCGTCACGAGTCATACGGTCGCGCTGGCGACAATCGGAGTGCCGCGCGGTGCGTCAGTCCTCGGCCAGCGCCCGGGAGGCCAGCTCGTAGACGTTCTTCGACAGCCCGTCCTTGGCCACGATCCGCTCCAGCTCGCCGCGCATCTTCGCCCCCAGTTCGGGCGTGTAGCGCCGCCAGCCGCCCAGCGGCTCCAGCAGGCGGGCCGCCGTCATCGGGTTGAAGGCGTCGACCGCCAGGATCTGGTCGGCCAGGAAGCGGTAGCCCGCCCCGCTGGGATCGTGGAACCGGGCCGGATTGCCGGCCGCGAACGTCCCGACGAGAGCCCGCAGCCGGTTGGGGTTCTTCTGGTCGAAGGCGGGGTGGGCGGTCAGGCCCAGCACGCGGCCCAGCGCGCCCTCGGACGGATCGCGGGCCTGCAGGGCGAACCACTTGTCGATGACCAGCGGTTCGGAGGTCCAGCGCGCATAGAAGTCGGCCAGGGCCTCTTCGAAGGCCTCGCCGCCGATGCTCATCAGGGCCGAGAGGCCGCCCATGGCGTCGGTCATGTTGCCCGCCGCCTCGTAATGGCCCCGGGCCCGGTCGACGGTCTCGGCATGGGGGTTGGCGGCCAGGAGGTCGAGCGCGGTGTTGCGCAGGGCCCGGCGGCCGGCCTCCGCGGCGTCCGGAGAGAACTCGCCCATTCCCTGCAGGCTGGTGTGCAGGCGCTTCAGCTCCTCTTCCAGGTGCAGGGCGAGGCGGGCGCGCAGGGCCTCGCGCGCGGCATGGATTGCCGCCGGATCGGCCGGCTGGCGGGCGAGCGCCAGGTCCGACTCCGTCGGCAGGGCCAGCAGCAGGGCCTTGAAGGCCGGATCGGCGGCCTGGTCGGCGAGCGCGCGGCCGACCGCCTCGGCGTAGCGCTCCTCGTTGACCTCGTCGGGGCGGCCGGCGGCGCGGGCGAGCATCAGTTCGCGGGCCAGATCCTGGCCGGCCTCCCAGCGGTTGAAGAGGTCCGGATCGGCGGCCAGCTGGACATAGCGGTCCTTGGGCTCGGCGTCGGTGGTCAGGACGACCGGAGCGGAAAAGCCGCGCAGGGCCGACAGCACCGGCGCGCGGTCGACGCCGGTCAGGCGCACCGTGGCCTTGGCGCCGTCCAGCACGACCACCGTCTCGTCGACGGCCTCGCCATCCCGCTCGAAGGCGAGGGTGCGGCCTTCGCCGTCGAGCAGGCCGATGCGGACCGGCACGGGCAGGGGCGTCTTGTTCGGCTGGCCGGGCGTGGCGGGGTTGGTCTGGGAAAGATCAAGCTCCAGGGTCCGCGCCGCGGCGTCGTAGCGGCTGCGGATGTCGATCCGCGGCGTGCCGGCCTGTTCGTACCAGGCGAAGAAGTTCGACAGGTCGCGGCCGGAGGCTTCGGCGAAGCACGCGATGAAGGCCTCCACCGTGGTGGCGTGGCCGTCCCAGCGGTCGAAATAGAGGTCCATGCCCTTCCGGAAGGCGTCCGGCCCGATCAGGGTCTTCAGCATCCGGATGACCTCCGCGCCCTTCTCGTAGATGGTCGCGGTGTAGAAGTTGTCGATCTTCAGGTAGCTGGACGGCCGCACGGGATGGGCCAGGGGGCCCTGGTCCTCGGAGAACTGGCGGGCCCGCAGGGCCTTCACGTCCTTGATCCGCTGCACCGCCTCGCCGCGCATGTCGGCCGAGAAGCTCTGGTCGCGGAACACGGTCAGCCCCTCCTTCAGGCAGAGCTGGAACCAGTCACGGCAGGTGATCCGGTCGCCGGTCCAGTTGTGGAAGTACTCGTGGGCGACGACGCTCTCGATGCGCTCGTAGTCGAGGTCCGTGGCGGTCTCCGGATCGGCCAGCAGGAGCGAGGAGTTGAAGATGTTCAGCCCCTTGTTCTCCATCGCCCCGAAATTGAAGTCGCGGACGGCGACGATCATGAAGAGGTCGAGGTCGTACTCGCGGCCGAAGGCCTCCTCGTCCCACGTCATGGAGCGCTTCAGGGCGTCCATGGCGTAGGCCGCGCGGGCGGCCTGGCCGGGATCGACATAGATGCGCAGGTCGACCTTGCGCCCGGACATGGTGACGAGGCTGTCCTCGAGCACGTCGAGCTCGCCGGCCACCAGGGCGAAGAGGTAGCAGGGCTTGGGGAAGGGATCGTTCCAGACGGCGTAGTGGCGGCCGTCGGCCGTCTCGCCGGACTCCATCAGATTGCCGTTGGAGAGCAGGCGCTGGAAGCTCTTGTCCGCCGTCATCCGCACCGTGTACCGCGCCAGCACGTCGGGCCGGTCGGGGAACCAGGTGATCTTGCGGAAGCCCTCGGCCTCGCACTGGGTGCAGAAGCGGCCGGCCGACATGTAGAGGCCGTCCAGCGCCTTGTTGGCGGCGGGGTCGATCTCGACCTCGGTTTCCAGCACGAAGGCGTCGGGCGCGCCCGGGATGGTCAGGAACTCGGCGTCGATGGCCCGTTCGTCCTCGCCCAGCGGCCGGCCGTCGATGGCGACCGAGATGGGCTTCAGCCGCTCCCCGTTCAGCACCAGCGGCTCGGCGTGGTCGCCGTTGCGGCGCAGGGCGAGCCTGGCCTTCACCCGCGTGGCGCTGGGCTTCAGGTCGAAGTCGAGCTCGATGGTGTCGACGAGGAAGGCCGGCGGACGGTAGTCGGCCAGGCGGATCGGCTGGGGCGTTTCGGTGCGCATGACACCGATTTAGACCTCCGGCCGGCCGCTCGCCAGGGGCGGCGGGCGCGCGCCGGGTCGATCATGCGCGGCGCCGGGTCAGGCGGCGCTTTCCTCCGCCTCGCCCCCGCCGTCGGGCGCTGCGGGAATCTCCTGCAGGTAGCGCTCCACCTTGCGGGCCTCCTCCGCCAGGCGGCGGATCTCCGGCGGGGCGTCCTCCGGCGCCTCGTCGACCATGGCCGTCAGGTGGCGGGCGAGGGAGAGCAGCCGTTTGGACGAGGCGATCAGGCGCGCCTGGAACTCGACCTTCAGGGGATCGCGGTCGTATTCGGCGCCCGGCACCCGCCAGCCGCCCCAGTCCTGGGCGTCGGTGACCACCACCGGATAGGTGCCAGGATAGGGATGGTGCTCGCAGTCCTCGGGCTGCTGCCACTTGTTGCGGGCCCGCAGCAGCCGCCAGCTGGGCTCGTCGTCGTTCATCAGGTCGTGAGTCGACTGCTCGCCGCGCAGCTCGTGCGCGTGGAAATCGCGCCCCAGGCCGACGTCGTAGGTCACCCGGACCGGCTCGTCGAAGCCTCGCGCCCAGACCGGCACGATTTTTTCGATCACCGCCCAGGCGCCGACGCTTTCGACCCAGACCCTCTGATTCCGCTGAAAAACCGCCTTGGCCATACGCACCATCACTGTTGTTTGGTCGCATAAGACCCTGAAATCCTTGACGCGAGGTCAATCTTTCCACGCCGCGCACGATGCGTATGGTGGCGGGCAGGGGAAACGTTAGACGCCGCGATTTCGGCGGGACAGACGGGCATGAATTTCGATTTTTCCGACGACCAGAAGTTTCTGAAGAACGAGGCGCGAAAGTTCCTCGACGCGCGGTGCGGGACCGACCGGGTGCGCAAGGTTCTCGACGACGAGGGCCGGGCCTACGACGAGGACCTGTGGAAGGCGGTGGCCGAGCAGGGCTGGCTGGGGGCGGCGATCCCGGAGGAATACAACGGCCTGGGTCTTGGCCGGCTCGAGCTCTGCGTCATCGCCGAGGAGCTGGGCCGCGCGGTGGCGCCGATCCCCTTCGCCTCCACCGTCTATTTCCTGGCCGAAGCGGTGATGCTGGCCGGGAACGACGAGCAGAAGACCTACCTCCTGCCGCGGATCGCCGCGGGTGAGGTGATCGGCGCGGTGGCGGTGTCCGAAGGTCCCGGCGTCACGACCGCCTCCTCGCTGCAGGCCGTGGTGGACGGCGGCAAGCTGAACGGCGTGAAGCTGCCGGTGACGGACGGCGACATCGCCACCGTCGCCCTGGTGCTGGCCAAGGAGAACGGCCGGCCGGCGCTCTTCATCGCCGACCTCACCGACGCCTCGGTGACGCGCGAGAGCGTCAAGACCCTCGACCCCACCCGCGACGCCGCCAGGCTGACCTTCAAGGACACGCCCGTGCGTCGGCTGGGCGAGGCGGGCCAGGGCTTCGAGCTGCTGGAGCAGGTCTTCGACCGCGCGGCCGTGCTGGCTGAGCTAGCTCGTAATGGAGTGCTGAGCAGCCTTTCGTC
>CAYQPL010000062.1:982-14786 GCA_964419395.1 uncultured Phenylobacterium sp. | reverse complement strand
CCGCGCGGCCGTGCTGCTGGCTTTCGAACAGTGCGGCGGCGCCGACCGCTGCCTGGAGATGGCCAAGGCCTACGCCCTCGAGCGCTACGCCTTCGGCCGGGTGATCGCCAGCTACCAGGCGATCAAGCACAAGCTGGCCGACATGTACGTGAAGAACGAGCTGGCCCGCTCCAACGCCTATTACGGCGCCTGGGCGCTGAACACCGGGGCCGCCGAACTGCCGGTGGCCGCCAGCGCCGCGCGGATCGCCGCGTCGGAGGCCTACTGGTTCGCCTCGAAGGAGAACATCCAGACCCACGGCGGCATCGGCTTCACCTGGGAAATGGACTGCCACCTGCACTATCGCCGCTCGCGCCAGCTGTCGCTGGTCGCCGGCGCTCCCCGGGTCTGGAAGGAGCGCCTCGTCAGCCACCTCGAACGCCGCAACGCGGCCGCCGCCTGAGGGAGGAAGAGACCATGGACTTCAAGGACACCCCCGAAGAGGCCGCCTACCGCCAGCAGGTCCGCGATTGGCTGGCCGCGAACGCCCCGAAGAAGCGCGAGGGCCAAGCCGATCCGCTGTCGGAATCCAATGACGGCCTCGGCGCCGCCAAGGCCTGGCAGGCCAAGAAGGCCGCCGCCGGCTACGCCTGCATCACCTGGCCCAAGGAATGGGGCGGCCAGGGCGGCAACCCGATCCAGCAGGTGATCTTCAACCAGGAAGAAAGCGCCTATCCGACGCCGGGCAACCCCTTCCAGATCGGCCTGGGCATGTGCGTGCCCACTGTCATGACCTTCGCCGACGAAGAGACCAAGAAGCGCTTCGTCGGTCCCGCCATCCGCGGCGAGGAGATCTGGTGCCAGCTCTTCTCCGAACCCTCGGGCGGATCGGACGTGGCCGGCTCGCGCACGCGGGCCGAGCGCGCGCCCGACGGCTCGGGCGACTGGATCATCAACGGCCAGAAGGTGTGGACCACCGGCGCCCAGTTCTCCGACTTCGGCATCGTCATCTGCCGCACCAATCCAGACGCGCCCAAACACAAGGGCCTGACCATGTTCTGGATCGACATGAAGGATCCGGGCGTGGAGGTGCGGCCGATCCACCAGATGTCCGGCGGCTCGGGCTTCAACGAGGTCTTCTTCACCAATGTCCGGGTGAAGGACAGCCAGCGCCTGGGCGCCGTCGACGACGGCTGGCGGGTGTCGCTGGTCACCCTGATGAACGAGCGTCTGGCCGTGGGCGGCGCGTCGGGCGCCGGCTGGAGCGCCTTCATGGAGGCCGCGCGCGAGACGCCGGGGCTCGACGGCGGCGCGGCCATCAAGGACCAGGCCCTGCGCGAGAAGCTGGCCGACTGGTACGTCCAGGCCGAGGGGCTGAAGCACACCCGCAACCGGACCAAGACGGCGCTGTCCAAGGGCGAGACGCCTGGACCGGAAAGCTCCATCGGCAAGATCATCTCCGCCGTCCAGATGCAGGAGCTGGCCAACACGGCCGTGGAGATGCTGGATCAGTACGGGATCATCAACGACCCGGAACTGGCGCCCCTGCGCGGGGCCTTCCACGCCTCGCTGATGTCGGCCCCGGGCCTGCGGATCGCCGGCGGCACCGACGAGATCCTGCGCAACATCATCGCCGAGCGTGTGCTGGGCCTTCCCGGGGACATCCGGGTGGACAAGGACATCCCGTTCAAGGACCTGCCCACCGGGCGGTAGGCGGCGTGCGGCCCGGCCGGCCTCAGGCGCTCATCGCCAGGGGACCGGCCGGCGCCGTTCCGGCGACCAGTTCGCCATAGAGGCGCGTCATGCCCTGGAAGGTCGCGTCCCAGCCATGACGGCTCTCGGCGCGCCGGCGGGCGGCGGCCGACAGGGCCGGAAGATCCCGCGCGATGAGGGCTTCGATGGCCTCGGCCAGGGCGGCGGGCTCAACGCCCTCGGCGCACTGGCCGACGGACTCGTCGATCAGTTCGCCCACGCCGCCGCGGCGGGGCCCGATCACCGGGGTGCCGGCGGCCAGGGCCTCCAGGGCGGCCAGGCCGAAGGGCTCGTTCTCATTGGCGTGCGGGAAGGCGTCGGCGCTGGCGATCAGGCCGGCCAGGGCGAGCGGATCGCTCTCGTAGTCCAGGCTGACGACCCGGCGGGTGAAGCGGCTTTCGCCGCCGGCGCCGACGAGCAGCAGGCGGTAGGGGTCGCCCAGGCGCTCGATGGCGCAGATCATGGCGTCGATGTTCTTCTCGCGCGCGGGCCGGCCGGCGAAGACCAGCAGCCGGGTGCGCGCGGGCAGGCCCAGCCGGCGCAGCAGGGCCGGCCGATCGGCGCGATCGGGATGAAAGAGGTCGAGATCGACCCCCAGCCGCTGGATCGCCACCCTGTCGATGCCGGCCTCGCCCAGGCGCTCGGCCATGTGCCGGCTGGGCGCCACCACGCGGTCGAAGCGGGCGAAGGTCTCCGCCCACTGGCGGCGGGCCGGCGCGCGCGCCCACTCGCCCAGATGCAGGGCGGCCAGGGCGGACGCGTCGGTGTGACAGAAGCCGACGACCGGCCGGCCGAGCGACTGCCCGGCCTCGATGGCGGCCAGGCCCGGCACGAAGACGTCGCCGGCCTCGATGACGTCGGGGGCCAGAAGCCGGATCATCGCCGTCCACTTGGCCACGCTGGCGGGCATGCGGTAGCCGTCGCCGAACGGCAGCCGCGCGGCCGCGACGGTCACGCGCCCGGGCTCGGCCAGGCGGGTGCGCGCGCCGGGCGCGACGATGGTGTGCCGAATGTCCGGACGCCGCCGGCGAAGCCAGTCGCCCTTGGCGTGGAGGTAGCGCTTCACGCCGCCGGAGCGGGGCGCATACATCATGGTGGAGTCCACCAGGTGGAAGCCGGCCAGGCCGGAGGCGGTGGGGGCGGGCGCGTCGTGCGGACGCAGCCGGATCAGGTCCTTCCGGGCCGTCCCCCTGGGCTGAAACACGGAACCTTCCCTCGCTCGACGCACATTGGCCCCCGATCGGGTTGCAACGCTTCAGCTAGGAATGCGATCCGGCGTCTTCAATTCCGCCCGGCCGGATGCTGCGCGCCGTCGGCGGCCCGCACCAGGGTGAGGAACTCCGCCCGCTCGCCGTCGGGATCGGCGCCGCGGGCGCCCTGGACCAGGGCCTCCACCTCGTCGAGGCCGAAGTCCGCAGCGACCCACGGGTCCTGGCGTAGGATCTGGCCGAAGCCGGCCACGGCGACCGCCCAGCGGGTCGCCTCCGGCGCCTGGCTGAGGCTGCCGATGCGGTCGCGCGCCGTGATCGGGCGCGAGATCAGCCGGGAGCGGTCTTCGCCGGGCGGCTTGTAGCGGATCTTCAGGAAGGCGAGTTCGCCGCCCTCGCTCGGCGCCGCGCCGCCGGGGCGGGCCGGCGGCGGGTAGCGCAGCGGATCGGCGGAGGGCCGCGCCCCCGCCGGCGTGATCTCGTAGAGGGCCGTCACCGACGCGCCGGAGCCGACCTCGCCGGCGTCGACCCGGTCGTTGTTGAAGTCCTCGCGGTTGAGAAGGCGGGTCTCGTAGCCGATCAGCCGATACTCCACGACCGCGGCGGGGTTGAACTCCACCTGGATCTTCACGTCGTCGGCGATGGGGAAGAAGCTGCGGGGCAGATCCTCGCGGAACAGACGCCGCGCCTCGGTGAGGCCGTCGATATAGGCCGCCGTGCCGTTCCCGTTCTGGGCCAGGGCCTGCATCATCGTGTCGTTGTAGTTGCCGCGGCCGAAGCCGTAGACCGAGAGATAGACGCCGTCCTGCCGGCGTCCGGCCACAAAATCCGTCAGCCGCTCCGGATCGGCGATGCCGACATTGAAGTCGCCGTCGGTCATCAGCACGACGCGGTTGACCGCCTTCGGGTCGAAATTCTGCCGGGCCAGGTCGTAGGCGAGCGCCAGCCCCTGGCCGCCGGCGGTGGAGCCACCGGCCCGCAGGCTACCCAGGGCGCAACGCATCATCAGCTTCTGACGACCGTCCGTCGGCGCCAGGACGGCGCCAGCCGACCCGGCATAGGCGACCATGGCGACGCGGTCCCGGGGCCCCAGCTCGTCGATCAGGACCTCCATCGCCTTTCGCGCCAGCGGCAGCTTGTCGGGCGTGCTCATCGAGCCGGAGGTGTCGATCAGGAAGACGAGGTTCAGGGGCGGCCGCTCGCGCGCCGGCAGTTCGTAGCCCTGCACGCCGATGTGGACGAGCTGGCGCGCCTGCGACCAGGGGGAGGGAACGACCGCGACGGTGGTGGCGAACGGCGGCTGGCGGCTGGCCGGCGGCGCGTAGCCATAGTCGAAGTAGTTGATCAGCTCCTCCACCCGGACGGCGTCGGTCGGCGGCTGTTCGCCTTCGTTCAGGAAGCGGCGGACATTGGCGTAGCTGGCCGTGTCCACGTCGATGGAGAAGGTCGAGACGGGATCCTCGGCGGTCCGCTTGACCGGGTTGGGCGTGGCGTCGGGATAGCGCTCGGTGTCGACCTGCGGACCCATGGGCGGCGGCCCGAAGACGGGCGCGGGACGGCCCACGGCCGAGCCGGTGATCGTCACCGACTGCGACGGCTGATCAACGCGCCTCTGCACCGGCGGGACCGGCAGGGGCGGAATGGTCTGGCCCTGGCGCGTGCCGGGCGCCGGGGCGGCCGGCGGAGGCGGCGGGGCGTACTGTGGAGCCCCACGCCAAGCCGGATCTCTTCCTCCGAAGCTGGTGAAGCCCAGCCGCGCGCAGGCCTCCGGCGTGGCGGGCCCGTCCAGCGGCAGGCCGGCGGGCGCGGGAGGCGCGGCGAGGGCCGGCGCGGCCACGGTCAGGGCGAGGAACGCGGACAAGGTCGGTTTCAGTCGCGGCTCAATCATAGATCGCATCCCAACATGCCTGTCCCTCACGGTCGAGCCTGCCGGGGGTTTCGGGCGAAAAAGCGGACGACCCCTGTTCGGCGAAGCGGGCCAAGGCGCGCCGTGCGGCCGTGACGAAGAATTCACCGACCCATTCTGGGCGTGAGCTTGACAGTGGTGTCCGCCGCAAGGCTACTGCCCTGCGAAACATGGTTAACGCGCTGCGAGGGGAGCAAGGCGCTATGGTCCATGGGGAGGGCCGACCGTGCCGCGAGGGCGCGCGCAAGGGCCTGACCCTGGCCGTGCTGCTGTCCCTCGTCCCCCTCCTGGGCTGCGAACCCAAGCCGCATGGGCCGGCGGGCCGCACGGCCAGCCTTTCCTGTCCGCGGCCCCAGACCTTCCTCGGCGCGCCGGAGTTCAACGCCCAGGAAACCGAGATCCGCGCCCTGCGGCGGCACGCCTTCGCCGGCGACTTCTTCGCCCAGCTCGACCTCGGACGCCGCTACAGCGGGCGCGACGCCGAACAGCGCAAGACCTACGATCCGGTCGAGGCGGCGGTGTGGCTCGAACTGGCCCTGTCCAACCCGGACGGCTTCTCGCCCACCGTGACCGGCCCGCGGCGGCGTCACGAGCGCGGCGCCCGCTTCGAGGACTGCCGGGAGGCCGAGCGGCGCGGCGCCTATGCGGCGCTGGAGCACCTGCTCGGCCGGATGAGTGCGGAGGAGCGCCAGCAGGTCCGCGTCCGCGTCATCTACGTGCTCGCGACCCAGGGCGCCGCCGGCTTCCGCACCCTGGCGCGGCTGCACGACATCGGCTTCGGCCCCTTCGGCGATCCCTACGAGGCCTCGCCCATCGACGAGCGGGACCTGCGCGAGCGGCGGCCGCCGGCGGCGGCCACCCTGTTCACCCGCAACGACGTGGACGTCTACCTCTTCAACTATCTGGCCGCCCAGGCTGGCGACGTGGCCGGCTACGTCATGCTCAAGGATTTCGAGCGGTCCTCGGCCAGCCGCGCGGCGCTGGGCGCGGACGCCGAAGCCAAGGCCAACCGCTGGGTGCCGCCCTTCGAATTCTACCCGCCCGAGGCGCCGGAGTCGGGGGTGCCGCATTCGGACGAGAGCGTCCGCGCCAGCGAGGCGGAGACCCTGGCCCTGGCGCGCCTGGACGAACTGCCCTTCCTCCACGTCGGCCATGCGCTGGCCTATCTGCAGGTGATCCCCAGACCGGCCGTGAAGCTGTCGGACCTCTCGACGACGGAGATCCAGACCTTCCAGGCCATGCTGGGCCGGCCGATGACCGGCAAGCTGACCCCGCTGGAAGAGGTGCGCGCCATCCAGTACGCCGCCGTCAACGGCCAGGCGCGCTCCCAGCTGGCCCTGGCGGTGATGTACGCCGAGGGCGTGGGCGTGCCGCGCGACTATGCGCGCGCCTTCTACTGGTTCTCCCAGGCCGACCGGCAGGGCAGCGCCGAGGCCAAGTACGCCATGTCGACCTTCTTCTCCCTGGGCGTCGAGGGCGTGGCCGACCAGGACAAGGCCGCGGCCGTCGTCTACCAGATCGACGGCGCGCTCTCCGGCTTCAAACCCTCCGCCCAACGGCTGCGCGAGCTCCTGGCCCAGGTCTCTCGCGCGCCACGAACCTGACAGAGGCGCGCCATGGCGATCCCGTTCTCCTCGTCCAAGATGCGGCGGCTTCCCCGGGCCGCGACGCTGGTCGCGGCGCTGCTGAGCGCGGCTCTGGCCGGCGCCGCCCAGGCCTATCCGGACGCCAAGGTCGACGCGCAGATCCGGCCCAACTTCGGCGGGCTGATCACGCCGCCCCTGCGCTCCAACTACCGGCCCGACCACTGGAAGAAGCCCGACCACAAGCCGCGCAAGCCGCGGCCGCAGCCGGGCTGGCCGCAATACCCCTATCCGCCCCAGGGGGGCTTCCTGGACAGCGTGGTGGTCGACTGCGCCGATCCGAACCTCGGCCCCTATCCGATCTCCGACGCCCTCTGGGCCCTGCGGGACGGCGGCGTGCTCTTCCTGCGCGCCCGCGGCGGGGTCTGCCGGGAGACCCTCTATATCGACCGGCCGGTCACCCTCATCGGGGAGGGGACGCCGACGTTCGCGCCCGGGCCGAACCCGCAGCCCGCGCGCATCGCGCCCGCCGCCGGCGCGCCCTGCATCCGCATCGCGCCGGGCACGCGGGGGGTGGAGATCCGCGAGCTGGTCATCGAGTCCGACCAGGGCGGGCGCAGCGCCTGCATCGAGGCGGTCGACGCCGAGCTGGCCCTGGTCAACACCTATGTCCGCTACAGCGGCGAGGCCGCCGCCATCTTCGTCTCCGGCGGCCGGCTGCTGGCGCGCCAGTCGACCATCGAGGCGCGGACCAACGACGCCGCCGTCCTCGTCGACACCGCCACGCTCGACTTCCAGCAGGTGCGCATCGCCGCCGACGTCCGCGGCCTCGACATCACCCCGGCGGCCGGCGAGAGCTATCTGACGCAGGTCGGCGTCGTCGCCGAGGGCGGGACCCTGCCGGGCTCGACGGGCGTCACCGTGCGCGGCCTGCGCAGCGGCGGCGGCAAGCTGGTGGTCAAGAACAGCTATGTGGGCGGGTGGATCACCGGCCTCTATGTGGATCGCGGGGCCAAGCTCGACCTGATCCGCAGCCGCGTGCGCGCCCGGCGGGGGATCATCTCCGACTGGGGCGAGGTGGCGGTGCGCGAGTCCGTTGTGTGGGGCGACGAGTACGGCGCCTATTTCGCCGGCGGCGCGCCGGTGATCGAGCACAACCGCTTCGGCGGCCCGCGCGGCGGCCTGCTGCTGGACAGCCAGGTCCAGGCCCAGGTGCAGCCCAACTATCTCTACGCCCAGGAGGGCTGCTCCACCTGGTCCTACGGCCAGGGCCTCTACTGCCAGCCGATGAGCGCGGCGCCTCCGCGCCTGTTCGATGGCGCCGGCGAGCCGTACGGCGGATCGGCCTATGGCGCGCAAGGCGGCTACGGGTGGAGCTACGACGCCTACGAGCGGGGCTACCAGCAGCATGGCGCGCCGCAGCCGCTCGCCCCGCCGCAGCCGACGCGGCGGGGGCGGTTCAGCCGATAGGCCTACTGGGCCTCGAAGAAGGCGTCGGGCTCCGCGATCTCGACCAGCCGCCCCTTGCGGATCTCCAGGAAGCGGTTGGCCGCCGCGCGGGTGAAGTGCCGGTCGTGCGAGACGAAGAGGCAGGTCGTGTCGCCCTCCTCCAGTTCCGCCTCCAGCGCCTCCTGGCCCTCGATGTCCAGGTGGTTGGTGGGCTCGTCGAGGAGGTAGAGGTTGGGCCGCCCGAGCTTGAGCCGCAGGAAGATCAGCCGCGCCCGTTCGCCATGGCTGAGGTCGCCGATCGGACCCTTCACGCGGGCATGGGAGAAGCCGGCCTTGGCCAGCAGGGCGTTGGCCTGGGCCGTCGTCGCGCCCTCGGCGGCGGCCACATAGTCGAACAGGCTCGTCCCCAGCGGCAGGTCGCGCATGCCCTGGTCGAAGACGGCCAGGCGGACCGAGGGGTTGAAGCGGACGGCGGCGGTCCCGTCATAGTGGGTCTGTTCGGGGTCGTAGGCCGCCGCCAGCGCCGCCAGCAGCATCGACTTCCCCGCGCCGTTCGGGCCCAGCAGCGCGATGCGGTCGCCCACGGCCACGTTCAGCCGGTCGATCCGGTAGAGCGGCCGCCCGTCCGGCGCGGCGACCTGCAGGTCCGCCAGCCGCAGGGCGACCTTGGCGTCCATCTCGCCGTCGGCCAGCTCCAGCCGGCGCTCGCGGCCGGCATAGGCGTCCGTTCGCTCGGCCTCGATGCGGGCGATCCGCTTTTCGGTGGCCCTGGCCCGCTTGTGGAACTTGTCGTTCAGCACGCCCCACTGGCGGTAGCGGTGCGCCACCTGTTCCAGGCGCGCGATCTCTCGGGCCTCCAGCTTGCGGCGAACGGCGTCGGCGGCGTCGCGGGCCATCAGTTCGGCGCGGGCCTGGACGAAGGGGGCGGCGAAGCTGTGGGCTCCGTCCCGCCGCAGGAAGACGGTCCGCGTCGTGGTCCGCTCCAGAAAGGCGCGGTCGTGGCTGACGATCAGCATGGGCAGGCGACGCTCGGCCGCCAGCCACCGCTCCAGCCGGTTGATGTTGGACAGGTCCAGGTGGTTGGTCGGCTCGTCCAGGATCAGCAGGTCCGGCTCGGCCAGCCGCACCGCCGCGGCGATCATGAACAGCCGCCGCCACCCCCCGCTCAGCGCCTCGAAGCGCCGTTCGGCCAGCTCAGGCGGGATCTCGAATTCGTCCAGCAGGACGTCGGTCCGCCAGTCTTCCGAGCCGTCGTCAGGCAGCGCCTGCGCCAGAACCTCGCGGGCCGTCATCGGCAGCAGCGCCTCGGGCGCCTCCTGCGGCACGTAGCCGATCTTCAGCCCGCGCGAGCGCACCACCTTGCCGGCGTTCAGCTCCAGCTCGCCGGTCAGGCACTTCAGCAGGGTCGACTTGCCGGCGCCGTTCTCGCCCACCAGGGCGGTGCGCGCGGCGTCCAGCGAGAAGCTGACGCCTTCGAACACGCGCGTCGCGCCATAGTCGAAGCTGGCGTTCTCCACGCCCAGCACCGCGGCGGTCGTCGCCATCTCAGCCTGTTCCGGCGGTCGTCATGAGCGCCCCTCCCGTGGTCCATTGGACGCCGGCGCGGCGGGAATGACCAGGGGCCTCAGGGCGCCGGGGCCTCCGGCGGCCGTGCGGCGACGGCGATCTGCCGGACCAGGACCACCCCGCCGGGGGCGGCTTCGGTGTCCAGCCGGATCTGTTCGATCCGGGACCGGAGCCAGTCCCGGCCGCCCAGGGTGGGATGGGCCATGTCGTAGACCAATATGACCTCCGCGCCCGGCTCGGGCGGCGTCTTCGCCTGAGGTTGGCTCATGAAGCTGGCCGATTCGCCGCGCTTGGCGGTGGCGTAGTAGAGGACGCCGTCCCAGGCGCCGGCGGCCTGGCGGCGGACGAGGCGGACCAGGACAAGACTGCCCCGGGCGCCGGCCAAACCGAGGCCGGCGGGACTGCGCAGCTTCGGGTCGCCGCTGGCGCTGGTCATCTCCACCCCCTCGCCGGGGAGGCGCCGCAGCTCCGCGCCGTCGGCGGTGAAGCCGTGCAGGGACTGGGCGAAGTCCCAGTTGCGGACCATCTCCAGAGGCGCGCCCCTGTCGACAAAGCCGCGCGTCCCCGAGTCCCAGCCGATGTCCGGGCGCCAGGCGGGGGTGGGCGGCCGGTCCGGCTTGTCGCAGGCGCTGAGGCCGGCGCCGGCGAGGCCGACGCAGAAGAGCCGCCGCGAAAGGCTCATCGGCCCGCCTCCCGGAAGAACACGGCCAGCTCCCGGCCCAGATAGACGCGTCGCCAGGCGCCGGGGGGCGTATCGGCGCCGATCACCACCACCTCGTCATAGCCCTCGACCGCATCCGCCGGGATGGGGCCCGGCGGGCGCACGCGCATCTGGGCCCGCCCCTCCAGGCGCAGGAAGGCGAGGTGGCTGGCGTTGTTGTCGTGGGCGACCACGGCGGTGGGGCCCACATGGTCGGCGGTCAGGGCCCGGGCCACGTGCAGGTCGTGTTCGAGATCGAGTCGCGGGCCGGCGATCTCGCGGCCGACCCAGGCGTCGTCATAGAGGGTCGAGATCAGGCCCAGGGCGACGAAGAGGGCGGTCCAGGCCCGCGAGAGGCTGGCGCCCATGGCCACGGCCACGGCGAGGGCGGCGACGGCGCCGATGGCCAGGAGCCGGAAGGGAAGGTCGGGCACGAACATCCAGCGCTCGGGCCGCGGGCTGAAGAAGGCCGAGAGCGCGGCGCTGTCCCAGGGGAAGAGGACCAGGCCCAGCCGGCCGGCGAGCACCAGGCCGACGACCCCGGCCAGGGGCAGGGCGGCGGCCAGCAGGCGGCGTCCGCGGCCCCCGGCGCGCCAGAAGCCGGGCAGGGCGCCGGCCGCGGCGATCCACAGCAGGGGGGTGTAGAACTCGAAGTAGCGCCCCCACAGGCGTCCGCTCTCGCCGGGGATCTGCGAGATCCGCACGGCGAAGACCAGCACCATGGCCAGGGTGCAGACCAGGGCGACGACCAGGAACAGGCTCGCCAGATCGGCCGCGTCCGGCGCCGCCCCGCGCCGGCGGCGCTCCATCCACCGCACGGCGCTCGCCCAGCTCGGCGTGGCCGCCAGCAGCAGGGTGGCCGAACCGAGGGCCAGGGCGCCGAGCGCGGCGGTGCGCAGGGGCTCGGGCGGCGCGCGGCTGAACTGGTCGGCATAGGCGCCGCCGAGGAAGAAGGCGAAGGGCGGGCCGGGCGCGCCGGCGAGCAGCTGGATGGCCGCGCCCGTCGTCACGAAGGCGGCCAGATAGAGCGCCAGCTGACCGGCCGCGGGCGCCAGGCCGCGTCGGCCGAACAGGATCATGGCGCCGATGAGGGCGCCGGTCGCGGGGACGGCGACGATTCCGTGCGGCTTGATCAGCACCAGCACCGCCGTCAGGGCGCCGGTGAGCGCCGCGTGCGTCCAGGGGCGGGTCGGCAGCAGGCGCGCGGCCGCCGCGGCCAGGCCGGCCAGGACGAGGACGTAGAGCCCCTCCGGCATGGCCGTTACGACGAAGCGATAGAAGGGGTAGGCCAGGGCGGCGAGCAGCGCCGCGCCCGCGGGGCCGCGCCAGGCCGGGCCATGGAGCGCGCGATGGAGCAGGAAGAGCGCGCCGAGATAGGCGGCGAGGCCGATCGTCCGCATCCAGGGCGCCACGTTCAGAGATAGGGCGTCGACCAGCCGGATCAGCAGGGTGAAGACGGTGTTGCCGACGGGGTGCAGGGTCGGATGGAGTTCCGGCCGCGCCGCCAGCAGGTCCCCATAGAGGGCGCGGATCAGATAGGCGCCCTCGTCGCTCGCATAGAGCGGCAGCTCCGGGAAGATGCGGTTGACGTAGAAGAGGAAGACGCCGATGGCCCCGGCGAGGACGAGAAGGTCGAAGGCCCGCAGCGCCCGGCCCCGTATCGTCGGCTCGGCCCGCGGCCGGTCAACATGCCCTGTCACTTACGCCCCCGCCCACGCCGTCCGGCCCAAGCCCAGGCTTGCACCCCTAGGTCGTCGAACCGGGCCGATCAAGCATGAAGAAGGCCGCCTCGCGGACGAGGCGGCCTTCGACGATCGGGTGTCTCAGCGCGTGGCTCAGTGCTTGAGCGCGTCGCGGGCGCCTTCCTTCAGGTCGCCGACGCCCTTCTGGACCTTGCCCTTGGCCTGATCCATCTGGCCCTCGGCTTCCAGGCGCTCGTTGTCGGTGGCCTTGCCGGCGGCTTCCTTGACCTTGCCGCCCATGTCCTTGGCGGCGCCTTCGACTTGATCCTTATGCATCTGAATCTCCTGCTGTTTCGGTGGCGACCCCGGTGCGGGGCGTCTTGCGGGAGATAAGCGCTGAGGCGGCGATCCGTTCCGACGGCCAAGCTCGGCGCGCGGTTTGCGAGGCGGCGATTTGGCCCCCTCGCATTGCACCCCAGGCGGGGGGCGGCTATCTGCAGGGCCGACTTTCCCCATCGCAATCTTCAGGGCGGACGCGGCACCATCCATGGCGCAGCAATACATTTTCCAGATGCAGGGCCTGACCAAGGCCTATCCCGGCAACAAGAAGGTGTTCGAGAACATCTGGCTGTCCTTCTATCCGGACGCCAAGATCGGGGTGGTGGGCGTCAACGGCTCGGGTAAGTCGACCCTGCTGAAGATCATGGCCGGCCTCGACACCGAGTTCTCCGGCGAGGCGCGCGCCGCCGAGGGCACCAAGATGGGCTATCTCGAGCAGGAGCCGCAGCTCGACGACAAGCTGGACGTCTGGGGCAATGTCATCTCCTGGTGCGAAGAGAAGAAGATCTTCGACCAGTACCACGCCGTCGCCGCCAAGCTGGGCGAGGACTATTCCGACGAGCTGATGGAGGAGATGACCGCCCTCCAGGAGAAGCTCGCCGCCGGCGACCTGTGGGACATCGACAGCCGCATCGAGATGGCCATGGACGCCCTGCGCTGCCCGCCCAACGACTGGCCGGTGGACAAGCTGTCGGGGGGCGAGAAGCGCCGCGTGGCGCTGGCCCGTCTGCTGCTGTCGAAGCCGGACATGCTGCTGCTCGACGAGCCGACCAACCATCTGGACGCCGAGAGCGTCGCCTGGCTGCAGCACCACCTGGAGAACTTCCCGGGCTGCGTCATCCTGGTCACCCACGACCGCTACTTCCTGGACCAGGTCACCAAGTGGACGCTGGAGCTCGACCGCGGCAAGGGCATCCCCTACGAGGGCAACTATTCCGCCTGGCTGGAACAGAAGGCCAAGCGCAGCGCGCAGGAAGAGCGCGAGAGCGAGAGCCGCAAGCGCGCCATCGAGCGCGAACTGGAATGGGTGCGCTCGTCCCCCTCGGCCCGCCGCTCGAAGTCCAAGGCGCGCCTGGCCGCCTTCGACGACCTGGTCAACGCCTCGGAGCGCGAGAAGCAGACCTTCGCCCAAATCCAGATCCCGCCGGGCCCGCGCCTGGGGCATGTGGTCATCGAGGCCGACCACCTGGAAAAGGCCTATGGCGACAAGCTTCTGTTCAAGGACCTGTCGTTCAAGCTGCCGCCGGGCGGTATCGTCGGCGTCATTGGTCCCAACGGGGCGGGCAAGTCGACCCTGTTCAAGATCCTGACCGAGCAGGAGACGCCGGACGAGGGCTCCATCCGCCTGGGCGAGACCGTGCAGCTGTCCTATGTGGACCAGCACCGCGACGCCCTCGATCCCAACAAGACCGTCTGGGAGGAGATCTCCGGCGGCCTGGACATCATGAAGGTCGGGACGCGGGAAATCCCCAGCCGCGCCTATGTGGGCAGCTTCAACTTCAAGGGCGGCGACCAGCAGAAGAAGGTGGGCCTGCTCTCGGGCGGTGAGCGCAACCGCGTGCACATGGCGCGGCATTTGAAGGATGGCGGAAACGAGCTGCTCCTCGACGAGCCGACCAACGACCTCGACGTCGAGACGC
>CAYQPL010000062.1:0-972 GCA_964419395.1 uncultured Phenylobacterium sp. | reverse complement strand
GCTGGCGCTGGAAAGCGCGCGGGAGGACTTCCCCGGCGGCGCCGTGGTCATCAGCCACGACCGCTGGTTCCTGGACCGTCTGGCCACCCACATCATGGCCTTCGAGGGCGACAGCCACGTGGAATGGTTCGAGGGCAACTTCGAGGCCTATGAAGAGGACAAGAAGCGCCGTCTGGGCGCCGACAGCCTCATTCCCCAGCGGATCAAGTTCCAGAAGTTCAGCCGCTAGGAATTCCCCCGTTCGGCGACTTGTGGTTGTGATGCTGCAAGCTCGGCGCTAGGTCTTCCAGGCCGCCTGTCGCGGCGTGGGGGGATTCTTCATGGCAGTCGTCAACGCCGGCGCGGAACTGAACTTCGACGAGCTCTTCCTCGGTCCGCTCGGGGATCGGTACATCACCAACTACAGCTCCACCTTCGCCCAGGCGGAGGGCGGCGGCGTCACCGACAGGTATTACGGCAACTTCGTCTTCAACAGCGCCGGCGAGTTGGTGGGCGGGACGCTCACGCAATACGTGCAGCAGATGCACGGTCAGACGGTCCTGCAAATCTATGACGTCTCGGTGTCGATCGTCGATCTGGCGTTCGGCATCGTCAACGACGTGTCGCTCGGCGCCTTCCCGATCTTCAACGGCGCCGATCTGATCACGGGCTCGCCGTTCCAGGACCTGATCCGCAGCCACGGGGGCGACGACCGCGTCTATGGCGGCCTGGGCGCCGACACGGTGTTCGCCGGGACCGGCAACGACTCCATCTGGGGCGGCGACGGGGTCAGCTATCTCCGGGGCGAGGACGGCGACGACAGCATCACCGGCGGCTTCGACTTCGACGACCTGCACGGCAACGCCGGGAACGACACCCTGCGCGGCGGCGCGGGCGGCGACTGGGTGGTCGGCGGCAAGGACCAGGATCACCTGCGCGGCGAGGCCGGCGGCGACATCGTCTACGGCAATCTCGGGAACGCCACCTGCTACG
>CAYQPL010000061.1:14755-19304 GCA_964419395.1 uncultured Phenylobacterium sp. | reverse complement strand
GGTCGCGCGCGGGCTCCCAGTGCCACAGGGCGACAGCGGCCGCGCCCAGGGCTTCCAGGGTGGGCGTCGCGTCCCAGATCCAGCGATCGCTCGGCATGGCCTCGTGCGGCGCCGGCGCCGCTGGCGGCCGGCCTAAACGGAAACAGGTTCGTCCGCGCCGCCCGCCGCCTGGCGGGGCGAGATGAGCGCGAACAACACATGATCTCGCCAAACGCCGTTAATTTTCAGATAAGCCTTGGCGAACCCCTCCTCCTCGAAACCGGCCTTGGCGAGCAGGCGGCGCGAGGCGGCGTTGTGGGGCAGGCAGGCGGCCTCCAGCCGATGGAGGCCGAGCGTGTCGAAGGCGAAGCCGCTGAGGGCCCGCGCGGCGGCCAGGGTGAGGCCGCGCCGGGCGTAGGGCGCGCCGCACCAGTAGCCGACCGTGCCCATCTGGGCCACGCCGCGGCGGATGTTGGACAGGGTGATGCCGCCGCTCAGCGCGCCGTCGGACTGCTGGAAGACGAAGAAGGAATAGGCGGTCCCGGCCTCGCGGTCGCGGGCATAGGCCGCCAGCCGGCGGCGAAAGGCCGCGCGCGTCAGGTCGTCGGCCGGCCAGGTCGGCTCCCAGGGTTGCAGGAAGGCGCGCGAACGGGCGCGCAGGTCGCGCCATTCGGCGTAGTCGGCGGCGCGCGGGGGCCGCAGGAGGACGCCCTCGCCCTCCACCTTCAATCCCCCTTCGGACGCCATCCAGTCGAGCAGGGCCATGGGGCGATTGCGTCCGCGATCGGGCGCGACGTCAAGCGGCGCCGAACAGGGCGTGCGTGAACGCCTCCGTCGCCGCGCCGGCGCGGCGGGGCCCAAGGACCGAGACGACCGCGCGGCGAGGCGCGAGAATCCGGTCCGACAGGCGCTGCAGATCGGCGAGGCCGACGGCGTCCACCCCGGCCGCCAGCTCCGCGGGCGCGATGAGCCTGTCGAACAGCAGCAGCTGGGCGGCGGCCTGTTCGGCGCGGCCGAGCGGCGATTCGCGGCCCATGAACATGGCGCCCTTCAGCTGCGCCTTGGCGCGGCCGAGCTCGGCCTCGGTGACGGTGGCGGCCAGGCGCCCGATCTCGCCCGCGGCGACCTTGGCGAGTTCGGCGGCATCCTCCGCCGCACAGCCGGCGAAGACGCCCAGCACGCCCTGATCGGCATAGGTCTCGCCATAGGCGTCGATGGCGTAGGCCAGGCCCCGCTTCTCGCGCGCCTCCTGGAAAAGGCGCGAGGCCATGCCGCCGCCGAGGATCTCGGCGAACAGGCGAAGCGCGAAATAGTCGGGGTCGCGGACGCCGACGGCCGGCAGCAGGAAGACGAGATTGGCCTGTTCGAGGCGGCGCGCGGTGACCACCTGGCCGCCCTGGAAGCGGGCGTCGGGCGCCTGGGGCGCCGCGGCGGCCGGACGGGCGGCGACGAAGTCCCGTTCGGCCAGACGCAGCAGCACCGTCTCGTCCACCGCCCCGGCGGCGCTGACCACCAGCGCGTCGGGCGCGTAGAGCTGGTCGCGCCACTCGGCCAGGGTCGCAGGCGTGGCGGTCCCGATGCTGGCGGTGGTGCCGAGGATCGAGCGGCCCAGCGGCTGATCGGCGAAGGCGGCCGCCTGCGCCTGTTCGAAGACCAGGTCGTCGGGGGTGTCGGCGACCTCGGCGATCTCCTGGCCGATGACCTGCTTCTCGCGGATCAGCTCCTCGGGCTCCAGGCGCGGCCGCAGGACGAGGTCGGCGAGAACGGCCGAGCCGAGATCGAGGCCCTCGGCCAGGCAGCGGACCTGATAGCTGGTGCGCTCATAGCCGGTGGCGGCGTTGATCTGCCCGCCCTGACCCTCGATCGTCTCGACGATGTCCTTGGCCGAACGCGCGCCGGCGCCCTTGAAGACCATGTGTTCGAGCAGGTGCGACCAGCCCGAGCGGTCGGCGGGTTCGAACCGCGCCCCGCGGCCGGCGACGACGCAGAGCGCGGAGGTCTCCAGCCCCGGGATCGGATCGCAGACGACGCGGACGCCGTTGGCGAGCTGGTGGACCGAAGCCAAGCCTCAGCTCTCAGCGAAGGCGCGCACGCAGGCCTTGATGGCCTCGGCGTCGGCCGGCAGGCGGTCGAAGCGTTCGGGGCGGTCGGCCTGGCTCTGGGCCCAGCGCGGCAGGTCCGGCATGACCCCCGTCGCCGCCGACACCGCCTCGGGGAACTTGGCCGCATGGGCGGTGGACAGGACCACCATCGGCGCCTCGACCGGTCCGGCGCGGCGCATGGCCGCCACGCCGACCGCCGTATGGGGGTCGATCAGCTGGCCGGTCTCGTTCAGCGTCGCCACCAGGGCGCGCGCCGTGTCGTCCTCGCTCACCGCGACGCCGGAGAAGAGCTCGCGCATGAAGGCGTGGGCCTGGGGCGGAAGGTCGATGTGGCCGGCCTCGTGGAAGGCGGTGAAGGCGCGGGCGGTCTCCAGCGCCTCGCGGCGGACGGCCTCGAAATAGAGCCGCTCGAAATTCGACGCCGACTGGATGTCCATGGCCGGGCTCTGGGTGGCCGCCACCTCGCCGCGGGCGTAGCGGCCGTCCTCGAAGGCGCGCGCCAGGATGTCGTTGGAATTGGTGGCCACCACGATGCGGGCGATCGGCAGCCCCATGCGGCGCGCCACGAAGCCCGCGAAGGCGTCGCCGAAATTGCCCGAGGGCACGCTGTAGGAGACCGGCCGCTCCGGCGCGCCGAGTGCGACGGCGGTGGTGAAGTAGTAGACGCTCTGGGCGACGATGCGGGCGAAGTTGATGGAGTTCACGCCGGTCAGGTCGACGGCCTGGCGCAGGCTCCTGTCCTGGAAGGCCGCCTTCACGATGGCCTGGCAGTCGTCGAAGGTGCCCTGGACCGAGACGCAGCGGACATTGGCCTCGGTGGCGGTGGTCATGAAGCGCCGCTGCACCTCGGAGATGCGGCCTTCGGGGAAGAGGACGCAGACCCGCACGTGATCGCGGCCGCGGAAGGCCTCCACCGCCGCGCCGCCCGTATCGCCCGACGTGGCGCAGAGAATGGTCTGGGTGCGGTTCTGACCGGCCAGGATGTGTTCGTAGAGCCGGGCGAGCAACTGCATCGCCACGTCCTTGAAGGCCAGGCTCGGCCCATGGAAGAGCTCCGCGAGGAAGGCGTCCGGCGCGATCTGGACCAGGGGCACGACTGCGGCATGGGCGAAGGAGGCGTAGGCCTCGGCGCACATCGTCTCGATGGCCGCGCGGTCGATCTCCTCGCCGGCGAAGCGCGCCAGGACGGCGGCGGCGACATGGGCGTAGGGCTGGCCGCGGAAGGCCGCGATCTCTTCGGTCGTGAAGCTGGGCCAGGTCTCCGGCACATAGAGCCCGCCGTCCGGGGCCAGGCCCGAGAGGACCGCGTCCACAAAGCCGACCGCCGGGGCCTCACCCCGGGTGGAGACGTACCGCATCAACTCTTCCATCTGCGCCAGAGCATGGCGGCATAGACGGCGATCAGGGCGCCCGCAAGGCCGAACCAGGTCAGGGCGTATTCCAGGTGGCGGTTGGGGATCTCGCCCGGAAGCGGCGCCGGCTGGAGCGCCGGGAAGGCCGGATTGGTCGGCGTCTCGGCCAGGAGGAAGACCGGGGCCGGGTCGCTGACGCCCAGGGCCTGGGCCATGGCGGCGACGTCGCGGGAGAACCACTGGTTCTCGGCGGGACGATTGTCGGGGGTCACGAAGTTGCCCGGCTCGGGCTCGCGCAGCAGGCCGACCACCTCCACGGGGCGGGCGGCGTCGGTGACGGGGGGCCGGGCCGAGATGGTGTCGCCGACGAAGCCGCGGTCGACGAGGATGGCGCCATAGGGGCCGCCCGCCAGGGGACAGGCCGAGATCAGGCGCGAGCCGGCCTGGCCGTCCCTGAGCGCGTAGAGCTGGAGGTAGGGGGCGGTGTCGAGCCCCGGGCAGACGACCCGCACCCGATAGAAGCCGAGGTCTTCCCCCGCAGCCCGGGCGAGGACGCGCGCCAGCGCCTCCGGAGGGGCCGTGGAGCGCGTCTCGATCTGGTCGAGCAGCTCGGTCTTCCAGGCCAGGCGCTGGACCTGCCAGACGCCGAGCGCGCAGAGGAGGCCGAAGGCGACGGCGGTGGCGACCGTCAGCCCGACGGGAAAGCGGCCGGGACCGGAAGCCTCAGTCATCCGAGCGGGCTTCGGAGGCCTTGTTCCCGAACTGGGCGCCGAGCATGGCGCCCTTCAGGGGCCGCAGCAGCAGGACCGAGACGATGACCGTCAGCGGCAGCCAGAGGATCAGGTGGAGCCAGATCGGCGGCCTGTAGGCCAACTCGACCGACAGCGCCGCGAAGGCGACCAGGAAACCGGCGATGAGGATGACGAACACCGCCGGCCCGTCGCCGGAATCGGCCTTCGCCAGGTCGAAGCCGCAGGCCTCGCAGCGGGGAGAGACCCGCAGGAAGCCTTCGAACAGGTGGCCGTCCCCGCAGTTGGGGCAGCGGCCGGCGAGGCCCGACAGGATCGGGTTGGGCCTCGCCACCGCGATCAGTGTCCGCCGGCGCCGCCGAAGCCG
>CAYQPL010000061.1:0-14745 GCA_964419395.1 uncultured Phenylobacterium sp. | reverse complement strand
CGAACAGGAACAGCCAGACGACGTCGACGAAGTGCCAGTACCAGGCCGCCGCCTCGAAGCCGAAGTGCTTCTGGGGGGTGAAGCCGCCGTTCATCAGCCGGATCAGGCAGACCAGCAGGAAGATGGTGCCGATCAGGACGTGGAAGCCGTGGAAGCCGGTGGCCATGAAGAAGGCCGAGCCGTAGAGGCCGGAGTTCATCGCCGCGTCCGAGTAGAAGTACTGGTGCGACAGGATGTGGTGGTACTCGTAGGCCTGGATGGTGGTGAACAGGGCGCCGAGCGCGACCGTCAGGATCAGGGCCCACTTGGCGCCCTTGCGGTCGCCCTGCTGCAGGGCGTGGTGGGCCCAGGTCACCGTGGTGCCCGAGAGCAGGAGGATCAGGGTGTTGACCAGGGGCAGGTTCCAGGCCGGCACGGTCTCGATGCCCTGCGGCGGCCAGGTGGCCCAGGCCGTACGGACCTCTTCCAGGCTCGAGAGGGTGCGGTGCTCGTGGAACAGCGCCATCTCGAAGAAGATCCAGAACCAGGCGACGAAGAACATCACCTCCGAGGCGATGAACAGGATCATGCCGTAGCGGAGGCCGATGGAGACGACCGGGGTGTGGTCGCCGGCGTTGGCCTCCTTGGTGACGTCGATCCACCAGGCGGCGGCGACGGCGATGATCATCGTCAGGCCGGCGGCGAACAGCCACCAGGTGCCGGCGGGGATGCCGAACACCCCCTTCAGCCAGGCGACCAGGCCAATGGCCATGGCGGTCGCGCCGATCGAGGCCAGAAGCGGCCACGGGCTCGGATTGACCAGGTGGTAGTCGTGCTTGACGCCTGCTTGGGCCATTTCGGTCCTAACCCCTCATAATCTCGAACGCGCCGGCCCTGCTTCGGGTCTCTCCGCCGGCGGCTCTGTCTCTCGCTGGTCCTATAGCGCCGCCCGTTACGATCCGCCAAGCGTCGAAGCGCCCGGCCCGGCGGGCGCCTTGGCGGCCTGCTGGAGCGGGGCGTCCTCGTCCGCCGGGTAGAAGGTGTAGGACAGGGTGATTTCCGGCTTGTTCTTCGTCTCGAAGTCCTCGGCGTATTCGGGATCGACGAAGTAGACCATCGGGAACTTGAGGGTCTCGCCCGGGGCGATCGTCTGGTCCGAGAAGCAGAAGCACTCGAGCTTGCGGAAATAGGGACCCGCCGATTCGGGCACCACGTTGTAGACGGCCCGGCCGGTGATCGGCGCATCGCCGTTGTTGGTGACGTCGAAGAAGGCCAGCCCCGTCTCGCCGATCTTCACCTTCTGCGCGACCTGCTCCGACCGGAAGGTCCAGGGCAGGTTGCGGACATTGGTGTCGAAACGGATGTTCAGCGTCTTGTCGACCACCCGCGTGGGCGCGGCCTCGGCCCGGCTGACCGTGCCGTCGAAGCCGGTCACCTGGCAGAAGGCCTGGTACAGGGGCACCGAGGCGAAGGCGGCGCCCACCATGCCGGCGAAGACCCCGCCGCAGATCAGGGCGAGCTTCGCATTGCTCATCTTGCGCGCAGGCGGCCGCGCGGCGTCAGAAGGGTCGGTCGAGGACATTGGCTCCCAGCCGGACGACGGTGACGAGGAAGACGAGGACGGCGAACACGACCAGGCCGATGGCGATGGCGATGTTGCGGCCGCGACGGGCGCGGAATTCCGCCGGATCGGGGCCCACCGGAGCGCCGTCCTGCGGATGTTCCAGGGCGTGCCGGTCGTCGTCGCGCTCGCTCATGCGCCGCCTCCGGCGATCAGGACCGGCAGGCCGGGCAGGTCCAGCAGCTTCTCCGCCAGCAGGGTGGCGAACAGCAGGGTGAGATAGAGGATCGAGAAGGCGAACAGGTTGCGGGCGTCCTTCGCCCCGGCCTTGACGTCATAGAGGCGGCCGTCGTTGCGGGGATCGGCGCTGTCGCCGGCGCGGCTGCGGCGCACCTTCCAGGCCAGCGCCAGGAAGACGAGGCCGCCGAGGCCCGCGACGGCGAGATAGACCGCCCCGCCGAGGCCCGTCGCGGCGGGCGCGAGGCAGAGCGGCACGAAGAGCAGGCTGTAGATGAAGATCTGACGGCGCGTGGAGGCCGCGCCGGCGACCACCGGCATCATCGGCACGCCGGCCTTCTCGTAATCCTCGCTGGTGTAGAGCGAGAGCGCCCAGAAGTGGGGCGGGGTCCACATGAAGATGATGGCGCAGAGCAGCCAAGCGTTCAGCGGCGCCGAACCGGTCGCCGCCGCCCAGCCGATGACCGGCGGCAGGGCCCCGGCCAGTCCGCCGATGACGATGTTCTGCGCCGTCCAGCGCTTCAGCCACATGGTGTAGACGACGGCGTAGAAGAAGATGGTGAAGGCCAGCAGGCCCGCCGCCAGCCAGTTCAGGGCCACGCCCATGAACATCACCGACAGCAGGGAGAGCGTCACCCCGAGCCCCAGGGCGTCGGCGCCCTGGACGCGGCCGGCCGGCACCGGGCGGCCGCGGGTGCGGCGCATGCGGGCGTCGATGTCGGCGTCGTACCACATGTTCAGCGCGCCCGAGGCGCCGGCGCCCACGGCGATGCAGAGCACGGCCACCCCGCCCAGCAGCGGGTGGATCGGCTGGCCGGCGCAGACCAGCCCCGTCAGGGCGGTGAACACCACCAGGGACATCACCCGCGGCTTGAGCAGCTGGACATAGTCCTGCCAGCGCGCGGGGGCCCGGCTCGTGGTGATGGCGCTCGTCATGGTCGCCAAGACATACTCCTAAAACGCGCCCCGACAACGACGAAGGGCGCGGTTCGGCTGTGACCGATCCGCGCCCTCGCTGGTCCGGGCCGGCCGGTCAGTGGTGGCTGTCGCCCTTGATGACCGGCGGTTCGTTGAACTGGTGGAACGGCGGCGGCGACGGCAGCGTCCATTCCAGGGTGGTGGCGCCCTCGCCCCACGGATTGGCCTCGGCCTTGCGGCGCACGATGGCGGCTTCCAGCAGGATCAGCAGGAAGACCAGCACGCCGACCGCGGTGATCGCATAGCCGATCGACGAGATGTGGTTCCAGTAGGTGTAGGCCTCCGGATAGTCCACATAGCGGCGGGGCATGCCCTGCAGGCCGAGGAAGTGCTGCGGGAAGAAGATCAGGTTCACGCCGACGAACGTGATCCAGAAGTGCAGCGCGCCGGCCCACTCGCGGTACTTCACGCCGAACATCTTCTCGAACCAGTAGTAGAAGCCGGCGAAGATGGCGAACACCGCGCCCAGCGACAGCACGTAGTGGAAGTGGGCCACAACGTAGTAGGTGTCGTGCAGGCTGTAGTCGATGCCGGCGTTGGCCAGGACCACGCCCGTCACGCCGCCCACGGTGAACAGGAAGATGAAGCCGATCGCCCACAGCATGGGCGTCTTGAAGCTGATCGACCCGCCCCACATGGTCGCGATCCAGGAGAAGATCTTCACGCCCGTGGGCACGGCGATCACCATGGTCGCGGCCACGAAGTAGGCGCGCAGATTGATGTTCATGCCGACCGTGTACATGTGGTGGGCCCACACGATGAAGCCGACGAAGCCGATGGCCACCATGGCGTAGGCCATGGCCAGATAGCCGAAGACAGGCTTGCGCGAGAAGGTCGCGACGATGTGGCTGATGATGCCGAAGCCCGGCAGGATCAGGATGTACACCTCGGGGTGGCCGAAGAACCAGAACAGGTGCTGGAACATCACCGGGTCGCCGCCGCCGGCGGGATTGAAGAAGCTGGTGCCGAAGTTGCGGTCGGTCAGCAGCATGGTGATGGCGCCGGCCAGGACCGGCAGGGACAGCAGCAGCAGGAAGGCCGTGATCAGCACCGCCCAGGCGAACAGCGGCATGCGGTGCAGGGTCATGCCCGGCGCGCGCATGTTGAAGATGGTGGTGATGAAGTTGATCGCGCCCAGGATCGAGCTGGCGCCCGCCACGTGCAGCGACAGGATGGCCAGGTCCATGGCCGGCCCGGTGTGGCCGGTGGTGGAAAGCGGCGGATAGATGGTCCAGCCGCCGCCGAAGCCGCGCCCCGGGCCGCCGTCGACGAACATCGAGCAGAGCAGCAGCACCCAGGCGGCCACCAGCAGCCAGAAGGAGATGTTGTTCATCCGCGGGAAGGCCATGTCCGGCGCGCCGATCATGATCGGAACGAACCAGTTGCCGAACCCGCCGATCATGGCCGGCATGACCATGAAGAAGATCATGACCAGGGCGTGGGCGGTGACCACGACGTTGTAGCCGTGCTTGGAGGCCTCGACGAGGCCGAGCTGGTCGAGCAGCGAACCCTGCACGAAGACCTGCAGGCCCGGCTCGGCCAGTTCCCAGCGGATCAGGCCCGAGAGCGCGCCGCCCACGATGCCCGCCATGATGGCGAACAGCAGGTAGAGCGTGCCGATGTCCTTGTGGTTCGTGGAGAGGAACCAGCGGGTGAAGAAACCCGGCTTGTGATCGTGGTCGTCGTGACCGTGTGCGGCGGCGTGAGCCATCTTACTCTACCCCTGGATCAGTTCGTGGCCGCCGCGTCGCCCGGCGCGGGGGTCTCTTGCGGCGCCGCAGCCGGGGCGCCCTCTTCGGCGGCGGGTTCGCCCTCGGCGGCCGCGTCGGCGGTGGCCTCGCCGACGGTCGGCGCCGTCGTCTCGGCCGCGGTGGTGGCGGCCAGGCCGGTCGGATTGCCGCCCTTGCCGGCGACCCAGGCCTCGAACTCGGCCTGGCTGACGACGCGGATCTCGATCGGCATGAAGGCGTGGTCGACGCCGCACAGCTCCGAACACTGGCCGTAATAGACGCCTTCCTTCTCGGCGCGGAACCAGGTCTCGTTCACGCGGCCGGGAATGGCGTCGGTCTTCAGGCCGAAGGCCGGGAGGGCGAAGGAGTGGATGACGTCGGCGCCGGTGACCAGCACGCGCACCGTCTTGCCCACCGGCACCACCATCGCCTCGGTCGCGGCGAGGCGGTAGGGCAGATTGGCCGCCGCCGCCTCGTCCTCGGGCAGCATGTTGGAGATGAACTCGCCGACCTCGTGGTCGGGATATTCATAGCCCCAGTACCACTGGTAGCCGACCGCCTTCACGGTCAGGTCCGGACGCGGCATGTCGTTGTAGTTGAACAGCAGCCGGAACGAGAAGATGGCGATGAAGACGAGGATCAGGACCGGGACCAGCGTCCAGACCACCTCGATCACCGTGTTGTGGCTGAACTTCGCCGGGACCGGATTGGCGCGCCGATTGTAGCGCACGATCACCCACACCAGCAGACCCGCCACGAACAGCGTGATCGCCGTGATGATCGGCATCAGGATGGCGTTGTGGAAGAAGATGGCGTCATGCTTCAGCGGCGCAGCGGCCGGCTGGAGCCCGATACCGTTCGGCGTCGGCTGGCCCAGGAGATCCTGAGCCATCGCCTGGGCGCTGCAAAGCGCCGTCATCGCGACCGCCGCGGCCCCCGCCGCCAACGTCCGCATCCCCTGGAAGCTCGACTTCATGTCCCCTCGGTCTCTTTGCCCGGCGGACGTCCTGACGAACGCGTGGTCGCCGTCCCCCGACTGAAACGAGGCTTACGCAGCGAGATACGTTCGCCGCCAAGGCCCTCAGCGGGCGTGCATACGCGCTCTCCCCAGGCTTGCCAAGGCGGTTGAGGGTCTCAGGGCCGCCATCGGGCGCCGACCTGCGCGGGACCATATGACGCATGGGAGGGTCCGCGGCCGCGGCGGGTGACGCCGGCGCCCGAACTTCCTATGTGTGAAGGCCAGTTCGACAGCGAGGTCCTCATGAACGCCCACGCCTCTGCGCCCTCCATCCTCGACTCCTGTGGCGTCGCGCCCGAGCGGGCCCGCGAGATCCTGGGCGAGGCCCTCGCGGGGGCCGACGACGGCGAGATCTTCGCCGAGCGTTCGGAAAGCGAGTCGTTCCTGTTCGACGACGGCCGGCTGAAATCGGCCGCCTATGATTCCGCCGAAGGCTTCGGCCTGCGGGTGGTCGCCGGCGAGACGGCCGGCTACGCCCATTCGAGCGAGATCTCCGAGGCCGCCATCCGGCGCGCCGCCGATTCCGCGGCGCTCGCCAAGCGCGGCTACGAAGGCGTGGCCGCCGAACCGCCGCGGGCGACCAACGCCAAGTTCTACGGCGAGGACGATCCCCTGGCCTCTCCCGACTTCGCCGACAAGGTCGGCCTGCTTCAGGAGATCGACGCCTGGGCGCGGGCCCGCGACTCGCGCGTCGTCCAGGTCATGGCCAGCCTGACCGGCGAACGGCGCATCGTGGAGATCCTGCGCGCCGACGGCCGCCTGATCCGCGACGTGCGGCCGCTGAGCCGGATCAACATCCAGGTGACCGTCGAGAAGGACGGCCGCCGCGAGGTGGGCTTCGCCGGCGCCGGCGGGCGCGCGGGCTTCGAGGACTGGATCGCGCCGGACGCCTGGCGCGAACAGGGCGAGGAGGCGCTGCGGCAGGCTCTGGTGAATCTGGAGGCGGTCGCCTGCCCGGCCGGCGAGATGGACGTGGTGCTGGGCCCCGGCTGGAACGGCGTCCTGCTGCACGAGGCCGTGGGTCACGGTCTGGAGGGCGACTTCAACCGCAAGGGCACCTCGGCCTTTTCCGGCAAGATCGGCCAGCGCGTGGCCGCCCCGGGGGTCACGGTGTTCGACGACGGCGCGCTGGCCGGCCGGCGCGGTTCGCTCACCGTCGACGACGAGGGCACGCCGACCGAACGCACGGTGCTGATCGAGGACGGCGTCCTGGTGGGCTACATGCACGACCGCATGAGCGCGCGCCTGATGGGCCATCAGGCCACCGGCAACGGCCGGCGGCAGTCCTACGCCCATCTGCCCATGCCGCGCATGACCAACACGGCCATGGAGGGCGGCTCGACCCCGCGGGCGGAGATGATCGCCTCCACCAGGCGCGGCCTCTACTGCGCCAATTTCGGCGGCGGCCAAGTCGACATCACCAACGGCAAGTTCGTCTTCCAGTGCACCGAGGCCTATCTGATCGAGGACGGGAAGATCACCACGCCGGTGAAGGGCGCGACCCTGATCGGCGACGGCCCCTCGGCCCTGACCCGCGTGACCATGATCGGCGACGACTTCGACTTCGATCCCGGCGTCGGGGTGTGCGGCAAGTCGGGGCAGAGCGTGCCGGTGGGCGTGGGCCAACCGTCCCTGAAGATCGCCGGCCTGACCGTGGGCGGCACGAGCCTGTAACAGGTCGCGGCTCGACGAACCCGATTCTGTCAGGGATTTAACTGGTTCCTGAGGCCGGGCTTGGATCATGTGACGCCCGGAGGGAACGTCACATGATCATTCGCGCCGTCGCCGCGCTCGCCGCGGCGAGCCCGCTCGCCTACGCCTCGACCGCCCTGGCTCAGGAGGCGCCGCCCCTGGAGGCCGCGCCCGAGGCGAGCGGCCGGGGCGTCATCAGCTATCCGCCCGCCTTCTTCGCCGACGCCCGGCCGACGACGGCCCTCGAGATGGTCGAGCGGCTGCCCGGCTTCGTCCTCGACACCGGCGACAACGTCCGCGGCTTCGAGGGCGCGGCGGGCAACGTGCTGATCGACGGCCGCCGGCCGGCGTCGAAGTCCGACGACCTGGAGGAGATCCTGCGCCGGATCCCCGCCGGCCAGGTGGAGCGGATCGACCTGATCCGCGGCGGCGCGCCGGGCATCGACATGCAGGGCAAGTCGGTCATGGCCAATCTGATCCGGACGCGGACCAACGCGGCCCAGGGCCTGATCGCCTTGTCCGAGCGCCAGGTCTATGACGGCCGCAACGCCGTGGGCGTTCGGGTCGAGGGCTCCGGCCGCGTGGGCGACACCGCCTGGGAGGCCGGCTTCGTCGGCGGCCAGGGGGTCGATGACGGCGCCGGCGAGGGCCCGCGGGTGCGGGTCGACGACCGCAATGTCCCGCTCATCACGACCTGGGTCGATTCGGACGGCGACGCCGCCAACGGCGCGCTCACCGGGGCCGTCGAGCATCCGCTCCTGGGCGGACGCCTGCGGGCCAACGGCCGGTTCTTTGTCGATCACTACGAGTACGACGAGGTGAATTCCGGCGGGCCGCTGCGCGAGGTGACCCACGACGAGAACGACCTGACGGAGACCGAGCTCGGCCTCAGCTACAACCGACCGCTCGGCCCGCGCACCAGCCTGGAGCTGATCGGCCTGCGCCAGACGGCGGACGAGACCTACGACTCAGCCTTCGACGACCTGTCCGACCTCTACGACTTCACCCTGGACAGCGACACGACCGAGACCATCGGCCGGGCCGTGCTGCGCTTCCGCCAGAGCGAGGCGATCTCCTGGGAGGTCGGCGGCGAGGCGGCGCTCAACACCCTGGACAGCGGCACGCGCTTCGCCCTCAACGGAACGCCCGTGGCCCTGCCCGCCGCCAATGTCCGGGTCGAGGAACTGCGGGGCGAGGTGTTCGGCAAGGCCACCTGGCGGGCGACGCCGCGGCTCACCGTCGACGCCGGCCTGCGGGGCGAGGCCTCCGACATCTCCTCCGAAGGCGATGTGGAGCTCGAAAAGTCGCTGCAGTTCGTCAAGCCGCGGCTCGGCCTCACCTGGGCCCACGACGACAAGACCCAGCTGCGCCTGCGCATCGAGCGCAGCGTCGGCCAGCTGGACTTCGACGACTTCGTCGCCTCCTCGTCGCTGAACACCGGCGTGCTGACCGCCGGCAACCCGGACCTGGACCCGGAGCAGGAATGGATCGCCGAGGCCGCCGTCGAGCGCCGCTTCTGGACCGGCGGGGCCTTCGTGGTGACGGTCCGTCGGGCGGAGATCACCGACGTGGCCGACCGCGCGCCGGTGCGCCTGCCGACCGGCGAGATCTACGACGCCCCGGCCAATATCGGCGCCGGCGTGCGCGAGGAGCTGGCCCTGACGCTGACCCTGCCCTTCGACCGGGTGGGCGTTAAGGGCGCCCAGCTGCGCGGCGAGGCGACCTGGCGGCGATCCGAGGTCGAGGATCCGACCACCGGCGAGGAACGCGAGATTTCCGGCCTGCGTCCCCTGGAATGGGAAGCCCACTTCAGCCAGGACCTGCCGCAGTGGAAGGCCAACTGGGGTGTCGACGCCTTCGGCGGCTGGCGCGAGACCTACTACCGGTACGACCAGATCTCGACGACCAAGCTGAAGACCTTCGTCGTGCCCTATGCCGAGTGGAAGCCGCGCCCCGACTGGGTGATCCGCTTCGAGATCCCGAACGTCACCGAGCGCGGCCTGCGCCGCACCCGCACCGTCTATGCCGGTCCCCGGGACACCTCGACGATCGCCTATGTCGAGGATCGCGACATCCAGTTCGGCAAGATGTATCGCCTGCGCATCAGCAAGACCCTGGGGGGCTGAGCGCAGGCCCGTCGGCGCGAAAAAGGGCCCGGGAGCGATCCCGGGCCCTTCGTCATGTCCGCAAGGCTCGGCCGGGTCAGCTCTCCCGGTCGTCGCGCAGGGTCTGCGGGTTCACCGCCTGCCGCTCGCCGTCGAGCACCGGGGCGATCGGCTCGGGCGATGGGCCGTGGCCTTCCCTCACCCCATGCGCCCAGCCCTTGATGAAGAAGCTGAGGACGATGAAGACGACGCCGGCGCCCATGCCCCAGTAGCCGAGCATCTGGAAGACCTCGACCGAGCTTCGCAGGGCGGCTGCGGGATCGAGCACCTGGCCGCCCACGGTCTCGGTGCCGGCGAAGCCCGCGATGATGCCGCCCACGTACTGGGCGATGGCGCTGGAGAGGAACCACACCGCCATCATGAAGGACACCACCGAGCTCAGCGACAGCTTGGTGATCTCCGACAGGCCGACGGGCGAAAGGAAGAGCTCGCCGGTCGTGTGCAGCAGATAGAGCAGGCCCAGCACCATCAGCGGCACCCGGAAGCTGGCGTCGGCCAGGCCCGCGCTCCACACCACGACCATGAAGCCGAGGCCCGCCTGCAGAAGGCCGAGACCGAACTTCAGCGTCGGATTGGGATCAAGGTTGCGGCGGCCGAGCGCCGCCCACAGGGCCGCGAAGATCGGCGCGAAGATCAGGATGAAGCCCGCATTGAAGGACTGCACCTGGGCCGCGGCGATCCCCGAATTGATCCAGCCCCACCAGCTGTCGGTGGACACCCCTGCGGCCGCGAGCTGCTCGGGCGTGCCCATCGGCAGGCCCAGGAAGGTCGTCGCCTCGCGGGTGATCGACAGGTCGACGTTCCGGGCGGCGAACAGGTTCAGCGACGTGCCGGCCTGCTCGAACAGGGTCCAGAAGATCACTGCGCCGAAGATCAGCACCGTGGCGAGCCCCATGCGCTGGCGCTCCACCGTCGTCTTGCAGACCTGGATGATCACGTAGGCGATGATGCCGAGGGAGATCACGATCGCGCCGATCAGGGCCACGCCCACGATGGCGTTGTTCTGGACGAGCCACCAGACGACCGCCAGGGCCGGGAGCGTCGCCAGGTAGATCAGCCATTCGCGGTTCAGCGGGCCGGCCACGGGCTTGGCGAGCAGTTCGGGATTGGGCGGCTCGCCATTGCCCTCAAGCAGCGGCTTGCCGAGCACGAAGACCACGAAGCCCAGCGCCATGCCGACGCCCGCGAGGCCGAAGCCCCAGCCCCAGCCGAAGTGCTGGCCGAGCAGGCCGCACAGCACCGAGGCCCAGAAGGCGCCGAGATTGATGCCGTAATAGTAGAGGGTGAAGCCGGAATCCCGCCGCGGATCGCCCTGCGGATAGAGCTGGCCCACGATGGTGGAGATGTTGGGCTTGAGGAAGCCGACGCCCAGGATGATCAGGGAGACGGCGAGATAGAAGACGTTCACACCCACCGGGTCGGCGGTCTTCTCCATCTCGTAGCTGCCGGCCGGAAGCACGGCGGGAAGGCCCGCGTCGGCGGGAAGACCCGCGATCTGAAGGCCGCCGCCCTCCGCCGGGCCGAACGCGTAGGCGCCGTCGCCGACCTGGATCCGCACCTCGCGGCCGTCCATCCGGCCCTCGGCGACGACCTCATAGGCCTGGCCGCCATAGGTGAGGATCTCCCGGGTGGGTTCGCCCTCGAAGGCCATGGTCAGGTGGCCGGCCACCAGCAGCAGGGCGCCGAAGGCGACCGCCTTGCGGGTGCCGAGATAGCGGTCGGCGAGAATGCCGCCGATCAGCGGCAGCAGGTAGACCAGCGAGGTGTAGGAGCCGTACTGCGCGTTGGCGACGGCGTCGTCGAACAGCAGGTGCTGGGTCAGGTAGAAGATCAGGATCGCCCGCATGCCGTAGTAGGAGAAGCGCTCCCACATCTCGGCGAAGAACAGGACGATCAGGCCCCGCGGGTGGTTGCGCAGCAGCTGCATCAGCACCGGAGCGCCGGTCACCAGCGTGATGATCACGCCCAGGACGACGACGATATTCATGGATGAAGGTCTTCCGCTTTCAATGCGTTGGGCCTTGGCCCAAGGTCGAATTGCCCAGCTGGGCCGCCAAGCCGGGGAGAAGATCACGCGTTTGGCGTCGAGACAAGCAAGGCTCGTCCCAGCGGCGAGTCGGGGGAGCCAGGACCTCGCCTCAGGCGTTCCCCTCCCGACAGGAGGTTGCCATGAAGACGCCCGGACCCGACCATCCCATCGACATCGCCCGCGCCGGCACGCGGATGCGCGCCATGTTCATGGGCCATGTGATCGCCGACACAGACGATGCGCTGATCCTGAAGGAGGCCGACCTGCCGCCGGTGGTCTACTTCCCGAAGGAGGACGTCTCCATGGAGTACTTCTCCCGGACGGAGCGGCTCACCCACTGCCCCTACAAGGGCGAGGCGGCCTACTACACCCTGCTGATGAACGGCGAATTCGCCGAGAACGCCGTCTGGACCTATGAGGAGCCCTATCCGGCCATGGAGCGGATTCGCGGCCGCCTGGCCTTCTACCCGGACAAGGTGGAGGTCTACGCCGTGACGGACCAGCCGGCCCGAGACGCGTCTGATCGACGTGAGGTGGACGAGATTATCCAGCACACCGACGCCGGCGACGGCACGACGCAGAAGCCCCACTGGCCGCCGAACGTGGGCAGTCCCGACGCCTGAGCGCCGCCTCAGAGGCCTTCCGGCGCCACGTCGAGGAAGATGGGGTTGGCGTAGAACCACAGGTCCGACCACGGATCCTCCCCCGGCGGATCGGGCTGCGGCTCGGCTTCGGAGCCGTTGGCGCCGCGCAGGCGGATGTAGGAGTCGCGGGAGATCCCGTTCAGCACATAGGTGGCGGTGATCACCTCGCCCTCCCGTCGCCACTCGGCGGGCCCGCGCCGCGTCACCACCCGCGTGGTCGGATTGACGGCGGCCTCCCGATCCGTCGCAGGGCCGGTCACCTCCCCCAGGATCAGGTCGATGCGGGCGACCTCCGGCGTCCGGCCGGCCGCATTGGGCCCCGCAGGATCGCGCAGACGAAGGGTCACCGTCACCGTTCCGCCCGCCGCTACCGGCAGCACGCCGCCGATCTCCGCGCGAGCCGAGCCGGACTGGGCCGAGACATCCAGCTCGGAAATCAGATCCCCAGTGATGACGAAGACGCGGCCGTTGCGCAGCCCGTCAAGGATGTCAGCGTGGGTGGGGACAGCCTTCACATAGGTCTTGGAGTACTCCCCCGGCCAGAAGTCGCTGCCGCCGTCGGTGTAGTGGCGGTGGGAATCGGAGGTGGAGGTGATCCACCAGCGTCGGCCCTCGCCCAGCATCGCGTCCCAGAAGCCGCCCAGTTGCGCGGTCATCTGGTCGAAGCCGCCGAGGGTCGGACTGTTGCGGTAGCCGCCCCGGGCCCCTTCTGCATCGATCGAGCCGTCGCGGCGCAGGGCGGAGGCCTGGTGGCCGGGCGCGCCCTCCATGCCGATGGCGACCTTCGGCGCCGTATCGTTCCAGTCGCGCAACTCGCCGGGCCGGTCCTGACCCCACTGGCCCGTTCCGGTCGCGGAGCGGGAGGGGTGGTTGGCGATAACCACCGGCGGCGTCTCGACCTGGCGCATGTGACGCAACGCCTCGAGCATGCGTGGCTCTGCATCCCGACCCGGGTCCGCCGGCCAGGGCTCGCGCTTGGCGAAGCGGCTCTCGATATCCTCCAGCACGTCACGTTCCCGGGGCGTGTGCGGGATGATCAGGCTGGAATGGTCGGCGCCAGGGGTGTCGAACTCCATGCCGTAGAACTGGATCAGGTCCGGGACCTCGGCGCGCGAACGCAGCAGTTCGGGATAGGCCAGGTCGCGATTGACCTTGGAGTGGTTGGACCCGCCGTGGTCGGTGGAGACCATCCACGACAGGCCGAACCGCTGGGCCATCGCCGCATTGGTCGGGATCGGATAGATGGCGTCCCCGGCGATTTCCGGCTTCGGCGGTCCGCCCGCGGGGTCCGGCGTCCAGCCGACGCTGTAGCGGCTGTGGACGTGGTGGTCGCCCGCCAGCCATCGGCGTTGCGCCGGGTCGACGGGGCTGTCGCCGGCCGGCGCATCGGCCGGGGCCATGACGACCTCGGCGGCGTGATCGTGGCCGCCATGGGCCAGGGCGGGGGCCGGCGTCGCAAGCACGGCGAGGACGGACAGGAGGCGCGGAGCGGGGCGGTTCATGCCGCCGCTCTATCGGAGGCGTGCGTCAGTTCCCTGACAGCCGGGGCCGTCGCCGCCCGGACAGGCTGGGCTCAGAAGGCCATCGCCTCGTAGACCTTGGCCATGTCGCGATTCCACGGACCTTCGTAGAGCTGAAGCAGGCGTTCGGCCGGCGTCATGCCGGTCTCGACGATCTCCTCGAGGTCGGCCAGATAGTTGGTCTCGTCGATCAGGCCGCCGCTCAGCCGGTTGCGGGCTTTCAGGCCGTCGCGGGCGATGGCCAGCATGTCGCGGGCGACCTCCTGGACGGTGCGGCCGGCCACCTGGGCCTTGAGGCCCGAGCGCGCGACCTGGGACCGCAGGCCCTCGTGGCTCTCCACCGACCAGTCCTTGCAGAGATCCCAGGCGGCTTCGAGGGCGGAGTCCTCGTAGAGCACCCCGGTCCACAGGGCCGGCAGGGCGCAGAGGCGGCTCCAAGGCCCGGCGTCGGCGCCGCGCATTTCCAGGTACTTCTTCAGCCGCACTTCCGGGAAGATGGTGGTGACGTGGTCGGCCCAGTCCTTGATGGTCGGCCGTTCGCCCGGCAGTTCCGGCAGGCGGCCCTCCATGAAGTCGCGGAAGGAGCGGCCCGCCACGTCGACATAGGTCTCGCCGCGCTTGACGAAGTACATCGGCACGTCGAGCGCATAGGCCGCGTAGGCCTCGAAGCCGAAGCCTTCCCTGAAGACGAAGTCGAGCATGCCGGTGCGGTCGGCGTCGGTGTCGGTCCAGACGTTGGCGCGGGCCGAAAGGAAGCCGTTGGGCTTGCCTTCCGTGAACGGCGAATTGGCGAACAGCGCCGTGGCGATGGGCTGCAGGGCGAGGCTGGTCCGGAACTTCTTGACCATGTCGGCCTCGGAGCCGAAGTCCAGGTTCACCTGCACGGTGCAGGTGCGGAACATCATGTCGAGGCCGAGATTTCCGACCTTCGGCATGTAGGCGCGCATGATCTTGTAACGGCCCTTGGGCATCACCGGGACCTGCGCGCGGGTCCAGTCCGGCGTGAAGCCGAGGCCCAGGAAGCCGAGGCCCAGCTCGTCGGCGACCGTCTTGACCTCCGACAGGTGGCCGCCGGTTTCGTCGCAGATCTCGTGCAGATCGTTCAGCGGCGCGCCGGAAAGCTCGAACTGGCCGCCGGGCTCCAGGCTGACATTGGCGCCGTTGCGCTCCAGCCCGATCAGGGTCTCGCCCT
>CAYQPL010000060.1:12279-19479 GCA_964419395.1 uncultured Phenylobacterium sp. | reverse complement strand
TGGAAGACCGGCCACTCCTACATCAAGCTCAAGACCGCCGAGCTGAAGGCCCTGGCCGGCTTCGAGAAGAGCGGCCACTTCTTCTTCAACCCGCCGATCGGCCGCGGCTATGACGACGGGCTGGTGGCGGCCGCCGCCATCCTCTCCATGCTCGACCGCAACCCGGACAAGAAGCTGTCGGACCTGAAGAAGGCCCTGCCGGTCGCCTACACCTCCCTGACCATGTCGCCGCACTGTCCCGACGAAGAGAAGTACGGCGTCGTCGACAAGATCGTCGCCGAGTACCAGGCCCTGCGCGACCAGGGCGAGACCATACTGGGCCGCAAGATCGCCGACTTGATCACGGTGAACGGCGTGCGCGTGGCCCTGGAGGACGGCTCGTGGGTGCTGGTCCGCGCCTCGTCCAACAAGCCCGAGATCGTGGTGGTGGTGGAGAGCACCTCGTCGGCCGACGACATGCGCGCCCTCTTCCGCGAAGAGGTCAAGCCGCGCCTGGCCCGCCATCCGCAGGTCGGCGCCTACAACCAGGAAGTCTGACGCGCCGGACGCGCGCGGCGGCCGGCGCGCCCGCCGGCGGGCCGCGCCCGATGCGGACAGGTGGGCCGGCTCAGCCGAGGGCGAGGAGGCTCATCACCTGCTGACCGACGAAGACGGCCCCGGCCCAGAAGGCGGTGGCGAGGAATCCGACGAAGGCGAGGCAGGCCACCGAGGCGGCGCCTCGCTGCGTGCCCGTCGCTCCACGCCCTGCGATGACAGGGTGGCGAGCCATGACGTTTCTCCCAGTCTTTCTATGTCTCCCGGCCGGTCGAGCGGCCAGGACATTACGAGACTGACATAATTCGCCGGGGCTGAACAGGGTTGCCGGTGGCCCGGCTCAGGCGGCCGCCTGGCGCACCACGCCGGCCAGTTCGTGGACGATCTCGAAGATCAGCTTCTCGTCGTCGCCCTCGGCCATGATGCGGATCAGGGGCTCGGTGCCCGAGGCGCGGACCAGCAGCCGGCCGCCGCCGTTCAGCCGCTCCTCGGCCTGGGCGATGGCGCCCTTCACCGTCTCGCTCTCCAGCGGCCGCCCGCCGCCGAAGCGGACGTTCTCCAGCAATTGCGGGACGGGCTCGAACTGGCGGGCCAGCGCGCTCATCGGCTTGTCGGCCTCCTTGAGTACGGCCAGCACCTGCAGGGCGGCGAGCAGGCCGTCGCCGGTGGTCGAGAAGTCCGAGAGGATGACGTGGCCGGACTGTTCGCCGCCCAGATTGTAGCCGCCCTCGCGCATGCGCATCATCACCGAGCGGTCGCCCACCGGCGTGCGTTCGAGCTTCAGCTTGCGCTCGGCGAGGAAGCGCTCGAGGCCGAGGTTGGACATCACCGTGGCCACGACGCCGCCGCCGGCCAGCCGGCCACGCCGGGCCCAGTGGTCGGCGATCAGGGCCATGATCTGGTCGCCGTCGACCACCCGTCCGGTCTCGTCACAGATGACCAGCCGGTCGGCGTCGCCGTCCAGCGCGATGCCGATGTCGGCGCGGTACTCCTTGACCATCTTGGCCATGGCCTCGGGATGGGTGGAGCCGCACTCGCTGTTGATGTTGAAGCCGTTCGGCTCGACGCCCAGCCGGATGACCTCGGCGCCCAGCTCGTAGAGGGCGGTGGGGGCCACCTTGTAGGCCGCCCCGTTGGCGCAATCGATGACGATGCGAAGGCCGTTCAGGCCCAGGCGGCGGGGGAAGGTGGCCTTGGCGATCTCCACGTAGCGCGCCTGCGAATCATCGATGCGCGAGACGCGGCCAAGCGCTTCGGGCGCCGCCAGGCGCTCCTGCAGGCCCTCGTCCATCAGCGCCTCGATCTCCAGCTCGCGTTCGTCCGACAGCTTGTAGCCGTCGGGGCCGAACAGCTTGATGCCGTTGTCGGAGAAGGCGTTGTGCGAGGCGCTGATCATCACCCCCAGATCGGCGCGCATGGAACGGGTCATCATGGCCACGCCGGGCGTCGGCATCGGCCCCAGCAGGCGTACGTCCATGCCGACGCTGGCGAATCCGGCCACGAGCGCCGGCTCGATCATGTAGCCCGACAGGCGCGTGTCCTTGCCGATGACCACCAGGTGGCGGCGCTCGTCCTTGGACATGAAGACCTTGCCGGCGGCCATGCCGACCCGCAGGGCGACCTCGGCGGTCATCGGATGGCGATTGGCCTCGCCCCGAATGCCGTCGGTTCCGAAGTAGGCGCGCTTGGACATGGAGGAACTCACGAAAAGATCGGAAACCCAGATTTAGTCGACCCCGCGTTTGCGAATGCTAAAGGCGGCGCGGGGCGAGAGATTAGACATGTCGGGCGATCCCGACAAAGCAGAGTGAGGTAGGCCCATGTGCGGGATCATCGGCATCGTCGGCAAGAGCGAGGTCCAGGACCGCCTGGTCGAAAGCCTGCTGCGCCTGGAGTACCGCGGCTACGACTCCGCCGGCGTCGCCGGGGTGGTCTCGTCCGGCCATGTGGAGCGCCGCCGCGCCCAGGGCAAGATCCGCGCCCTGCAGGACGTGCTGGCGGCCCAGCCGCTGCGCGCCACCGTCGGCATCGGCCACACCCGCTGGGCGACCCACGGCGCGCCGTCGGAGCGCAACGCCCATCCCCACGCCGCCGGCCGCGTCACCCTGGTACACAACGGCATCATCGAGAACATCCCCGAACTGCGCCGCGAGCTGGAGGGCGAGGGCCGCACCTTCGAGAGCGACACCGACACCGAGACCATCGCCCACCTGCTGGATTCCCAGCTCGAAGCCGGGCTGCCGCCCCTGGAGGCGCTCAAGGCGACGCTCGACCGCCTGACCGGGGCCTACGCCATCGCCGTCCTCATCGCCGGCGAGGACGAGATGATCCTGGGCGCCCGCCGCGGCAGCCCGCTGGTGGTCGGCTATGGCGACGGAGAGATGTATCTGGGCTCCGACGCCCTGGCGGTCGGCCCCTTCACCAACCGCATCGCCTATCTCGAGGAAGGCGACTTCGTGCAGATCGACCATGCCCAGGCGCGCGTCTTCGACGCGGCGGGCGCGCCGGTCCTGCGGCCGGTCAAGCAGGTCGCCCAGTCGGCCGCCCTGGTCGAACGCGGCAACTACCGGCACTTCATGGAAAAGGAGATCCACGATCAGCCCGACGCGGTGCAGCACACCCTTTCGGCCTATCTGGATCCGAATTCCGGCCACGCCACGGCCCCGGGCGCGGTGGACTTCGCCCAGGTCGAGCGCCTTCAGATCGTGGCCTGCGGCACCTCGAACTATGCCGGGCAGATCGCCCGCTACGCCTTCGAGAAGCTGGCGCGCCTGCCGACCGACGTCGAGGTGGCCTCGGAGTTCCGCTATCGCGAGCCGGCGGTGACGCCGGGGACGCTGGCGCTGACCGTCTCCCAGTCGGGCGAGACGGCCGACACCCTGGCGGCGCTGCGCTGGTGCAAGAGCCAGGGGCTGAAGACGGCGGCCATGGTCAATGTCCACGAGTCCAGCATGGCCCGGGAGGCCGACCTGCTGTGGCCGACCCATGCGGGGCCCGAGATCGGCGTCGCCTCGACCAAGGCCTTCACCAGCCAGGTGTCGGCCCTGACCGCCCTGGCCATCGCCGCGGCCGCCGCCCGCGGCCGGATCGACGCGGCCGAGGAGGCCCGCCTGTCGCGCCACCTGATGGAGGCGCCGCGGCTGATCGCCGAATCCATCGGGGTGGAGGAGGCGGTCCGCGCCCTGGCCCCGGAACTCGCCAAGGCGCGGGACGTGCTCTATTTCGGCCGCGGGGCCATGTTCCCCCTCGCCCTGGAAGGCGCGCTGAAACTCAAGGAAATCAGCTATATCCACGCCGAGGGGTACGCCGCCGGCGAGCTGAAGCACGGCCCGATCGCCCTGATCGACGAGACCACGCCGGTGATCGTCATCGCGCCCTCGGACGAGCTGTTCGAGAAGACCATGTCGAATATGAGCGAGGTGGCCGCCCGCGGGGGGCCCATCGTGCTGATCACCGACGAGAAGGGCGCCGCCCATGCGCCCGCCAGCGCCCGGGTGATCGTGGCGCCGGCCTGCGATCCGCTGATCGCGCCGCTGGTCCTGTCGGCGCCGATCCAGCTGCTGGCCTATCATGTGGCCGTGCAGAAGGGCGCGGACGTCGATCAGCCGCGCAACCTCGCGAAATCGGTGACCGTGGAATAGGCCCGCCCCGCCAGGGTGGCGCAGCGGGCCTTCCGTTACGCTTACGGCGTGTCGGTGGCCGGGGACGTCGCGTTCGGGTCGGTCATGGCCGGGTCGTTGACCGGCGGCGGCGTCATGCCGTCCGGACCCACGGCCCCGTCGGCCGGGGCGGTCGTGGTCATGCCGTCGGTGGTGGCCGGCGGCGCGGCCATGGGATCGGCGGCCATGGAATCGGTCGCTTCGGGCATGGTGTCGGTGGTTTCGGCGGCGTCGTTGTCGCCGCAGGCGGCGAGCGAGACAGCGGCGACGGCGCCGGCGAGAACGGTGGTCAGAGTGCGGATCTTCACGGTGGAATGCTCCCCATTGGGATTGGCCCCGGAGGCGTTAACGCCGCTCGGCGCCCGGCTGTTCCCAATTTCGTGATCGCACCGAGGCGCCGGCCACCAAGGACCCGGTTTCGCCGTTCGGTGGTGGATTTCGCCGGACGCGTCGTCTAGGCGAACTGGGGTGTCATGGCGCAGGAGGACGGGATGAGCGGACGGGTGCGTAAGGCGGTGCTGCCGGTGGCGGGGCTGGGGACCCGCGTCCTTCCCGGCGCCAAGACGACGCCGAAGAACATGCTGAACGTCGTCGACCGCCCGATCCTGTCCTACATCGTCGAGGAGGCCCGGGCGGCGGGCATCGAGCACCTGGTCTTCATCGTCGGCCGCGGCCAGGGCGCGATCGAGGACTATTTCGACGCCTCCCCCGAGATTGAGGGGGCGCTGGAGGCCAAGGGCAAGGCCGAGATCCTGGCCGATGTGCGCCGCGACCTGCCCCAGCCGGGCCAGATGAGCTTCGTGCGCCAGATGGCGCCCCTCGGCCTCGGCCACGCCGTCTGGTGCGCCCGCCACATCATCGGCGACGAGCCCTTCGCCGTCATGCTGCCCGACATGCTGATGGCGGCCGACACCCCGGCGCTCGCCCAGGCCGTCGCCGCCCACGACGAGGTCGGCGGCAACATCGTGGTCGTGGAGCCGGCGCCCGAGGGCGAGGCCAACAAGTACGGCATCGTCGACCTGGAGGGTCAGGACGGCCGGCTGAACAGGATGCGGGGCATGGTCGAAAAGCCGGCGCCGGGCACGGAGCCGTCCAACCTCTTCATCAGCGGCCGCTACGTCCTGCAGCCCGACATCTTCCCCCTGCTCGAAAAGCAGGGAAAGGGCGCCGGCGGCGAGATCCAGCTGACTGACGCCATGGCCGAGCTGATGAAGGTGCAGGCGTTCCACGCCCTGGAATACGACGGCGTGACCTATGACTGCGGCGACAAGATCGGCCTGCTGCGGGCCAATGTCGCCTTCGCCCTGCGCCGCCCCGACCTGGCCGACGCCGCGCGCAAGGCCATCGCCGACCTGCTCTGAGGCGGCGCCCCGTCGATCCTTCCACGGACCCCTTAGGGGATCACGACGCTTTCACATTGCGTCGGCGTTTGTTAGCCGTGGCGCAGGTGACAACTGTACGGATCGGAGCGGCGATGCGCGTACTTATCCTCGGCGGAGACGGATTCTGCGGCTGGCCCACGGCCCTGCATCTCTCGGCCCGCGGCCACGACGTGGCCATAGTCGACAATCTGTCCCGACGCAGGATCGACGGCGAGCTGGGGGTCCAGTCCCTGACGCCCGTCCGTGACATCGAAGAGCGGATCGCGGCCTGGAAGGAGACCTCCGGCAAGACGATCGACTTCCACGACCTGACCGTCGGCAAGGACTATGACGGCCTGCTGGCCCTGCTGAAGGGCTGGAAGCCGGACTCCATCGTCCACTTCGCCGAACAGCGCGCGGCCCCCTATTCGATGAAGTCGGCCCAGCACAAGCGCTACACGGTCGACAACAATCTGAACGCCACCAACGACGTGCTGGCGGCGATCGTCGATTCGGGCCTCGACATCCACCTGGCGCACCTGGGCACCATGGGCGTCTACGGCTACGGCACCGCGGGCGCGGCGATCCCCGAGGGCTATCTGACCGTGAAGGTGGAGACGCCGGACGGCTGGGTCGAGCGCGAGATCCTCTACCCGGCCAATCCGGGCTCGATCTACCACATGACCAAGACGCAGGACGCCCTGCTCTTTCAGTTCTACGCCAAGAACGACCACCTGCGGATCACCGACCTGCACCAGGGCATCGTCTGGGGCACCCAGACCGAAGAGACCCGCAAGGACGAGCGGCTGATCAACCGCTTCGACTACGACGGCGACTACGGCACCGTCCTCAACCGCTTCCTGATGCAGTCGGCGGTCGGCTATCCGCTGACCATCCACGGCGCCGGCGGCCAGACGCGCGCCTTCATCCACATCCAGGACACGGTCCGCTGCGTCGAGCTGGCGCTGGCCAATCCGCCGGCCCGCGGCGAGCGGGTCAAGGTCATGAACCAGATGACCGAGACCTGGCGCGTGCGCGACCTGGCCCAGATGATCGCCCGGCTGACCGGCGCGGAGGTGGCCCACCTGCCCAACCCGCGCGCCGAGGCCGACGAGAACGACCTCGTGGTCGAGAACAAGGGCCTGCTCGGCCTGGGCCTGAACCCGATCACGCTGGAGGACGGCCTGCTGATGGAGGTCGCCGAGATCGCGCGGGCCTACAAGGACCGGGCGGACCTGAGCAAGGTGCCCTGCGTCTCGCACTGGAACGCCGAGCGGGCGGCCGCGGCCGCGGCGCCGGGCAAGGCGGTGGCGGCCGAATAGGGCCGTGCGTCTCTTCGTCTTCGGCTACGGCTTCTCGGCCGCCGCCCTGGCGCGGCGGCTGAGGCCGCAGGGGTGGGCGATCGCCGCCACCTTCCGCCGGCCCGAAGACGCCGCGCGGCTCACGGCCGACGGCGTGACCCCCCTGTCCGTCGCCGAGTCCGGCGCCATGATCGAGGCGCTGACCGGCGCGGACGCCGTCCTCGTCACGGCGCCGCCGGACGCCGAGGGCTGCCCCGGCCTGCGGACGCTCGTGCCCGCCATGGCCCGCGCCCAGGCCTTTCCCGACTGGCTGGGCTACCTCTCCACCACCGGCGTCTACGGCGC
>CAYQPL010000060.1:545-12269 GCA_964419395.1 uncultured Phenylobacterium sp. | reverse complement strand
GCGACCGTCAGGGCGGCTGGGTGTTCGAGCAGAGCCGCCGGGCGGCCCAGTCCATGGAAGGCGCCCGGCGCGTGGCGGCGGAGCGCGACTGGCTGGACGTCGGCAAGGGCATGGGGCTGACGGTCGCCGTCTTCCGCCTGCCCGGCATCTATGGCCCGGGCCGCTCGACCTTCGACCGGCTGCGCGACGGCCGCGCCCGGCGGATCACAAGCCCCGGACAGGTCTTCTCGCGCATCCATGTCGACGATCTGGCGAGCGGCCTCGCCGCCTCCATCGCCCGCCCCCGGGCCGGCGGAATCTACAATCTCTGCGACGACGCGCCCGCGCCCAACAGCGAGGTGGTGACCTACGCCGCCGAACTGCTCGGCATGCAGCCGCCGCCCGAGATCGATGTCTCCGAGGCGAAGCTGCCGCCGATGGCGCAACGCTTCTATGCGGAGAGCAAGCGGGTCTCCAACGCCCGCGCCAAGGCCGAGCTCGGCTGGCGACCGGCCTACCCGTCGTTTCGCGAAGGTCTCGCGGCCGTGCTCGCCGCCGGCGGCTAGGCGAGCTCCTCCACCGCCAGCAGCAACCGCGCCAGGTCCTGGTCGCGCGACAGCCGGTGGTCGCCGTCCTTGATCAGGTGGAAGACGACGTCCTGGCTCTTGATCGCCTGGGCGAGCTCGAGGGCGTGCCGCCAGGGCACGTCCGGATCCTCGCCGCCCTGCAGGATGCGCACGGGGGCCTCGATCGGCACGGGACCGGGCAGGATGGACCAGCGGGCGCCGTCCTCCAGCAGGGCGCGGGTGATCGGATAGGGGTCGCCATAGTCCGAAGGCCGCATCCACACGCCGGCGGCCTCCAGGCTCGCCCGGGCCTCGGCGTCGATCTCCGGCCCCATCAGCTTCTCGGTGAAGTCCGGCGCCGGGGCGACGAGGACGAGCCCGCGCACCTGTTCTCGCCGCACCATGGCGCACAGGCAGGCGATCCAGCCGCCCATGGAGGAGCCGACCGGCACGACCGGGCGAGGCGCCAGTTCGTCGAGCACGGCGAGCGCATCCGCGCGCCAGCGGGTGATCGTCCCCTCGCGGAAATCGCCCTCGGATTCCCCGTGCCCGAAATAGTCGAACCGCACATAGGCCCGGCCGCGCTCGGCGGCCCAGCGGGCCAGGGCCTCGGCCTTGGTCCCGGCCATGTCCGAGCGGAACCCGCCCATCCACACCACGGTCGGCCCGGTCCCGTCGATGCGGCGCCAGGCGAGCCTCGCCCCGTCGGGGCGGTCGAGCATTCCGGTCTCTTCGCGCATGAGGCTCTATAGCCGCTGGCGGCGCCTCCGTCACAGGCGGTGCAGGGTTTACCCGCCCGCCGGGTGCGCTATGCAAGGCGCCGTGACTTTGCCGCCCGACTTCACCCTTCTGCAGGTCGTGCCCGAGCTCGAGACCGGCGGGGCCGAACAGACGACGATCGACATCGCCCAGGCCGTCGTGCGCGCCGGGGGCAAGGCGCTGGTGGCGACGCGCGGCGGGCGGATGGCCGCGCGTCTGGAGAGCGACGGCGGCCGTCTGGCCCAGATGCCGGTCCAGTCGAAGAATCCGCTGGTCATGCTCGGCAACGCCGCGCGGCTGGTCGACCTGATCCGCAAGGAGGGGGTCAGCCTGGTGCACGCCCGCTCGCGGGCGCCGGCCTTCTCGGCGCTTTGGGCGGCGCAGGCGACCCATACGCCGTTCGTTGCCACCTATCACGGGGTCTACAACGCCCGGAGCAGCCTGAAGCGCTGGTACAACGCCGTCATGACCCGCGGCGACCTGGTGATCGCCAATTCGGACTTCACGCGCGACCACGTGCTGAACGAGCACGGCGTCGATCCCGCCCGCATCGTCAGCATCCCGCGGGGCGTCGACCTGGAGCGGTTCAATCCCGCCTGGGTCACCCCGGCGCGGATCGAGGCGCTGCGCACGGCCTGGGCGGCGCCGGAACGCCGCGACCTGACCACCTTCGTCCTGGCCGCCCGCCTCACCCGCATCAAGGGCCACGCCACGGTGATCGAGGCCGCCCGGCGGCTGAAGGCGGAAGGCCGGCAGGACTTTCGCATCCTGTTCGCCGGGGACGACCAGGGCCGCACCGGCTACCGCGAGGAACTCACCACGCAGATCGCCGAGGCCGGCCTTTCAGACGAGGTCCGGCTCGTCGGCCATTGCGACGACATGCCGGCCGCCTACATGCTGGCCGATGTCGCCCTGCTGTCGTCGATCGTCCCCGAATCCTTCGGCCGCACGGCGGTGGAGCCGCAGGTGATGGGCCGCCCGGTGATCGCCTCGCGCCGGGGCGGCTGGACCGAGACCGGCGTGCCGGGCGTGACCGGCGGGCTGGTCCCGCCCGGCGACGCCGAGGCCTGGGCCGGCGCCCTGGCGCGGGCCCTGGACGCCGGGCCGCCGCGGCTGACGGCCATGGGCCTGGCGGCCGCCAACCGGGCCCGCCGGCTCTATTCCGTCGACGCCATGTGCGCGGCGACCCTGGAATCCTATGAACGCGTGCTGGAGGCGCGCCGCTGATGGCCGGCAAGGAGATCAAGAAGGTCCTGGTCATCAAGCTGTCGGCCATGGGCGACTTCATCCTCGCCCTGGCGGCGGCCAAGAAGATCCGCCAGGCCCATCCGAAGGCGAAGATCACCCTCTTGACCACCCCGCCCTTCGAGGGGCTGGCCCGGCTCTGCCCCTATTTCAACGCGGTGGAGACCGACGGCCGGCCGCAGGGCGTCGGCGAATGGCTGACCCTGGTCGGGCGGCTTCGCAAGGCGAAGTACGACCGCGTCTACGACCTGCAGACCTCGTCCCGCTCCAACATGATCTTCCACGGGCTGCAGCCCTTCGCGCCCGAGTGGTCGGGGATCGCCCTGGGCTGCGCCCTGCCGCATCGCAATCCCCGCCGCGACCGCATGCACACGCTCGAGCGCCACGCCGAGCAGCTCAAGGCCGCCGGCATCTGGCCCGACGCGCCGACCGAACCGGGGGCCGCGCCGGGGCCGGACATCTCGTGGATCCTGCGCAAGGCGCCGCCCGAACGCCCCGTGGCCGGCGGCATCCAGCCGCGGCCCTACGTCCTGATGGCGCCCGGCGGCTCGGCCCACCGCGAGGAGAAGCGCTGGCCGGTCGAGAAGTACGGCCAACTGGCCAAGGCCCTTTATGACCGCGGCTTCGACATCCTGGTCATCGGCGGACCGCAGGAGAGCGCGCTGGCCCGCGCCATCCAGAAGCACGTCGGCAAGGCCCGCGACCTGACGGGGCGAACCGATCTGGCGCGGGTGGCGATGCTGGGGGCCAAGGCGGCGCTGGTCGTCGGCAACGACACCGGTCCGGTCCACCTGGCGGCCGCCGCCGGCCCGCCGACCATCGTCCTGTTCTCCAAGGCCTCGGACCCGATCCTCTCGGCGCCGCGGGGGCATGTCGCCGTCCTGCAGGCGGAAAATCTCGCCGACATGCCGGTGAGCCAGGTGCTGCAGGCGGCCATGGCGCTGGCGCCGGACTCCGTTGTCGGGGCCAACGCTTGATCGCCAAGGGTCGCTTCGTCATATAGTTTGCCGGAAGGCCGGAGCGTTTCGCGGTGCGACTCGTTCACGGCCACGCCGTTTTTCGCTGAAACTGACTTAGGAGCTTTGCCTATTCGCCGCCCCATGCAGGCGCCGCCCCAGAAGGAAGGGCCGCGCATCAATGAGGACATCCGCGTTCCGCGCGTCCTGCTCATCGACCAGAGCGGTGAGAAGCAAGGCGTGATGCCGACCTCGGCCGCCTTGGAAGCCGCTGCGGAAGTGGGTCTCGATCTCGTGGAGATCGTGCCCAATGCGGATCCGCCCGTTTGCAAGATCCTGGACTATGGCAAGTTCAAGTTCCAGGAACAGAAGAAGAAGAACGAGGCGCGCAAGCGGCAGAAGGTGGTGGAGATCAAGGAGATCAAGCTCCGCCCCAACATCGACACGCACGACTACGAGGTGAAGTCGCGCTCGATGCACCGCTTCTTCGAGGAAGGCGACAAGGTGAAGGTCACCCTCCGCTTCCGCGGCCGCGAGCTGGCCCACCCGGAGCTCGGCATGAAGCTTCTGCAGAAGGTGAAGGCCGACTTCGAGGAGGTCGCCAAGGTCGAGTACGAGCCCCGCATGGAGGGCCGTCAGATGATCATGATCCTCGCGCCGCGCTGACCGCGGCCAGATGAGGCGCCGACAAGGGCCGGCGGCGACGCCGGCCCTTTTCACGTCCCGGCGACATACCCGAACTTCGAACGGATGCGGCGCGGGCGACACGGCGCCGGAGGTTTTTTCGACCCGCCCCATGACGCCCTTCACGTCACCTCTTGCCGCAGGATCAGGCAGGGCCTAACACCGCCGCCATGCTGGGGACTGCGTCACGTGCGGCGACTCCGTCCGCGCTGGCTGCGCCATCGCTGATCGCCGTCATCTTCATCAATATGCTCGGCTTCGGGATCATCGTCCCGTTGCTGCCCTTCTACGCCAAGTCGTTCGACGCGCCGGCGTGGCAGATCGCGCTGGTCTTCTCCGCCTATTCGGCCGGCGCCTTCTTCGGCGAGCCGTTCTGGGGGCGGCTGTCGGACAAGTACGGCCGCAAGCCGCTGCTGATCTCCACCATCACCGGCAACTGCCTCTGCTACCTGGCCCTGGCGTTCGCGCCCAATGTCTGGATCGCCCTGCTCATCCGCTTCCTGGGCGGCCTGGCCAGCGGCAACGGCTCGGTGGTGCAGGGCTACATCGCCGACGTCACCCCGCCCGAAAAGCGCGCGCGCCGCATGGCGCACATGGGGGCGGCCTGGAATGTCGGCCTGATCGTCGGCCCGTCGGTGGGCGGCATCTTCGCCCATCCCGAGGCCGGCCACCTGGGCTTCCGGCTGCCGCTGCTGATCGCTTCGGGCCTGGCGGCCGCCTCGGCCCTGTCGATCCTGGTCTTCATCAAGGAGAGCCGGGCCCGCAGCGAGGTGTTCGAGAAGCAGCCGAGCCGCTGGGCGGCCACGGGCGATGCGGCGCGCCATCCGGTGATCGGCCGGCTGATGCTGCTGACCTTCATGGTCGGCTTCGCCTTCACCGGCGTGGAATCGATCTTCGGGCTCTGGACCCAGGCGCGCTTCGAATGGGGCCCGCGCGAGATCGGCGTCTGCTTCGCCTTCACCGGCGTCTGCGCGGCGATCACCCAGATGTTCGTCACCGGGCGCCTGTCGGAGCGCTATGGCGAGGGGCCGATGCTGGCGGTCGGCATGGCCCTGACCCTGGCCAGCGCCCTCGGCCAGCCGTTCGCGCCCAACGGAGCGGCGGTGATCGCGCTGATGTGCTGCATGGCGGTCGGCCAGTCCGTCGCCTTTCCCAATGTCGGCGCCCTGATCTCACGCACGGCCGATCCGTCCCGCACGGGCCAGATCCTGGGCCTGAACAACGCCATGGGCGCCCTGGCGCGCGTGGTGGGTCCGTTCTGCGCCGGGCTGGCTTTCGCCGACCTGTCGATCCACGGCCCCTTCTTCCTCGCCGCCGCCATGATGGCCCCGGCCATCTGGCTGGCGCTCTCGGCCAGCCGCCGCGCGCCGGTCTTCGAGGCCCGGTACGAGGCCAAGCTCGAGGAGATGGAGGCCGACGTCCAGGCCTGCGGGAGTCGACCGTGACAGCGCCGGCGCCCGGGGACCTGCGGGCGCTGGTGGTGCTCCTGTCGGTCATCTTCCTGAACATGGCCGGGTTCGGCCTCGTCATCCCGCTGCTGCCCTTCTTCGGCCAGGCCTTCGACGCCCCGGCCTGGCAGATCACCCTGATGTTCTCGGCCTTCTCGGTCGGCCAGTTCCTGGGCGAGCCCTTCTGGGGACGCCTGTCCGATCGCCTGGGCCGCCGGCCGGTGCTGATCATCACCACCGCCGGCGGGGCCCTGGCCTATGTCGCCCTGGCGCTGGCGCCGGGCATCTGGGCCGCGCTCGCCACGCGCCTGGTGGGCGGGTTCATGTCGGGCAACATCTCGACCCTGCAGGGCTATCTGGCCGACATCACCCCGCCGCATCAGCGCGCCGGGCGCATGGGCGTCATGGGCTCGGCCTTCTCCATGGGCTTCATGGTCGGCCCGGCCCTGGGCGGCCTGCTGGCGCGGCCGGACCTCGGACCGACGGGTTTCCAGATCCCGCTCTTCACCGCCGCGGCCTTCGGCCTGGCGGCCACGCTCGGCGTCTTCCTCTTCATGCGCGAGACCATCACGCCGCGATCGGCGGAGGCCGGCGCCGCGCCGCAGCCGCCAAGGGGGGCGGCCCTGCGCGCCGCCCTGGCCGATCCGGTCGTCGCCCGCGTCTTCCTGATCAGCTTCGTGACCATCTCGGGCTTCGCCGGCATCGAGGCCACCTACGGCCTGTGGACCGAGGCGCGGTTCGGGTGGGGCCCGCGCGAGATCGGCCTGGCCTTCATGCTGATCGGCGTCATCGGCGCGGTGGCGCAAGGGTCCCTCACCGGGCGGCTGGTGCGCCGCCACGGCGAGGGCCGCGTCCTGCTGGCCGGGCTGTGCCTGATGTTCGTCGGCATGCTGACCCAGTTCAGCGCCGTCAACTGGCCGATGGCGGTGCTCGGCCTGTGCATCGTCGTGCTGGGCCAGTCGGTCACCTTCCCGAACCTGGTGGCGCTGATCTCCATGGCCACGCCGGCGGAGCGGCAGGGCGAGGTGCTGGGGCTCAACATGTCCAACAGCGCGCTCGCCCGCATCGGCGGGCCGGTCCTGGCCGGCCAGCTCTTCTCGCTGATCTCGCCCGGTGCCCCCTTCGCCCTCACCGCCCTCCTCATTCTGCCAGCCATCTGGCTGTGCCTGCAGATCATGGCCAGAGGTCCGGCCCGCAGCGCCTGAGACCCGCGCCGGACTTGCCTTTTGCGCCCACGTCGCGTAAACGCCCCGCTCTTCGGAGCCGTCTGGCCACAGGCATGCCAGGGCGGCTCATCAATACGCCAGAGGACGGGGCGCCCGCGCTCCGCAAGGGAAATGCCGAAACTGAAGACGAAGTCGGGCGCCAAGAAGCGCTTCAAGATCACCGCGACCGGCAAGCTGAAGGCCGGCGTGGCGGGCAAGCGTCACCGGCTGATCAGCCACAACGCCAAGTACATCCGCCAGAACCGCGGCACCAAGGTGATGAGCGAGGCTGACGCCAAGATCATCAAGACCTACCTGCCCTACGGCCTGTGATCGGGAGCGCATAAGACATGGCACGCGTGAAACGCGGCGTGGTCGCCCACGCCAAGCACAAGAAGGTTCTGGAGCAGGCCAAGGGCTTCTATGGCCGCCGCAAGAACACCATCCGGACCGCCAAGGCCGCCGTCGACAAGGCCGGCCAGTACGCCTATCGCGACCGCAAGGTCCGCAAGCGCAACTTCCGTTCGCTGTGGATCCAGCGGATCAACGCCGCGGCCCGCCTGGAAGGCATGACCTATTCCCAATTTATCTTCGGCCTTGAGAAGGCCGGGATCGAGATGGACCGCAAGGTTCTTGCGGACATCGCGGGCAACGACCCGACCGGCTTCAAGGCCATCGCCGACAAGGTTCGCGCCGCGCTGGCTTGACGGGTCGATGGGGGGTGTCTCACCTCCCGCCATCGGACAATGAGCCCTCCGGCGAGAGCCGCCGGAGGGCTTTTTGCTGCCCGCCCTTCCCGCGCCCCCGACCACGCGATAGAGCACCCAGGCCATGACCGACCTCGACACCCTGAAGACCGAACTGACCGCCCAGGTGAACGCCGCCGGCGACATCGCCGAGCTGGAGGCGCTCCGCGTCGCCGCCCTGGGCAAGCGCGGCCAGATCTCCGAACTGCTGAAATCCCTCGGCAAGATGAGCCCCGACGAACGGCGCGAGAAGGGCCCGGCCATCAACGGCCTGCGCGACGCCGTCGCCGGCGCCATCGCCGAGCGCAAGGCCGAGATGGAGGCCGCCGAGCTCGACCGCCGCCTGGCGGCCGAAACCGTCGACCTCTCCCTGCCCCCGCCGCCGCGGCGCAAGGGCGCCGTCCATCCCACCATGCAGGTGATGGACGAGATGATCGCCATCTTCGCCGAGATGGGCTTCTCGGTCGCCGAGGGGCCGGACATCGAGACCGACTTCAACAACTTCACGGCGCTGAACTTCCCGCCCAAGCATCCGGCGCGGGAGATGCACGACACCTTCTTCATGGCGCCCGACGAGAACGGCGACCGAAAGGTGCTGCGCACCCATACGAGCCCCGTCCAGGTGCGGGTCATGCGCCAGCTGAACGAGACGGTCCCGGCCTGGGTCGCCAAGGGTCAGGAGCCGCCGATCCGCGTCGTCGTGCCCGGCCGCACCTATCGCTGCGACAGCGACGCCACCCACACGCCGATGTTCCACCAGATGGAAGGCCTGGTCATCGACAAGGCGATCCACATGGGCCACCTGAAGTGGACGCTGGAGACCTTCATCGCCCGCTTCTTCGAGGCCGAGGGCGTGGTCAGCCGCTTCCGTCCCCACCACTTCCCCTTCACCGAGCCCTCGGCGGAGATGGACGTGCAGTGCGACCGCTCGGGCGGCGACGTGAAGATCGGCACGGGCGCCGACTGGCTGGAGGTGGTCGGCTGCGGCATGGTCCACCCCAACGTGCTGCGCAACTGCGGCCTCGATCCGGACGTGTGGCAGGGCTTCGCCTTCGGCTTCGGCGTCGACCGGCTGGGCATGCTGAAGTACGGCATGCCGGACCTGCGCGACATGTTCGCCAGCGATGTGCGGTGGCTGGGCCACTACGGCTTCTCGCCCTTCGCCATGCCCAACCCCGCCACCGGCCTGAGCTGAAGGCCCTTCGAACAGGCTCCCTGACGGGAGCGCCCGGCGAGGCGGCCTGGCCGCCCCGCGATCCCCCTCGATCAGGAGGGGCGGATCAGATGAGCGCAAGACGATGAAGTTCACGCTTTCCTGGCTCAAGGAGCACCTCGAGACCGAAGCCACCGTCGATCAGGTGGTCGAGGCCATGACCATGGCCGGGCTCGAGGTCGAGCATGTGGAGAACCCGGCCGCCAAGCTGGCCGCCTTCTCCGTCGCCAAGATCGTCGAGGCCGTGCAGCACCCCAACGCCGACCGGCTGCGGGTCTGCCAGGTGGACACCAAGGACGGCCGCAAGGAGATCGTCTGCGGCGCGCCCAACGCCCGGCCGGGCCTGACCACCATCTATGCGCCGCTGGGCGCCTATGTGCCGGGCTCGGGCATCACGCTCGAGGCGCGGCCGGTGCGCGGCGTCGTCTCCAACGGCATGCTCTGCTCGGCCTCCGAGCTGGAGGTGGCCGAGGAGTCCGACGGCATCATGGAGTTGCCGGACTCGCTTTCGGTCGGCGCCTCGGCGGCGCAGGCCCTCGGCCTGGAGGCCGTCATCGACTTCGAGGTGACGCCCAACCGCCCCGACTGGCTGGGCGTGGCCGGCATCGCGCGGGACCTCGCCGCCGCGGGCCTGGGCCAGCTGAAGGACCTGTCCATCGCCCCGGTGAAGGGCGCCTTCCCCTGCCCGGTGCAGATCCGCCTGGATGCGCCCGAGGCCTGCCCGGTCTTCGCAGGTCGCCTGTTCCGCGGGGTGAAGAATGGTCCCTCGCCCGCCTGGCTGCAGCAGCGGCTGGTCTCCATCGGCCTGCGCCCGATCAACGCCCTGGTCGATATCACCAACCTGATCACCTACGACCGCGCCCGGCCGCTGCACGTCTATGACCGCACCAAGCTGGTCGGCGACGTCATCGTCGCGCGTCTCGGTCTCGGCCAGGACGAGGCCCGCCCGGCCCACACCGATGCGGCGACGCCCGCCGAGCACCACGACGAGCAGCTCATCGCGCTGGACGGCAAGACCTACGACCTGACCTCGGAGATGTGCGTCATCGCCGACGCAAACGGCGAGCGGCCGATCGGCCTGGGCGGCGTCATGGGCGGAGAGTCCACCGGCTGCGACGAGGGCACGACCGAGGTGTTCCTGGAGAGCGCCTGGTTCGACCCGATCCGCACGGCCCAGACGGGCCGGACCACCGGCATCACCTCGGACGCCCAGTATCGCTTCGCCCGCGGCGTCGATCCGGGCTCCGTCGTGCCGGGCCTTGAGCTGGCCACCAAGCTGATCCTGGAGATCTGCGGCGGCGAGGCCTCGGACGTCGTCGTCGCCGGCGAGGCGCCCGCCGCGCCCGGCGCCGTCACCTTCGACCGGTCCTATGTCCGCCAGCTCACCGGCCTGTCGATCGACGACGCGCGCATCGACCGGATCCTCATCGACCTCGGCTTCGCCATCGAGGGCGACCAGGTGACGCCGCCGACCTGGCGCCGCGACGTCGAAGGCCGCGCCGACCTGGTCGAGGAAGTCGCCCGCATCGAGGGTTTCGGCGCCCTGCCGGCCGAACCCCTGCCCGAGATCGCCCGCCCGGCCGGCGGCGTGCTGAGTGTCCGCCAGAACCGCATCCGCACCGCGCGGCGCGCGCTGGCCGCCCTGGGCTATGCCGAGACGGTCACCTGGAGCTTCCTGGCCCGCGCCACGGCGCGCCTGTTCGGCGGCGGCCAGGACGAGCTGGTGGTGGCCAACCCCATCTCCTCGGACCTCGACTGCATGCGTCCCTCGGTGCTACCCAACCTGGTCGAGGGCGCCGGCCGCAACGCCCGCAAGGGCTTCGCCGACGTGGCCCTGTTCGAGGTCGGCCCCATCTATCGCGGCGACGAGCCGGCCGACCAGTCGACGGTGGTGGCCGCCATCGTCGCGCCGCATGCGCCGCGGCGCTGGGACGGCCGGGCCGAGGATCCGCTGTTCGCGCTCAAGGCCGATCTGACAGCCCTGCTGGAGGAGCTCGGCGCGCCGGCCCTGCAGGTGGCGCAAGGCTCCGCCTCGGCCTGGTGGCACCCCGGCCGCTCGGCCCGCCTGCAGCTCGGCCCGAAGAACGTGGTCGCCGAGGTCGGCGAACTGCACCCGCGGGTGCTGAAGGCGCTGGATGTGGCTGGCCCGGTGCTCGGCTTCGAACTGACCCTGGAGGCGATCCCGGAGGGCAAGCGCAAGGCGGTGAAGACCAAGCCGGCTCTGGCGCTGTCGCCCTACATGCCGCTCAGCCGCGACTTCGCCTTCGTGGTCGAGGAGCGGGTGGCCGCGGGCGACCTCGGCCGCGCCATCGCCGGCGCCGACAAGCAGCTGATCGCCCAGGCCCGCGTCTTCGACGTCTATCGCGGGCCGAACCTGGGCGAGGGGATGAAGAGCCTGGCGGTGGAGATCCTGGTCCAGCCGCAGGACCACACCCTGGCCGAGGCCGAGATCGAGCAGCTCTCAGCCAAGGTGGTGGCCGCCGCCGCCAAGGCGACCGGCGCGAAGCTGCGGACGTAAGGAAACGCGCCGCGGACGTGTTACGCGGCGCCACCCCATTAGAACGGGAAGATGTTGCGCTGGCGGCTGTAGGCCAGGTAGCCGACATTGGCGCCCAGGCGCAGGCCGACGCCGGCGCGGATCGGGGCGAGGATGATGTCGTTGGCCTTCTGATAGTTCACGCCCAGCCCGCCGATCAGGTAGGCCGAGCCCTCGACGCCCGGGAAGCGCTGGAAGATCGCGTCCGGGTAATGGAGGTTGTAGCAGAGGGTGAAGACGCGGCTGGCGTTGCCGCCGAAGTCCCAGCCCACCGACGGGCCCTGCCAGAAGACCTCCTGGGTCGGGCGGTTCTTCATGTAGAGCAGCCCGCGGCCGTAGCGGGCGCCGACCGCGCACTTGTGGTCACCACTCCGGAAGTCTCAGCCA
>CAYQPL010000060.1:0-535 GCA_964419395.1 uncultured Phenylobacterium sp. | reverse complement strand
GCCGACCGCGATCGCCGCCGCACCCTCTTCGCCGGCGATATAGCCCGTGGGCCGGCCGTTCTCGGCGAAGATGCGCTCCACCGCCCCGCCGGCCGCCTCGGCCGTCACGCCGAGGAAGTCCGAGACGTCCTGGACGATCTCCTCGCGGGTATAGGTCTCGGCCTGGGTCTGGGCGGGATAGTTGGGATCGTGCTGCGGCGCGGGCGGGCCCTGGGTGGCGGCGGGCTGGGCCGTGGCGCACCCGGCCAGTCCCCCGGCGCCGGCGGCGGCCAGTCCCGAAACGATCAGCTTGCGACGGTCCATGCGAATCTCTCTCCTTGGAGCTGCGATCGTCCCGCCCCCTCGCGGCATCAATGCGGCGCCCGCGATTAACGGCCGCTTAAGCATGTTCGGCCCCGCGACCGCGCCCCGGCGGCCGGCCTAGAACTCCTGCCAGTCGTCCGCCTCGGCCGCCGGCCGGGCCTTCAGCGCGGCGTTGCCCACGCTTTCCAGGGCGGGACGCGGCCGGGCCGCCGCGCGCGGGGCGGCGGCTCGC
>CAYQPL010000059.1:0-20005 GCA_964419395.1 uncultured Phenylobacterium sp. | reverse complement strand
CCGGTGTTCACCACGGTCGGGCCACGGTTGTCGGTGACGCCGTCGATGTAGTTCACCGTGGCGCGCACATTGTGCTCGCCGCGGTCGTACTCGGCGAAGAAGGCGCCGCGCCATTCGGGAATGGTGCCCGGCAGGCGGTCGTAGTTGGCGTAGCCGACGGCCTCGTAGGACGGGGTGACCTGCACGCCGTTGTAGGTGAAGGCGTCCTGTTCGTACTGCAGGACGTAGCTCACCGTGGCGTTCAGCGTCAGGTCGCCGCCGAACACGTCACCCGGATAGTCGTAGGTCAGGGTGGCGTCGACGCCCGAGGTGCGCAGCTCCGGCCCGTTGACCAGGTCCGACCGGATCCGGGAGATGTCCGAACCCATGGTCACGCCCTGAACGCAGGCGTTGTTGTTGGAGAAGGTCACTAGGTCGCGCAGCGGGTGCGCGCAGTCGACGAACTGGGCGCCGTTGCCCGGGCCGTTGCCGACCAGGTTGCCGACCACATTGGCCGGAACGCGGACGATCTGGTCCTCGAGCTTGATGTTCCAGTAGTCGACCAGGGCGCGGAAGTCGCCGAAGTCCATCACCGCGCCGACGGAGTAGGTGAGAGCCTTCTCCGGGCCGGTGTCGGGGTTGCCGAAGGCGACGACCGACTTGACGGCGTTGCCGGCGGCCTGGATGCCCGCCAGACCCGTCGCCCCGCCCGGAGCCCGGTCGGTGGGCGTCGGGCCGCGGAAGGTGGAGCCCACCGAACCGCGCAGCGACAGCCAGTCGGTGGCGTCCCACTTCATCGACAGCTTCGGGTTCGTGGTCGAACCCGTCTCGCCGCCGTAGTCCTCGAAGCGGACCGCCAGCTGGGCGTTCAGCGTGTCCAGGATGGGCAGGTTCAGCTCGCCGAACAGGGCGTAGATGGACTCGTCCACGAAGTAGGGCTGCGACTGGCCGAGGAACATGTACGGGCCGGTCTGGATGGCGCAGCTCGTGTCGCCCGGCGTCGGGCAGGGCGTGATGTTGCGATCGTAGAAATCGCTGCCCAGGCGACGGGTCTGCTCGGACGAACGCCACTGCGCGCCGGCCGCCCAGCCCACTTCGCCGCCCGGCAGGTCGAAGCCGGTCATGCCGTTGAACACCAGGTCGAGGACGTAGAGTTCGTTCGTCGTCTCGCCGATCTGGTCGTCGTAGAGCCAGCGGACCAGCTCGGCCGAATTGGCCTGGGCCGGGTCGTAGGTCGGGTTGGCGGCGCCGAGCAGCGGGTTGCCCGGATAGGCGGTGGAGAACGGGTTCAGCCACTGACAGCCGTTGGCGCCGGGCGTGGCGCCGGTGCAGCCGGGGCCGCCCAGGCCGCGCAGAGCGGCGTCGAGGCGGCTGATCAGGATGTCGCGGGTGACGCCGTAGGCCTGGTTCTTCGAATAGGTGAAGGACAGGTCCCAGCCGATGCCGCTGCCGAAGTCGAGCTCGCCCTTCAGGCCGGTGGCGATGCGGAACAGCTCGTAGGAGCGCTCGCCCTTCTGACCGTCATAGCCGAAGGCCGGATTGCCGCCGCTGGCGAACGGGCGCCAGAGGGTCAGCTGAAGGCCGGAGGCCGGCGAAGCGGCGTAGGCGCCCGAGGCCGCCGCCGAGCCGAAGATCTGCGGATTGGCGGCGACGAACGCCTGCACATAGGGGTTCGACTTGGGGGCGAAGTACTGCGTGCTGCCCGGGCCGAACGGCCCTTGCGTCGGCGGGTAGGACGGGGAGTAGCCGATGTTCGGCACGTCCGTCTTCGAATAGAGGCCCTCGATGAAGAACTCGGTCGTGTCCGTCAGGTCGAAGTTCAGTTCGCCGTACAGCTGATAGCGGTCGGTCTCTTCGATCAGGTTCGCGAAGGGCACGTAGGTGTAGTAGCAGGCCGGCAGCTGGCTGGCGCCGGACTGATAGACGCCTTGGTAGCCGCCCACCGCGCCGCAGCTGGATTCGCGGATCGAGCCCAGGGCGTCGCCGTAGTACGGGTCCGGCGTGCCGGGCAGGGCCGGGGAATCGACGCCCAGGCGCGCGACGTAGAAGCCGGGGTTCGACAGGAAGGACCAGCCCGACGGGTTGGTCGTGTAGTCCTGCACCGCCCAGTTGCGGTCGAGGGTGTCGAGCTCCGAGCGGTGCTGGTAGCCGGCGGCGACGAAGACGTTGCCGCGCTCACCCTGCCAGCCCCAGGCGGCGTTCAGGTTGTACTCGCCGTCATTGCCGTCGACGTAGCGGTATTCGCCACCCACCTCGAAGCCCGAGAAGGTCTTCTTGGTGATGAAGTTGATGACGCCGCCGATGGCGTCGGAGCCGTAGGTGGCCGCCGCGCCGTCCTTCAGAATCTCGACGCGGCCGATGGCGGCGGTCGGGATCAGGTTGGTGTCGACGCCGGTCAGCGGGTCGGTCGAGGTGAACCGACGGCCGTTGAACAGCACGAGGGTGCGCTGCGGGCCCAGGCCGCGCAGGTTGATCGAGCCGGCGCCGATGGAGCCCTGGGCCGAGGTCGAGAACTGGTTGGTGTCGCCCAGAACCGGGCCGCTGACGGTCAGCGACTTGATCAGTTCGGTGGTCGAGGGCGAGCCCTGCTTTTCAAGCTCGGCCGAGCTGATCACGTCGACGGGCAGGGCGGCGTCTTCCGGCGTCCCGGCGATGAACGAGCCGGTGACGACGATTTCCTCGACCTCGGTCTGGGCGAATGCCTGACCCGCCGCGAGGCTGAGGGCGAGGGCGACGGCGGCCGTAGAGACCGTCGACAAGTATTTTGAACTCCTCACACGTTTCCCCTTCATGGTTAGAAGCGTCATGGATCAATTCCTGATCCGATGGCGGGTAGAAACGTGCGTCCTATAAAGAAATCAAGCTCGAGACTTGACGCGCATACTGAAAACTGGGCAACATAGAATTCCGGTACGTCAAATATAAACCGGTTGGTAATAGAAAATCGCCGTTACGGTCGAAAAGTGTACCTCGCGTTCGAGCCGCGGGTTCGAAAATCCCTGCAAATTCAAGGGAGACGCTTTGGCGGTCGCGTGAAAACCGACGGGCGTCGCGGGCCTGTCACGTTCACGCCACACTGCACATGAAAACGCCTTCCGGCCGCCGAATTGGGCCGGAAGGCGCAGAAATGCTCGCTCTTGCACACCGGGGCTCGGCGAACGCCCGGGACTTGGGCGGAGCGCCGGGCTTCAGAGCTCCGGCGCGGCCTCGTTGGCGGGCGCAGGCGCCTCGGCCGGGGCGGGCGCGGCGTCGGCGCCGTTGCGGTCGAAGTCGAAGGCCGGCTGGGCCAGCCGCGACCGCCGTTCCAGGGCCGCGGCCGTGGCCTCGCAGCGGGCGGGCAGGGTCCAACTCATCCACTCCTGCGCCAGGCGCGCGTCGCTCAGTTCGCCGGCCTGCGTCCAGGTGGCGCGCCCACGGCGCACCGCCTCGGCGCCCTGGGCGTTGATGGGCCGCGGGCTCGCCTTCTCGGCGGCCTCCATGGCGCGCCGGAACAGGGCGAGATTGCGCTGGGACAGGGTGTCGAGCTCGTCATAGACGGCGAGATCCTCCTCCAGCGACGTGCCCGGACGGCGGAAGGTCGATTCGATGCGGATCACCTCCGGCATGGCCCGGTCGCGCAGGTCGCGATGCCCGGAAAGCGCGCCGTAGCACCAGGCCACCAGGCCATAGGCGTCGCGCGGCGCACCCGGCGGATAGGGCGCCTCGGCGGTCTCGGCGGCGGCGGGCGCGGTCGGCGCGGCGGCCGGCGCGGCCTCGGCGTCTTGGGCCAGCAGGGCCAGGGCGAACAGGAACGGGGAAAACACGGGAGCTACACCTCGACGGGGTCTGGGGATGCGTCGGCGGCCGGCGGTCCGAAGCCCCCGCCCCCCGGTGTCTCGATCTCGACGGCCTCGCCGGGCTGGACGCGAATGGAGAAACAGCCCGGCAGTTCCTTTACCTCGCCGGTGGCGGCGATCAAAGCCTGCCGCCCGGGGCGCCCCGGGCCGCCGCCGGCCAGGCCCTGGGGCGCATGTTCGCGGCGGGTCGAGAGCAGGGCGGCCTCCATCGGGACGAGGAACCGCAGGCGACGCGTCACGCCGTCGCCGCCGCGCCGGAGCCCGGCGCCGCCCGAGCCCCGCCGCAGGGCGAACCGTTCCAGCCGCACGGGAAAGCGGCGCTCGAGGATCTCCGGATCGGTGAGCCGCGAATTGGTCATGTGCGTATGGACGCCGCTGGCCCCGTCGGCCTGCGCGGTCGCGCCGGCCCCGCCGCAGATCGTCTCGTAGTACTGGCGGCCTTCGTCGCCGAAGGTGAAGTTGTTCATCGAGCCCTGGGCGTTCGCCATCACCCCCAGGGCGGCGTAGAGGGCGTCCACCACGTGCTGGCTCGTCTCGACATTGCCGGCCACGACGGCCGCGGGCGGCGCGGGGTCGAGCATGGAGCCCGGCCGGGTGCGGATCTCCAGCGGCTGCAGGCAGCCGGCGTTCAGCGGGATGTCGTCGTCCACCAGGGTGCGGAAGACATAGAGGGCGGCGGCGTCGACGATCGAGGCCGGCGCGTTGAAGTTGGTGGGCAGCTGATCGGCGCTCGCGGTGAAGTCGAGCACGGCCGAGCCGGCGGCGGCGTCGACCTGGGTGCGCACGACGATCCGGCCCCCGCCGTCCATCGGGACATCCGCCCGCCCGTCGCTCAGCCTGCCGAGCGCCCGCCGCACCGCCGCGGCGGCGTTCTGCTGCACGAAGCCCATATAGCGGGCGACGGTGTCGCCGCCGAAGGCGGCGATCATGGCCAGGACCGCCTCGCCGCCGGCGCGGCAGGCGGCGATCTGCGCCTTCAGATCGGCCAGGTTCCGCTCCGGAGCCCGGGCCGGCCAGGGCCCGCCCGCCAGCGCACGGCGGACCTCGCCCTCCAGGAAGACGCCGTCGGCCATGATCGGCAGGGCGTCGAGCAGCACGCCCTCCTCATCGATGGTCTTCGAGAAGGGCGGCATGGAGCCGGGCTGCACGCCCCCGACGTCGGCGTGGTGTCCCCGCGCGGCGACGAAGAAGGCCGGCTCGCCCTCGCCCGGCCGGAAGACCGGCATGACGACGGTGATGTCGGGCAGGTGGGTGCCGCCGGCATAGGGGTTGTTGAGCGCGAAGGCCTGGCCCGGGCGCAGGCGAGGGTGGCGTTCGCGCACGGCCCGCACGCTGGCCCCCATGGAGCCCAGGTGCACCGGCATGTGCGGCGCGTTGGCCACCAGGCCGCCGTTGGCGTCGAACAGGGCGCAGGAGAAGTCGAGCCGCTCCTTGATGTTCACCGAGTGCGCCGTCCGCTCCAGCGCCGCGCCCATGGCCGCGGCCACGCCCATGAAGCGGCGGTTGAAAAGCTCCAGGGTGACGGGGTCTGGCGCGTCGGCCGCGGCCGCTGCCGCTGGCGTGGGCGCGATCTCCTCCAGGACCACCAGACCGTTCGCGCCGCCGGACGCCCGCCAGCCGGGCAGGACGGCGATCTGGGTGTCGTCGCGCACCACCAGGGCGGGGCCTTCGATCTGCGCCAGGCCGTCGGCGGCGACCACCGGGACCTCGCGCCAGGCGCCGGCGTACATTGGGCGCCGGGCGAGCGCGGGCGGCTCGGCGCGCCCGGAGGCCGCCGGTGTTTCCGGCCCCTGTTCGGCGGCGGCCGTCACCTCGGCTTCGACGCTGGCGATCAGGACGGGGCGGTCCGGCTCGGCGAAGCCGAAAAGGCGCACATGGGCGGCCTCGAAGGCCGCGCGGACCGCTTCGAGGTCTGCGGGGGCGACCGGCAGTTCGGCGTCGGCGCCGTCGTAACGAAGCCGGAGGGTGAGGGTGGCGGCGCCCGGCTGCGCGCCCTGGGCCTGAAGGTCGGCGCGGGCCTCGGCTTCGACCGTGCGGGCCACCGCCTGGGCCTGGGCCAGTCCGGCGCCGTCCAGGGGGGTCTCGAGGCCCGCCTGACGCAGAGCCGAGACCTCGGCCCGGCCGATGCCGTAGGCCGACAGCAGGCTGCCGAACCGCGGACAGAGGACGCGCCGGACGCCAAGCGCGCGGGCCGTGTCGCAGGCCACCTGGCCGGCGGCGCCGCCGAAGGCGACCAGGGTATGGTCGCGGGGGTCGAAGCCGCGCTCGGTGGAGATCCGGCGCACGGCGAGCGCCATCTGCTCCACCGCGATGGCGAGGAAGCCCTCCGCGGCCTGCTCGGCGCTCGCCACGCCCATGGCCTGCGCCAGTTCGCCGAGCCGCGCCCGCGCCGCCGCAACGTCCAGGGGCCGGTCGTTCGCCGGGCCGAAGACGGAGGGAAAGCGGCCGGGGTCCAGGCGGCCCAGGACCAGGTTGGCGTCGGTCACCGTCGCCGGACCGCCGCGGCCATAGGCGGCGGGTCCCGGATCGGCGCCGGCGCTGTCGGGGCCGACGCGGGCGCGCAGGCCGTCGAAGAAGAGGATGGAGCCGCCGCCGGCCGCCACGGTCTCCACGTCCAGCATCGGGCTGCGCAGGCGCACCCCGGCGATCGCCGCGCGGTCGCGCCGCTCCAGCCGGCCTGCGAAGCGGCTGACGTCGGGGGTGGTGCCGCCCAGGTCGACGCCTAGCACGGCGGTGGCGGCCGCCGCGCGCGCCGTCGCCGCCACGCCGACGACCCCGCCGGCCGGGCCGGAGACGACGGCGTCGCGTCCCCGGAAGGCGGCGGCCGGGACCAGGGCCCCGGCGGAGGTCATGAAGTAGAGCGGGGCGCCGGCCACGGCCTCGGCGACCCGCCGCACATAGGCCTGCAGCACCGGCGTCAGATAGGCGTCGGCCACCGTCGTCTCGGCCCGCGGCAGGAAGCGGGGCAGGGGCGAGACCTCGTGCGACAGGGCGACGAACGCGAAGCCCGCCGCCTCCGCCAGGCGACCGGCCGCCAGTTCGTGCGCCGGGTTGAGATCGGAATGCAGGAAGGCGATGGCGACCGAGGTGAAGCCCTCGTCGCGCGCCGCCGCCAGCGCCCCGGCCAGGGCGGCCTCGTCCAGCGGGACGACCACCGCGCCGTCCGCGCCCAGCCGTTCACGCGCCTCGACGACTCCGGCGTGCAGCGGTTCGGGTCGCACGACGTTCAGCGCGAAGAGTTCGGGCCGCGACTGATCGCCGATCCGCAGGGCGTCGCCGAAGCCTTCGGTGGTGACGAGCAGGGTCCGGGCTCCCCGCCGTTCCAGCAGGGCGTTGGTGGCCACGGTGGTGCCCATGCGGATGGCGGCCACGCGCTCGGCCGGAAAGGGCGCGCCGGCCGCGACGTCCCGCACACGGCGCCTCCCCTCGACGGCGGCGTCCGTATAGAGGCTGGAGGCCGCAGCTTGAGGGCCTGGACCTCGCCGTCGTCACGCCGGGCGATGACGTCGGTGAAGGTGCCGCCGCGGTCGATCGAGAAGCTCCACAGCCTGTCCAAAACTTAACCTGCGCCTATCCCGTTTTGCGTTGTCATCCGGGCGCCTTGTTCCTAAGGCTACTTGGCATAAGACAATGAGCTTCTGGCGCAAAATCGCAGGTCTGGCCGTTCGCCTCCCCGATGCGGCCGACTGCCCCGACTGTCCGCCCGGCCTGCCGGGCGAGGACCCCGCCTTTTCGACCGCCGTCACCGCGCTCGGCGCCAAGCTGGCTCGTGCGGACGGCCATGCGGGCAGCGCCGAGTTCGACGCCTTTTCCGATGTCTTCCAGTCGGACGAGGCGTCCCGCCCGAACATCCGGCGGCTCTACAACCTGGCGCGCCAGACCACCCGCGGTTTCGAAAGCTACGCCCGCCGCCTGGCGCGTCGCTACCGCAACTGCCCGCAGATCCTCGAGGACGTGCTCGACGGCCTCTTTCACATCGCCTGCTCGGACGGGGCGGTGACGGAGGAGGAGCTGGCCTATCTGGAGCGCGTGGGCGAACTCTTCGGCTTTTCCGAGCTGGTCTTCCGGCGCCTCAAGGCGACGCATCTCGGCGCCGGGGCCGACGATCCCTATGCCGTCCTGGGCGCGCCGCACGACGCCACCGACGACCAGCTGCGGGCGGCCTGGAAGATCGCGCTGATCGAAAACCATCCCGACCGCGCCCGCTCCCGCGGTCTGCCGCAGGAATTCATCGAGGTCGCCGAGGCCAAGGCCAAGGCGATCAACGCCGCCTTCGAGGCCGCCATGCGCGAACGCCGGGAAATGGCGCTGGTCGGCGCGGTCTAGCGGGCGCGCTCCCGCGGCGCCCCTCCGTCGCCCAATCGGCGCCCAGATCGGCGCGCAAGGTTGACGTCCGGGAGCCGAAGGCGAACATAATCGTTAGGCCCCGAACAGGAGGCGATCAGAAAGAGACCATGGAGACGCGCCAAGCCTCGGGCCAGGGACACCGTCCCGCCCTTCGCAGCCTCACCGCCATCGCCGGCGCGGTCGCCGCCGTAGCCGCCGTCCTGGTGGGCGTGGTGCTGGCCGTGGTCTTCGCCGCCACCGTGGTGGTCATTGGCGTCATGCTCAGCGCCCTCCTGGCCCTCGCCGCCCTGGCCCATCGCGCCGGCCGTCTGGCGCGGCGTCGCAACAGCCCCGTGGGCGAGGACGGCGTCATCGAGGCGCGGCATCTCGGGGGCCACCACTGGGTGGCCTACGGCTGGAACGAGCGCTCCTGATTCTTCGCCGCCGCCGGTAGGCCCTGCGCCTGCGCGGCCTTGCGGGCTTGCGGCGACGCCTCTACCGTCGATTCAAACAATCGTTGGGAGATGCGCGAATGATCGGCGTGGTGGCGACCCTGAAGGTCCAGGACGGCAAGGGTGAGGAGTTCGAGGGCGTGTTCCGCGACCTCATGGCCCAGGTGAAGGCCAACGAGCCGGGCTGCATCGCCTACCAGCTCACCAAGAGCCGCACCGAGCCCAACACCTACAAGGTGCTCGAACTCTACGCCAACGAGGACGCCCTGAAGGCCCACGGTCAGTCGGACTACTTCAAGGCCGCCGGCCCGAAGATGGCCCCGTGCCTCGCCGGCCGTCCCGAGATCGAATATCTCGACGCCGTGAACTGAGGCCCGTCCGGCGGCTCGCGCGACGGCGAGCCGCCTTTGCGGCTCAGTGACGCTTGGGAATGACCACCGGCAGGTGCTCGTAGCCCTTCACGAAGGACGAGTTCACCCGCACCGGTTCGCCCACCACCTCGAGGCGCGGGAAGCGCCTCATGATCTCTTCCCAGATGATCTTGAGCTGCAGCTCGGCCAGGCGGTTGCCCACGCAGCGGTGGATGCCGAAGCCGAAGGACAGGTGCTGGCGCACCCGCGGCCGGTCGATGACGTAGGCGGCCGGGTTGTCGATCACCTCGTCGTCGCGGTTGCCCGAGACGTACCACATGATCACCTTCTCGCCCTTCTTGATGGTCTTGCCGCCCAGTTCGACGTCGCGCGTCGCCAGCCGGCGCATGTGGGCCAGCGGCGTCTGCCAGCGGATCGTCTCCGAAACCATGGACGGAATCAGGTCCGGATTGGCGGTCAGCTTGTCGTACTGATCGGGATTCTGGTTCAGGGCCAGGACCGAGCCGGTGATCGTGTTGCGGGTCGTGTCGTTGCCGCCGACGATCAGCAGGATCAGATTCCCCAGATACTCCATGCGGTCCATGTTCCGCGTCGCCTCGCCGTGGGCGAGCATGGAGATCAGGTCCGGCTTGGGGGGCGCATTGACCCGCTCGTTCCACAGGGTGGTGAAGTAGTCGACGCATTCGAAGAGCTCGTTGCGCCGCTCGGTCTCCGGATCATCGCTGGTGAACAGGTGGGATTCCTTGCCCGCCGTGGCGACGTCCGACCAGCGGGTCAGCTTGCGGCGATCCTCCCAGGGAAAGTCGAACAGGGTGGCCAGCGTCATGGTGGTCAGCTCGATGGAGACCTTGTCGACCCAGTCGATCTCCTCGCCCACCGGCAGGTCGTCCAGGATCTTGGCCGCGCGCTCACGGATGATCGGCTCCAGGTTCTGGAGGTTCAGGGGCGAGACGATCGGGCTCACCGTCTTGCGCTGCACGTCGTGCTTGGGCGGGTCCATGGCGATGAACATCGGCAGAGGCAGGTCCTCTTCCGGTTCGGCGATGGTGATGGCCGGCTCCGACGAGAAGGTCTCGTGGTCGGTGTCGACGGCCATGATGTCCTTGTACTTGGTCACCGACCAGTAGGGGCCGAACTCGTGCTCGGCCTGATAGTGAACCGGCGCCTCCTTCCGCAGGCGCTCGAAGTAGGGCCACATGGTGTCGGTGCGGAAGAGCTCGCCGTCCGCCACGTTGATCTGGTCCAGGGGCATGGCGTAGGCCGCCGCGCGCGCTTCCTTGGCCAGGTCGACAGATCCGTCGCTCATGGGCGTCGCCTCCTATCTTATCGCTGTTCAGAACCATGCGGGACGGAAGGGGCCTCTGGCAACCTCGCCGGATGGCGAGGCTGGCGCCCGCGCCAGAATTTCTGAATGACGTTCGGCGCCGGCGCGGCCTAGTCTCTGCCGAACAGTCGTTTGAACGGGAGACCTTCATGGCCGCCGACGCCCTTTTCCGCCCCTTCGCCTACAAGGGCCTGGCCCTCAAGAACCGGATCGTCATGGCGCCCATGACGCGATCCTTCTCCCCCGGCGGGGTGGCGACGGCGGAGGTCGCGGCCTACTACCGGCGCCGCGCCGAGGCCGATGTCGGCCTGATCATCTCCGAGGGTACGGGCGTCGATCGCCCCGCCTCGCTCAACGACAAGAACGTGCCGCGCTTCCATGGCGAGAAGGAACTGGCCGCCTGGAAGACGGTGATCGACGAGGTCCATTCCGTCGGCGGCAAGATGGCGCCCCAGCTCTGGCACGTCGGCGCGGTGCGCACGCGCGATCCGGAATGGACGCCGCCGGGCCCCTATGACAGCCCCTCGGGCCTGTCGCGGCCGGGCAAGACGTTCGGCGTCGGCATGACCGAGGAGGAGGTGGCCGACGCCATCCGCGCCTTCGCCGAGGCCGCCCGAGAGGCCAAGGAGCTGGGCTTCGACGCCATCGAGCTGCACGGCGCCCACGGTTACCTGATCGATCAGTTTTTCTGGGAAGGCACCAATGTCCGCGAGGACGCCTACGGCGCCAAGGACCTGCCCGGCCGCGCCCGCTTCGCCGCCGACATCCTGCGCGCCTGCCGCGAGGCGGTCGGTCCGGATTATCCGATCATCATCCGCATCAGCCAGTGGAAGCAGCAGGACTACGAGGTCAAGCTCGCCAGGACGCCGGGCGAGATGGAGGCCTGGCTGAACGTCCTGGTCGAGGCCGGCGCCGACATGCTGCACTGCTCGCAGCGCCGCTTCTGGGAGCCGGAATTCGAGGGCTCGGACCTCAACTTCGCCGGCTGGGCCAAGAAGCTGACCGGCGTGCCGACCATCACCGTCGGTTCGGTGGGCCTCACCGGCGAGTTCGTCGCCGCCTTCGGGGGCGAAGGCAGCCAGCCGGCCTCGCTGGACCGGCTGCTGGAGCGGCTCGAGCGCGACGAGTTCGACCTGGTCGGCGTCGGCCGCGCCCTGCTGCAGGACCCCGAATGGGCCCGCAAGGTGAAGGAAGGCCGCACCGAGGAGCTGATGGCCTTCGAACGCGCGGCCATGGCCAAGCTGTACTGAGCCGGTCCGCTCGCGGGCCGGTTCCCCAGGAGTTGCCGCCCCCGTCATGGTCGGACTTGATCCGACCATCCATGAACACCTTGGCCTGACCGGTGTTCATGGGCGCTCGCGTCAAGCGCGAAGGCGACGCTTCGGTGGGGCGGCTCGGCGACCCTCCGAGACAGTCCCGCTCAGGCGTTGAAGTTCAGCTTCAGCCCCGGGCGGGGCCAGCGGGCCTTGAAGAGCTTGCCGGTCGAGGAGCAGGTCACCCAGGCGTCCTTCATGTCCGCCCCGCCGAAGCAGATGTTGGTGACGATCATGTCGGGGAAGGGGAAGTGCTCGGTGGCGCCCGACGGGTCGAAGGCGGTGACGCCGCCATTGATGATGGTCGCCACGCAGACCTTGCCGCCGGCCTCCACCGCCAGGCTGTCCAGCAGCTGGTAGCCCTGGAGATTGCAGACCACCCGGCCCGGTCCGAAACCTTCCTGGGGCTTGAGCTTGCCGGGCTCGGCGATGTCGAAGGCCCAGAGCCGGCCGAGCTGGGTGTCGGCCATGTAGACGACGTCCTCCTCCGGCGAGAGGCCGACGCCGTTGGGCGAGACGAAGTGGTCGCGCAGGCGCGCCACGTGCGAGCCGTCGGGACGGGCGTAGTAGAGCGCGCCGAACTTCCGCCCCTCCGGCGTCGAGCAGCCATGGTCGCTGAACCAGAAGCCGCCGGTCTTGTCGAAGACGAGGTCGTTGGGCCCGACGAAGGGCCGGCCCTCGCAGGCCTCGTAGAGGGTGGTGAGCGCACCCGTCTTCAGGTCGTAGCGCTGGATCATCCCGCCCTTGTGCTCGGGCGGGGTGGGGCCGGGAATCGTCAGGCCGTTCTGCTGCGGCCAGGTGAAGGAGCCGCCGTTATTGGTGATGTAGATGGCGCCGTCCGGTCCGATGGCCGCGCCGTTGGGGCCGCCGCCGGTCTCCACCAGCGTCTCGCGCCGGCCGTCCGGCGTGATGCGGGAAAGCCGCCGGGCCTTGATCTCGGTGACGATGACCGAGCCGTCGGCCATGGCGATGGGGCCTTCGGGGAATTCCAGGCCTTCGCAGACCAGCTCGATGTCCATGGCGCGTCTCCTCGTCTTCTGTTTGCGAGGAGTATGCAGGCCGACGCCGCGGAAGGGCCAGCCCGTCAGCGCCGTTCCAGCACCCGGATCGTGAAGGGATGGTCGTCGCCCTCGCCGGCGGGGAAGCTCTCGCGCCGAACCTCGGTCCAGGCGCTCTCGTCGAAGGGCTCAAGTATCTCGTCGCCGTCCACCTCGTCCTCCACCTCTGTCAGGTAGATGCGCTGCGCCTTCGGCAGGGCGAGCTCGAAGAGGGAGGCGCCGCCGATCACGCAGACCTCCGGGGCGCCGTCGTCCTGTGCCTGCTCGCGGGCGATCTGCACGGCCTCGGAGAAGTCGTCGCAGACAAGCGCCCCCTTGGCCGAAAAGGCGCCGTCGCGGGTCAGCACGATGTTGGTGCGGCCGGGCAGGGGCTTGCGGGGCAGGCTTTCCCAGGTCTTGCGGCCCATGATCACCGGCTTGCCCATGGTCGTGGCGCGGAAGTTGGCGAGGTCGGTCTTCAGTCGCCACGGCAGGTCGCCGCCCCGGCCGATGACGCCGTTGCGCGCGCGGGCGATGGGACCGGCGGAGAGCAGGATGCGAGCCATGGACCGGACCTAGCCGACCCACGGCCCGCAGGAAAGGCTCAGGCCGCGTCTTCCATGGCCGCCATGTCCATGTACATCAGTTCCCAGACGTGGCCGTCGGGATCCTGAAAGCTCGCGCCGTACATCGGCCCCATGTCCATGATCGGCTTCCAGGGCTTGGCGCCGGCCGCGAGCGCCTTGGCCAGCAGGTCGTCGACCTCCTTGCGGCTGTTGGCCGAGAGGCAGGTCAGCACCTCGGTCGCCTTGTGGGCGTCGCTGATCTCGCCGGTGATGAAGTCTGCGAACTTCTCGTGGCTCATGACCATGGCGAAGATGTTCTCGTCGATGACGATGCAGGCCGCCGTCTCGTCGCTGAACTGCGGATTGTGGCCGAAGCCCAGGGCGGCGAAGAAGGCCTTGGAGGCCTCGACGTCCTTCACGGGCAGGTTGACGAAGATCATGCGCATGGCGGTGTTCCCTGGGTCAGGCGTTCAGTCTGCCCAAAGGACGTAACGGGCGCCCAGGCGCCGACATCGGCAGCGTGAAATTCCTCAGACCGCGATGGGGGCGGCGATCTTCTCGTGGGCCTTGTAGCCCGTCACCTTGAAGTCCTCGTATTCGAAGGCCGTCAGGTCCCGCTTGTCGGCGAGGGTCAGGGTCGGGAAGGGGTAGGGCTCGCGCGTCAGCTGCTCGCGGGCCTGGTCCAGGTGGTTCAGATAGAGGTGCGCGTCGCCGAGCGTGTGGACGAACTCGCCGGGCTCGAGGCCCGTCACCTTGGCCATCATCATCGTCAGCAGGGCGTAGCTGGCGATGTTGAACGGCACGCCCAGGAAGACGTCGGCGGAGCGCTGATAGAGCTGGCACGACAGCTTGCCGTCGGCGACGAAGAACTGGAACAGGCAGTGACAGGGCGGCAGGGCCATGTCGTCCACCTCGGCCGGGTTCCAGGCCGAGACGATGTGGCGGCGCGAGTGCGGCGTGGTCTTCAGGCTCTCGACCACGTTCGCGATCTGGTCGATCACGCGGCCGTCCGGCGCGGTCCAGGACCGCCATTGCTTGCCGTAGACGGGGCCGAGCTCGCCGTTCTCGTCGGCCCATTCGTCCCAGATGCTGACGCCGCGCTCCTGCAGCCAGCGGACATTGGTGTCGCCGCGCAGGAACCAGAGCAGCTCCAGGATGATCGACTTGCGGTGCAGCTTCTTGGTCGTCAGCAGGGGAAAGCCCTGCGAGAGATCAAACCGCATCTGCCGGCCGAAGACGCCCAGCGTGCCCGTGCCCGTGCGATCCCCGCGCTGAACGCCGTTCTCCAGGATGTCGGCCAGGAGCGCGAGATACTGCCGCTCGGGATGATCGGCGGCGGCCTTGGGCTGGGCGACGGGGGCGTTCACGACGGGGCGATCCTCAGGCCGTCTTTCGAGCGACGTACAGGATGCACGATTCGCGAGGCCGGCGGGCGGACGCAAGGTCGCGGTCCGAACCGTCCACAGCTCCGTCAGCCGGCGAAGCCGCCTTCGTCCAGGAAAGTCTTTTCCGCCGGCGTCGTGCGGCGGCCCAGAGCGGCGTTGCGATGGGGAAACCGGCCGAACCGGACGATGATGTCGCGATGAAGTTCGGCCCACTTCAGGGTCTCGGCGTCGCCGACCGCCTCGTGGTGGGCCTTGCACAGCCGCACCGCCTCATCCTGATCGGCAATGTCCTCGGAGTGCTCGAACGGCAGGTAGAAGAAGGGCCGCAGCTGGCCCTCCATCGCCTGGTCGTGGCCGGCGGAGATCGCGGCCCGGGCGATGGCGCGGGCCTTGCCGTCGGTGGCGAAGGCGTGGCCGGAGTCGCGGAAGATGTTCCGCGGAACCTGATCGAGCAGGATCAGCAGGGCGAGGGCGCCTTCGGCCGATCCCGCCCAGTCGTCGGCTTCCCCGCGGGCGGCGCCGTGGTGGGCGGCCTCGAATTTCTGGGCCAACGACCGGTCAAAGGCGTCGTCCTTGGCGAACCACTTGGGCGGACCGGCCTCGCGCCAGAACCCCACAACCTCGTCCGGCGTCACGTCCATGATCGGTCTCCCCCTCGCGGCTCGCCGCAATGTCGGGGGCGGCGGGCGGACCTGCAAGCCGCGCCATGGGAGAAATCGGCTCCGCGCGCGGGCGCGCGACGCCTGCGCCGCTTGACCTTTGCGCAAAAAAACGGTCGATAGCGCGGCCTTTGCTGCGGCGCCGTTGCGCAACGCTGTGGCCGAACCTTGTTTCAGGAGAACAAACATGCGCGTCTACTACGATCGCGACGCCGACCTCGCCCGCATCCTGGACAAGAAGATCGCCATCGTAGGCTATGGCTCCCAGGGGCGCGCGCACGCGCTGAACCTGGTGGATTCCGGCGTCAAGAACGTGGCCATCGCCCTGCGTCCCGGCTCGGCCACCGCCAAGAAGGTCGAGGCCGACGGCCTGAAGGTCATGTCCGTGGCCGAAGCCGCCGCCTGGGCCGACGCCATCATGGTCCTGGCGCCTGACGAACTGCAGCGCGAGATCTACGCCAACGAGATCGCCCCCAACATCCGCGACGGCGCGGCCCTGCTGTTCGCCCACGGGCTGAACGTGCACTTCAACCTGATCGAGCCCAAGTCGACCATCGACGTGCTGATGGTCGCGCCCAAGGGCCCGGGCCACACCGTGCGCGGCGAGTATCAGAAGGGCGGCGGCGTGCCCTGCCTGATCGCCATCCACCAGAACCCGACCGGCAATGCGCTGGACTTCGGCCTGGCCTACGCCTCGGCCATCGGCGGCGGCCGCTCGGGCGTCATCGAGACGACGTTCCGCGAGGAATGCGAGACGGACCTGTTCGGCGAACAGGCCGTGCTCTGCGGCGGCCTGGTGGAGCTGATCCGCGCGGGCTTCGAAACCCTGGTCGAGGCCGGCTACGCGCCGGAAATGGCCTATTTCGAATGCCTGCACGAGGTGAAGCTGATCGTCGACCTCATCTATGAGGGCGGCATCGCCAACATGAACTACTCGATCTCCAACACCGCCGAGTACGGCGAGTACGTCACCGGCCCGCGCATCGTGACGCCGGAGACCAAGGCCGAGATGAAGCGCGTGCTGGAGGACATCCAGTCCGGCCGCTTCGTCCGCGACTTCATGGCCGAGAACCAGGCCGGGCAGCCGAGCTTCAAGGCCACCCGCCGCCGCGGTTCGGAGCACCAGATCGAGGAAGTCGGTCAGCGCCTGCGCGCCATGATGCCCTGGATCACCAAAAACAAGCTGGTGGACCAGGCGCGCAACTAAGGCCGCCCCCGCCGGCCAGACACGTCAAAGGCCCTCCCCTGCGGGAGGGCCTTTTTCGTTGGGCCGCCGCAGATCAGGCCTTGGCGTCGAGGTCGACCTTGGTCTCCCGGTCCCAGAAGCGCTGGGCGCCGCAGGCGTCGATGAAGGCGGCCGCGTCCTTGGCCTTGTCCAGGCGGATGCAGCCGTCGTCGAGGTCCTCGGCCAGTCCGGCCTTCTCGAAGAGGGTCATGGCCGGGCCGTCGTAGGCGATGAACTTGCAGTGGCCGAAGGCGTCGTTGACGAAGTCCTTGGCGACGCCGTCCTTGGCCAGCAGGGCGGCGCCGTCCTCGGAGGCGAGCACGGCCACGGCGTCGAACAGCACGGAGGGGCCGCCGTCCAGCTTCTGCCGGGCGGGGACGGGCGTCCCGTCCGACAGCACCGCGCCGGCGATCTTCGGCGCGACCACCTCCAGCACCGCGTCGGCCTTCTCCACCACCTTCTTCAGGGCGTTGAACAGGTCGGCGTCCGCCCCGTCGGTGAGCAGGACGCCGAGCTTGCGGCCGGCGAAGGCGCCGGGGCCGCGCTTGACGATGCTCAGGGCGTCGGAGGGCTCAAGGTCCTGACGCGTCGGCCGCGCCGCCTTGGCCGCGGCCGGCAGGTCCGTCAGGCCCAGCCCCTTGGCCACGACGCCGGCCAGACCCTCGTCGATGTTCATCAGGTGGGAGACCATCCGCGAGCGGATGTCGGGGCGCTCCACCTTACTCAGTTCGAAGGTCAGGGCGTCGCCGATGTGCTTCTGCTCGATCGCGGTCTGGCTGATGTAGAACTGGCGGGCCTGGCTGTAGTGGTCGGCGAAGCTCTCGGGACGCAGCCGGGTCTTCGGCCCCGCCTCTTCGGCGGCGTAGCTCACCAGACCCCGTTCGGGATTCTCCCGCGGGCCGCCCTCGGCGCCCCAGCTGTTGGGCTCGTAGTTGGCGCGCCCCTTGGGGTTGCGCATGGCCATGTGCCCGTCCTGCTGGAAGTGGGCCATGGGGCAGCGGGGCGCATTGATCGGTATGTGGGTGAAGTTCGGTCCGCCGAGGCGCTTCAGCTGGGTGTCGAGATAGGAGAAGTTGCGCCCCTGCAGCAGCGGGTCGTTGCTGAAATCGATGCCCGGAGGAACGTTCTGCGTGCAGAAGGCCACCTGTTCGGTTTCGGCGAAGAAGTTGTCGACCATGCGGTCGAGCACCAGCCGACCGACCACGCGCACCGGCAGGATCTCCTCCGGGATGATCTTGGTCGGGTCGAGAATGTCGAAGTCGAACTTGTCGGCGAAGTCCTGGTCGAAGAGCTGCAGACCCAGTTCCCACTCCGGGAAGGCGCCCAGGTTGATGGCGTCCCAGAGGTCGCGGCGATGGAAGTCGGGATCGGCGCCGTTGATCTTCACCGCCTCGTTCCAGACCACCGACTGCAGGCCGAGCTTCGGCTTCCAGTGGAACTTCACGAAGGTCGAACGGCCCTCCGCGTCCAGCAGGCGGAAGGTGTGGACGCCGAAGCCCTCCATGAAGCGGAAGGAGCGGGGGATGGTCCGGTCGGACATGATCCACATGACCATGTTCATGCTCTCCGGCGTCAGAGAGATGAAGTCCCAGAAGTTGTCGTGGGCGGTCTGGGCCTGGGGGAAGTCCCGGTCCGGCTCGGGCTTGGCGGCGTGGATCAGGTCGGGGAACTTGATCGCGTCCTGGATGAAGAAGACGGGGATGTTGTTGCCCACCAGGTCCCAGTTGCCCTCGCGGGTGTAGAGCTTGACCGCGTAGCCCCGGACGTCGCGGGCGAGGTCCGCCGAGCCCTTGCTGCCGGCCACGGTGGAGAAGCGGACGAAGGCCTCGGTCTTCTCGCCGACGCGCTGGAAGATGTCCGCCCGGGTGATGTCGGCCAGCGACTCGGTCAGCTCGAAATAGCCGTGGGCCCCATAGCCGCGCGCATGGACGACGCGCTCGGGGATCCGCTCGTGGTCGAAGTGGAAGATCTTTTCCCGGAAGTGGTGGTCTTCCAGGAGCGCCGGCCCGCGCGCGCCGTAGCGCAGGGTGTTCTGATCGTCGGCCACCGGCGCGCCCTGGCTCGTCGTCAGGGTCGCGACGTCCCCGCCGGCCACCTGGCGGGTCTCTCCGCCCGCGCCCATCGGTTCGTCGAAACTGTTGGAAATGTCCGGCCCGGCGGGGGGCTTGGCCGGCGGGTCGGCCGCCTGACCCTTCTTGCTCGCCGCCGTCTTGGGTGGGGTCTTGGCCATGCCTGATCTCCTCGCTTAGCGGGGAGGACAAGCGTGCGAGGAGGGCGGTTGTTCCTAAGGTGAGGGTTCGGCGAAGCCTGAGCCGATCCTCAGTCCCCCGCGGCGGTCGCGACGGGCTCGTAGCGGGCCACGATCAAGCGGGCGGCGTCCACCCGCTTGCCCGTCTCGGCGACCTCCAGATGGACGTGGTCGGTCATGCCGCCCGGATACCTGCGCTGCAGGGTGTGGGCCTTGCCGATGGGCGAGCCGAGGGCCACGGCGTCGCCCACCTCGACGCTGGCGTCGATATAGAAGACCCGCGCCTCGTAGCCGAGGGCCGGATTGGTGATCTCGACGAACTGCAGGTCGCTGTCGCCGGCATAGGCGAAGCCGATCTTGGTGACGTAGCCCGACATCGGCGCGCTCACCGTCTGGCCGGCCCGGGCGACATAGTCGACGCCCTCGTGATGGCGCACGCCGCCGTCGCGCGAGGCGCCGAAGGCGCCGGAGCCGTAGGCGTCGAAGGTGCGCGGGGCCTTGCCCGTCGGGTTGGCGAAGTCGGCCGCGCCGTCGCCGTCGACGTCGCGACCCTCCCAGCGCAGCTCGCGCGTCACGACCGCCGGGGTGATGGTCGGCGGGGCGACGCCCAGGGCGCGGGCTAGCGGCGCAGCGGCCGGAACCTGGGCGAGACGTCCGACCAGACCGCTGCTGGCGTTGGCGACCGCGCCCATGGCCAGGGTGGCGGCCAGCGCCGCGCCGAGGGTGGTGAGCATTCGGGTGGCCAGGAATCGCCCCTGCGCGCGGGCGACCAGCAGGTCGTGCGTCATATTTGCCTGTTCTCGTCGATGCGGCGCCGGGCGTCTCGGGAACCCGGCCGTGTGGTTCTGAGTTACAGCTGCGGCGCCGGAGGGCCGCCGACCGGCCCGCTCGCGGGGCCTGATCTACGCCGCCTGAAGCTAATAGCTGCGAACTGGGGCGGCTATGCGGCGCATTGTCCCGCAAAATCAGCTATTTGCAGTCAAGCTTAGCGCGCGGCCCACGCAAGCGCCGTCTCGCCTCGCAGGATCGCCTCGGCCTCGGGCGTGTGCTTGGCCTCGCCCAACCGGGAATGCAGCACCAGGGGCGGCAGCAGGCGCAGCGGCGCGCGGCCGCCCTTGACGGCCCGCACCAGCACCCGCTTGGCGGGGGCGTCGGCGAAGGGATGCACCGGGCGGATCTGCATCGATCCGGCGCCTGCGCTGAGGCTTTCCAGAAGGTCGGCGAGACGGTCGGCCCGGTGGATGACGAGGATGCGCCCGCCCGGCCGCACGGCCGTCAGGAGGA
>CAYQPL010000058.1:13541-20227 GCA_964419395.1 uncultured Phenylobacterium sp. | reverse complement strand
TTCGCACGTCTCATCACTGAAAAAGGACATGGAGGGGCTCCGCCCCCGGCGCGCTCCGGAGCGGCGTCCGCCCAGCTTCGGGCTGGGCAGGACCGGCAGGGTCATAGGGCCCTGAAGCCCTGCAGCCGGTTCCCCGCGAAGCCGCCCCTCCGCTTGCACCCCCAGGTCTCGCCGACGGGCAGGGCTGCAGGCGCGCCTTGCGCCTGCAACCCATGCCCCAAAGGAGCAGGACCATGACCGACCAAGCTCACAGTGTTCACCGGGACGGCGATGTCATCGACGTGCCGCTCAACAAGCTCAAGAAGTCGCCGCGCAACGCGCGGCGGACCCCGCACACCCCGGCCGAGATCGAGGCCCTGGCCGCCAGCATCGAAGTGAAAGGCGTGCTGCAAGCTCCGGTGGTGGAGCCACAGACAGATGCGGACGGCGCGCCGACCGGCGCCTACTTCGTGACCATCGGCGAGGGGCGACGCCTCGCGCTGCGGCTGCTGGCCAGCCGCAAGCGGATCAAGAAGACCCACGCTGTGCGCTGCGTGGTGGACCTCGCCAACGATCCTCACGAGATCAGCCTGGACGAGAACGTCACCCGCTTCCGCATGCACCCGGCCGACGAATTCGAGGCCTTCCGCGAGCAGGCCGAGCGCAAGGGCCGGCCTGCCGAGGAGATCGGCGCCCGGTTCGGGGTGTCGGCCCAGGTGGTGCGCCAGCGGCTTCGTCTCGGCGCCGTCAGCCCGGCGTTGATGGCGCTCTACCGGGCGGGCGAGTTGAACCTGGACCAGATGATGGCCTTTGCGGTCAGCGAAGACCATGCCCGCCAGGAACAGGTGCTGGCGCAGTACGGGCCGGATCGGCCAGCCTATGTGATCCGCCGGGCGATGACCGAGGCCAAGGTGTCGGCCCAGGACCGGCGCGCTGTCTTCGTGGGCGCCGAGGCCTATGCCGAGGCGGGCGGGACCATCCTGCGCGACCTGTTCACCGAGGACGGCGGGGGCTGGTTCGAGGATGCCGCCCTGATGGACCGGCTGGCTGCCGAGAAGCTGGCCGGCATCGCCGAGGCGGTGCGCAAGGCGGAAGGCTGGAAGTGGGCCGAGCCGCACATCGACTTCCCGCGCGCCCTCGGCTTGGCCCGGGTCTATCCGCACCCGGTGGAGCGCTCCGAGGAGGACAAGGCGAAGATCGACGCCCTCTCCGAGGAGTATGACGCCCTGGTCAGCGAGTGGGACGTGGTGGAAGACCTGCCGCCGGAGGTGGAAGCGCGGTTCAAGGAGATCGACGCCGCACTCGACGCCTTTGGCGACGGGACGGCCTTCGATCCGGAGGAGATCGCGCGCGGCGGCGTCTTCGTGATCCTCGGCCAGGACGGCGTGGCCCGCATCGAGCGGGGCCTGATCCGGCCCGAGGACGCGCCCGCGCCCGAGCCGGAAGGGGAAGCCGAAGCGCCGGAAGGCGCGGCGGTCGGCGAAGCGGAGGGCGAGCGCCCGGAAGTCGAGGTGCCCGAGGAAGAAGAGAGCGGCGCGCCGCTCTCGGAGCGGCTGGTCCTCGACCTGACGGCGCACCGGACCATGGCGCTGCGCGACGCCCTGGCGGGCCATCCCACGGTGGCGCTGTCGGCGGTGGTGCATGCCCTGGCCCTGTTCGCCTTCTACCCGCCCTACGAGCGGCCCGGTTGCTTGGAGATCAAGGGAACCTCGACCTACCTCGACGGCCACGCGCCGGGCATCGAAGACACCCGCGCCGGGCGCAGCATCGCTGAGCGGCACGCAGCCTGGGCGAGCCGCGTGCCGAAGGCGGCAGACGCGCTCTGGGCCTTCGTGCAGGGCCTGGGGTCGGGGGACCTGCTGGACCTCCTGGCTCATTGCGCGCGCCTGACGCTCACCGCCGTGCGGGCGCCCTTCGCCCGCCGGCCGGGCGCCTGGGCCCCCGCCGCCCGGCTGGCAGAGGCCGTGGGTCTCGACATGACCGGCTACTGGACCGCCACGGCGGCCAGCTACTTCGGGCGCGTGACCAAGGGCCGGATCGCTGAGGCCGTGCGCGAGGCGGTGTCGGACGAGGCCGCCGAGCGTATCGGCAGCTTGAAGAAGCCGGACATGGCGGTGGAGGCCGAGGCGCTGTTGGCCGGTAAGGGCTGGCTGCCCGCCTTGCTGCGGGCGTCTGTGGCTGAGCCCGAGCCGCAGGCGGCGGCGCCCGTCCTGGCGGACGAAGCCGCCTAGCCGCGACCGCTCCCTGTCGGGGAGCCTGGGGCCGCACGTTTCGGCGTGCGGCCCATTTGCTGTGCGCGGCCTACGATGCTGCGCGGAGGTTGTCCCCCGCCCGTCGCGCTGCTCTACTGAAGAAGACCGCCTCGGAAGGACAAGCCACGTCGCCCGCAAGGCTAGGCGGATCGTCCACCAGATCCCGAGGCGACAATGTTCCACCCTCCCTCTTCAGGCGGCGCGCCCAATCCCGTCGATGTCCATGTCGGTCGCCAGCTGCGCCGCCTGCGAAAGGCGCGTGGCCTGACCCAGGACCGACTCGCCGAGGCCATCGGCGTCACCTTCCAGCAGGTCCAGAAGTATGAGCGCGGCGCCAACCGCATCTCGGCCTCCAAGCTCTTCGAGGCGGGCAAGGTCTTGGACGCGAGCCCGTCCGCGTTCTTCGAAGGGCTGCTCGACCGGTCCGCGCCGGTTCCGGCGGCGCCTGATCCCATCCTAAGACTTGGCGAGGCAGCCGAAGGCGAGGCCCTGGCGTCGGCGTTCCTCAGGATCGAATGCCCGGCCACACGTTCGGCGCTCGTGCATCTGGCGCGGCGTCTGGCGGCAAGGTCAGAGTCGGACCCGGCTTAGGCCCAACGGCTGGCTTGCTCGAGACCTGGGATCGCGGCGATCCAGCGGGTCCAACGTGTCGCGGTTCTCGCGCCTATAGGCCTCTTCCAGGCAACGGCGCTGGTCTGTCGCGAAGGATCCGGACGGCGGGTTGTCGTTGGCTCGCCGGCTCGCTGACGGATGGCCTGTGCGCCAGGTGGTGAAGATTGCCAGCGTCCCGTGGCGGACGCCCTGCATGGGGCGCGGCCGAGGCGGTGCGGTGGTCTCCAGACATCTTACGAACCCGCGCCCACGCGCCCTCTCATGGCCAGATCAGGCCAAGGGGTGAAGGGCCGTTCCGGCCCCGTCCGGCGGCGCAACGGCGGCGGTCGACTTCTTTCCCCTGTCCGCTGCGCGGTCATTCCTCGCGAGCCAAACAAGTCTCCGCCGCCGTCCTCCGCTGACGCTGGGGGGCTTCGCCTGCACAGCCGGACGCCCCTCGGCCGAGGGATCGCCATCGAGGCCGCGATGAGCGCGGTCCGACGGATGACAGGAGACTTCCCATGGCCACCATCGGCACCTTCCACAAGCAGGACGACGGCTCCTACACGGGCGCCATCAAGACCCTCACCCTGAACGTCAAGGCGGCCACCTTCCGCCCCGTCGAGTCCGACAACGACAAGGCCCCCGACTTCCGCATCTTCGCCGGCCAGACCGAGTTCGGCGCCGCCTGGAAGAAGACCAGCCGCGAGAACCGCGACTATCTGTCGGTCAAGCTGGACGACCCGAGCTTCCCCGCGCCGATCTACGCCAGCCTGGTCGAGGCCGACGACGGCTACAGCCTGATCTGGTCGCGCGGCAGCACCGCCAACTGCTCGCCCGCGCGCCCCGCCGCAGTCCGGCGGGGCGCCCGCTCCCGACACCCCGAACATCACGAGGAGGTCGCCATGACGCGCCTCAAAGAGACTTCACGCCCGGACGCCCGGCCAGACCTCTACAGCCGGGTCACCAACGCCATCATCGCCGACCTTGAAGCCGGCGTGCGGCCGTGGACCAAGCCCTGGTCCGCCGAGCACCTGGCGGGCCGCATCAGCCGGCCGCTGCGTTCGACCGGTGAACCCTACAGCGGCGTCAACGTCATCCTGCTCTGGGCCGAGACCGTGGCCCACGGCTACGCTGCGCCGATCTGGATCACCTTCCGCCAGGCGCTGGCGCTGGGCGGCTGCGTCCGCAAGGGCGAACACGGCGCGACCGTGGTCTACGCCAACCGGATCAGCCGCACCGAGCCCGGGGAGGACGGCCAGGATGTCGAGCGCTCGATCCCCTTCCTGAAGGCCTACACGGTCTTCAACGTCGAACAGGTCGAGGGTCTGCCGGCCCATTTCCACGCCACGGCCGAGCCCCGGCTGGACGCCGCCCAGCGCATCGACCACGCCGAGACCTTCTTCGCCGCCACTGGCGCCGTTATCCAGCATGGCGGGAACCAGGCCTACTACGCTCTGCAGCCCGATCATGTGCAGATGCCGCCTTTCGAGTGCTTCGAAGATTCGCAGGCCTACTACGCCACTCTGGCGCATGAATGCACCCACTGGACCCGGCATCCCAGCCGCCTCGACCGTGACTTCGGCCGCAAGCGCTGGGGAGACGACGGCTATGCCCGCGAAGAGCTGGTCGCCGAGCTTGGCGCGGCTTTCCTCTGCGCCGACCTCGGCTTGGAACTGACGCCCCGGCCGGATCACGCGAGCTACATCGCCAGCTGCCTCGAGGTCCTGAAGGACGACCGTCGGTTCATCTTCACGGCCGCTGCCCATGCGCAGCGCGCGATCGACTTCCTGCACGAGCGTCAACCGGCCACGATCTGAGCGGGCTGCGTGCGGTGGCGCGCGGGCCGCCGCACGCGCTGCCGCAGGCCGCCGTCCGCGCCAGCCGCACCTGGCGTCGGGCGCTGCGATCATGGCGGCGGGCTTACGCTTGCTTTGTGCTTTGGAACGCCAAAGCGTGGCTTTAGACCTGAGGCATGCGGCTGACGGTGTTCTACTCCTGGCAAAGCGATCGACCGAGCGCGCTCTGCCGGCAGTTCATCCGCATCGCCCTGGATGACGCCGCCAAGCGCCTGGCGGCGCGCCGCAGCGTGGAGGTCATCGTCGACGCCGATACGGAGGGCGTGCCCGGCACCCCGCCCATCACCGAGACCATCCTGCAGAAGATCAAGGCCTGCGACGTGTTCGTGGCCGACGTCTCGTTTGTCGCCGAGACCGCTGAGGGCAAGCGGCTCCCCAACCCGAACGTCATAGGCGAGTTCGGCTATGCGCTCAGCGAGAAGGGCTGGCGACGCATCCTCCTGGTGATGAACACGGCCTTCGGTCCGGCGGGCGACCTGCCGTTCGATCTCGGTCACTTCCGTAAGCCGGCCGCCTACGAGGTTGGGTCGGAGAAGCCGGACAGCCCACGACGGAACGCGCGCGAGGCGTTGTCGGCGCGTCTGGAGGCCAACCTCGAAGCCGTGCTCGACGACATCCTGGCCACTGCGCCGGCGACACAAGACCTCTGGCAGCCCCTGCAAGACCTCTGGGTCAGCACCCAGAACGCACGGGTCGCCAACAACCCGCCGTGCCTGGTGTCGCAGCCTTCGGCCTACGTCTATGTCGTGCCCGCCGCCGCCCTGGACGCGCCGCGCATCGACCTGAAGGCGGTGCAGGCGGAACGCCGCCTGCTGCTGCCCGACCCGGACGCGCAGGCGCGGAGCGGGCAGGACAACACCCAATGGTGGGCGCATGGCCCGACGCGCCGGATCGAGGGCCTCGCCAATCCCGAAGCCGACTGGTGCGCGCGCCTGCTTCGGCCCGGCGTGATCGAGCACCTATTCACCTTGGGGCGCGCCTACCCTGGGGATCAGGAGATCCTGGTCAACGGCTTCACGCTGGAGAAGCGGATCGTCACGCGCGTCGATCGAAGCCTCACCTTCCTGAAGGCGCTGGGCTTATCCGGACCCAGCCTGGTGGTGGTCAGTCTCTACGAACTGGCGGACGTTCATCTGACCGGCCGGGGCGATATCGGCCGTTTTCGGCAGCCGACCTTTTCCGTGCGCTCCACCTTGGTGCCCGACGGCGCGCTAAAGGCCGGCGACCACCTTCGCGAGGTGTTCGACCAGCTTTGGCTGGCTGCGGGTGTGGCCGACGGATCGCTGTCGTTCGCCCAGTCCGATGAGTGGGCCGGCTACGCGCCGGACTCAGCTTACTAAAGAGCGTCCTGGCCCGGGTGGGGCGACGCGAAGCGACGGCGGGCGAGCGACCGCGGCTCGTAGGCTTACGGGTCGCGGTCGCCGAGGGGTGGGGCCAAGGTGGTGCGGTCGTGGTTTAGGGCAGGATAGCCTTGGCGGCGGCGGGTGTGCACGGAGCTGGCCCGCATGGCGGACTTCAAGCTGCGCTTGTCCGACGATCTCGCGTCGCGGTTCGATGCCTGGGCGGGCGCGCGCGGTGGCCGCTCGCCCGCGCTTCGCCACCTGATCGAGCAGGCGTGCGCCGTGCCCTCGGCGCCGTCGGGCCGCCTGCCGGCGCGGCCCGCAAAGCTCACCGTCCGCCTCTCGGCGGAGGACGCCCAAGGCTTAGCCCGGGCGGCCACTGGGATGGGCCTGACGCCGAACGCCTGGGCGGCGGCGCTTATCCGGCGGCGCCTGCACGACCGACCGACGACGGCGCCGCGCGACGCCGCCGCCGTGCTGGCCATCCAGGGCGAGCTGCGACGGATCGGCGTCAACGTGAACCAGATCGCCCGAGCCCTGAACACGGCGGTGATGGAGGGCAAGGTGCTGGAGCTGGAGCTCGCCTATCTCGACGCTCTGCGGGCCGAGATGCGCGGGCACCTGGCCGGCTTGCGCGCGGCGCTGGCCGGCAACCTGGCCTATTG
>CAYQPL010000058.1:13131-13531 GCA_964419395.1 uncultured Phenylobacterium sp. | reverse complement strand
GGCTGAGCGACTTCCAGACCATCAAGGGTTTCGAGGACGTGTGGCGCCCGCCGGTCGGTGCGGCCCGTCGGACACCGGAGGCGGTGCGCGAGACCGCCGGTTCGCGCGGGACTGATGTCCGAGCGCGCCTGGTCCGGATCGTCAACCGGGCGCCGGAGGTGATGGTGAAGGTCGCGGGCCGGACGCGCGATCCGGGGCACCTGCGGACGCACCTGGACTACATCTCGCGCAACGGCGACCTCGACCTGGAGGATCAGGATGGCTGCCGGTTGTCGGGCCGACGGGACGTGCGTGACCTGGCCGAGGATTGGAGCGCCTGTCGGACCGCCGCCGTCGCGCGCCCACGCCCTTCAGCCATTCCGTTGTCCTGTCGATGCCGGCGGGAACCGACGAGGTCCTT
>CAYQPL010000058.1:0-13121 GCA_964419395.1 uncultured Phenylobacterium sp. | reverse complement strand
GACCGGGACGTTCGGCGGGCGGCATGACTTCGTCTTCGCCCTCCACACCGATACGCCTCGGCCGCACGTCCACCTGGCCGTCTGTTCGCGTGGGCGGGAGGGCGGCCGGCTCAATCCGAAAAAGGCCGACCTGGAGAGCTGGCGACAGTCCTTTGCCCAAGCGCTGCGAGAGCGTGGCGTCGAAGCGGAGGCCACCCCACGCCGAGCGCGGGGCGTGACGCGCAAAGCCGAGCGGGGAGCGGTGCGCCGGATGCGCGAGCGATGGGAAGCCGGCCACGGTGAGCCGGCGCGGGTTCACCGCGCCGCCTACCAGTCAGCAGCAAAGGCGGCGTTCGCCGGCGATGTTGAGCCGCGAGCGTGGGAGGCCCGCACGCTCGCGCGCCAAGCTGCGATCCGCCAGAGCTACCTCGATCAGGCCCGGCTGCTTCGGGCATCGTCCGACGCCGCGGACCAGGCGCTCGGGGCGCGCGTCGCCGCGTTCGTCCAGTCGATGCCGGCGCCGGACAGCCAGCGGCTGCGTCTGGCCCGCGAGCTCCGCGCGGGGGCCGCGCCGGAAACGACGCCGACCCGGGAGCCGAGCCAAGGCCGTGGCAGGGAGCCGGAACGTTGAGAGCGCGCCGTCGGACCAGATCAGACGCCGGGCCGCGCGGCGATGCCCCCCGCGTGCTCTCGCACCAGGGCTTGGAAGGCCTCATACGCGGCGTAGCACCGATCGCGTTCCTCGCCGAGCAGACCGGCGATCACCGCAAGGTCCAGCGCCGGTTGACCACCGATCGCGTAACTGACTCGCCCATCCGAACTCGCCCGTCGTTGGACGGGCTGCGTCTCGCCGATCACGAACCTCGGGGAGAAGCGATGGTTGTAGGTGTTGCGGAAGTCATGGGTCGCGGCCTGGAAGCGCTTGCTGTTGATCGCGTCGAGCCGCCGCTTCAAGCCGCGCCAGTTCCGCCAGGGCTTGCCGAACGCCTCGGCCGTATGCGGCCAGATCTCGGAATCGAACGGCAGGTCGTCGCGCCAGTCCGAAGCCTTAAGTTGATTGGCCTGATGGCAGAGGTGAGCGGCCGCGAAGCCGAAGCGCGCCTTGATCACGGCAGGCAGGTTGAGCGCCACGGTCGCCACCGGGGCGATGAAGCTGATCGTCGCCTCCAACTTCTGGCGATCCGTCAGTGGGTCGACGACGCCTGCCGAGGCCTGCAGATCGCGCACGTAGCGGGTCAGCGCGTTGAGGGTGTTGGCGAGCTCGCGGGCGAACTCGTCAGCCATCAGGCCGTAGGCCATCCAGTTCGCCCCAAGGGTCTTGGGCAGCTCCACCCAACCATAGGGCATGGCGCGCCCATCAGCCGGCAGCGCCGCGCGCGCGGCGCGAAACATGGGATAAAGCGCATAGGTCATCCCTGGGGCACCTCCGAGGAGACTGTGGACATCGTGGGTTGGGTGGCGTCCGGCCGCTTGCCAGCTCGCCTCCAAGCTGTAGCATTCCAAAGTCAGTACCCGACAGCGACCAGCCGCGGCGCCCCTCGCCGACCCGGCGTCCGCCGGGGCTCCACGAACCGAGTGAGGGCTCATTGAACGACAGGATGGCGCTCGGCCTCCTCGCGGAGGTCATGGGGTGGACGTCGGAAACCGACGCCGTGCCGGCGCACGAGTACGCTTGGCTGCGCCTGATGAGCTCGATCAAGTATGACGGGTACGCCGATTTCCGCGCCGGCGTGCGATTCCTGGAGAGCCTCGCCGTCTGGCTCAAGCAATTCGACGTGGCCGACCGGCCGGCGGCCTACCAGTTCGTCAAGCAACGGCTCGTCTACATCTCCCTGTCGGAGATGTTGCGGCTGATCGAGAACTTCGTCCCGGAGGTGGTCACTCCGATCCTGCGCGAGGTCGTCGCCACCGAGCTCGACTGTAAACCCTATGAGGTGTGGGCGACCCCGGAAGGGGCGAAGTCCTTCAACAAGCACCTGCGCCAGACCCTCTTCGTGGGCCTCAGCGACGGCAGCCGGAGCGACGTTCTGCGGCGCGCGAACAGCGGGCGGCTCTCGCCCGAGCAGATCGTACCCATGCTCAACATCGACGGGGGAAAGTGGCGCGACCTGGCTGACAAACTCGCGAAGGAGCACGCGGGCGCGCGGTTCGAACGGGTATTTCTGATCGACGACTTCACGGCGTCGGGGACGACCTTCATCCGGGAGGTCGACGGCGAGTGGAAGGGCAAGCTCAACACCTTCAACAAGATGGTGATCGCCGCACAGCAGGAGCTCGGGGACGACTTTCCGATCCCGAAGGGCTATCACCTGCACATCCACCACTATGTCTCGAGCGACCAGGCGCGCCTGGCGCTGGAGGAGCGGACCAAGGACGCGCAGCAGCGTTGGGCGCAAGCCTGGTTCGGCGAGGTGGAGATCACCGAGGGGCTGCGGTTGCCGCCAGACCTCAAGCTCACCCAGCCGCGGGATGCTGCGATGCTGGACCTGGGCGACCGCTACTACGACCACGCCCTCTATGAGCGCATAAAGAAGCACTGTGACGAGAACGGCCAGAGCGACATGAAGCTGGGATACGCCAACTGCGCCTTGCCGATCGTCCTGGATCACAACACGCCGAACAACAGCATCCCCTTGCTGTGGGCGGAGACGCCGGGCGCGAACGGCACCCATCCGATGCGTCCTCTGTTCCACCGTCGCGACCGGCACGGGTAAGGCGATGGCCAATCCGTTCCTGCGACGCGCCACCGAATTCATCCGCGACGATTCGGAGTTCCTCTCCATCGTCAGCCCCGAGCCCCTGACCGCCTTCCTGGCCCGCCACCCGAAGAAGGAGATGTTCTTCGACCTGCCGGTGCGGGTCATCGGGACGCCCGGCAGCGGCAAAACGATGATGGCGACGCTGGTCGAGTATCGGCTGGTGGAGGCCATCCTTAGCGACCAGAGCAGCCAGGAGAACAAGACGCTCGCTGCGGCGCTCACCGCCACCGGCTTCAGCGACGGCGAGCGGCCCCTCATCGCGGCGGTGCGCGTGCCGATGGAGTCGGAGTATCGCGACTTCTGGGAGCTGCCGTACGAGGAGAGCGTGCGCACCAAGCTGGTGCTCTCGCTGATCCAGGCCCGGGCCATGCTGGGACTGTTCCGCAACCTAACCGCCCATCGGCGCCGCGCCGTGAGCGACGTCCAGCTGAACCTTCGGGAAGACTCCGCGGCCCAGCTGGAGGCGATCGGCGGCCCCGACCCGGAGGGCGTGCTGGCCCGCGCGCGGGAGGTGGAGCGCGCGGTCTACGCGGTCGGCGCCAGCCTGATCCCGCCGGCGGTGGAGGCGATCCCGCAGGCCGCCAACGAGCCTTATCAGCCCTTCGAGAGCCTGCGCGACATCGAACTGACCTGGCGCGACGGCGAGCGGATTCGGCTGAAGTTTCTGGTCATCCTGGACGACGTCCACACCCTGCATCCCGAACAGCTCGAGATGTTGTTCCGGTCGATGTCGAAGCGCGAGATGCGGATCGGGCGCTGGATGATGATGCGCTTCGACGCCCTGTCGCCCGCCACCGTTTTCCAGTCGGCCGGCGAGGACGCGCTGCCGGGCATGAAGCGCGATCGCGACTACCTGGACATCCTGATGCAGCAGTTGCAGTCCCGGGGCGGCGACCGGCGGCATTTCCGCAAGCTCGCCAACGACATGTCGGACCGCTATCTGCGGCTCGTCCAGACGCTGCGGGACCGCCGCTACACCCGCTTCAGCCGACTGCTGAGCGAAGAGCCGCCGCGGCTAACGGATGCCCGCGCGCAGGAAAACCGAGAGGCGACGGATCGCGAGCAGCGCCGCCTGCAGGTGCCGGCGGCGCGACGGGCCAGCGTCGAGGACTTGGTGCGCAGCTACGTCGCGGGCGCCCAGTCCGCGGATGTCGATGACGACGTGCAGCAGGCCATGACCCGCGTGCTGATGAACCGCTACACCGTGCGGCTGGCCGCCCAAGCGCCGTCTCTCTTCGAAGAGGAGAACCCCGAACCTCGCACGCCGCTGAAGGCCGACTCCGACATCGCCGAGGCGGCCCGCCTACACCTGCATCACCGCTTCGGCCGGCCCTATCACTTCGGGATGGGTGACGTCAGCGATGCGGCAAACGAGAACGCCGAGCTCTTCCTGCAACTCGCCGGCGCCCTCGTGGATCGCATGGAAATCCGCGCGATCCGCAACCAGGACCCGGCGTTGAACCCGACGCAGCAGCAGGCGATCCTGCGCGACAAGGCCAAGGAGATCGTAGACGGCTGGTCCTTCCCCTTCGCGCGCAAGATCCGCGCGTTCGTCCAGCACGTCGCCGCGGAGTGCCTGGAGAACTCCCTGCAAGGCAACGCGCCCCTAGGTCCCGGCGCGAACGCCATTGCCGTGCCGGACGCCGATATGGACGCGCTGCTGCAGAAGGAGGACGAGACCGCCCTGGTGCTGAAGTACGCCCAAGCCTACGGCGCCATCGTCGCCGTGCGCGGTTACGGGCAGGGCGGTAAGCAATGGTGCCTTCTGGAGCTGTCGGGTCCCATCTGTTTGGCGCACGGGCTGACCCTGCGCCGCGGCGGCTTCCTGGAGCGGGACGTGGGCGATCTCGTCACCCTGATCGAAGCGGTCTGACCATGCGGCCGCATTGGGACAACTGCATCACGCACTTCGACGAGGAGGTCGATACCTTCGTCGGCGACTACTTCGCCGCAAAGGACCGGCGTTGCCTGCTGGTGGCCGGAGCCGGCTTCGACCCGCGCGCGCGACACGTCGCCCAACGGCTCTCGGTGGCGATGGGCGACCGGCTCGAGGCCCTGTTCATCCGCGAGGACCGGCTGGACGTGGCCCAAGACCTGAAGGACGCCGCGGCCGAGAACGAACAGGCGCTGCGCACACTGGTGCCCCGCTGCGACGTCGAACACATCGCGGTCTTCGCGGAAGACCTGGCGCCCGTCGGCGGCGCTCGGATCAGCCGGCTGTTGAACGCGCGGACCTGGCCCCAGGGCGTGACCGACGTCGTACTCGACCTCAGCGCGCTCTCGGTGGGGATCGGGTTTCCCGCCGCGCGCCTGCTGCTCGAGAAGTGCGAGGCTCTGTCTGGGGTCAGCTTTCACCTCATGGTGACGTCGAATCCCGAGCTGGACGCGCGGATCATCGGTGAGCCGTCCGCCAGCGCCGTGACGATCCGGGGGTTCGCCGGCGACCCCGTCGCCTCGGCCGAGCTGCCGTTGGCGCAGGTCTGGCTGCCTCAGCTGGCGCCCCGCAAACAGTTGGTCCTGCAAAAGATCAACGCCGGCGGCTCCGGCTATAAGGTCTGCCCGATCCTGCCGTTCCCGGCGCGCGATCCACGCCGGGCCGACGCGCTGCTCGCCGAATACGAACCAGAGCTGCGAAACGAGTGGCAGGTCGACTCCCGCGACCTCATCTACGTCTCGGAGCGCAACCCGCTCGATACCTACCGCACGGTGTCCATGCTGAAGACGCGGTACGACGCGACGTTCGCGCAGGTCTACACCCCGCAGATAATCCTCTCCCCGGTGGGCAGCAAGGTGATGGCGGCCGGCGCGCTTATGGCGGCCATCGAGCACGACCTCGTCGTCCGTCATGTGGAGTCGCTGCGCTATGAGCTCGATCGCGACACATCGGAGGCGCCAGCCGGCCCCGATATGATCGTTCATGTCTGGCTGCACGGCCCGGTCTATGCGGGCTATTTCCCGCCCCCGCTGCCGGAAGCACCGACGCCGGATGCGCCGAGCGAGAGCGACGCCTAAGAAGGCGGCGATGGGTCTCTTCTCCGAAAAGTTGGATCACCTTCAGGCGACCGTGGTGCGGGCGGCGGCTCACGACGCTCGAGAATTGGCGAAGGCCATCGACGAGACCCGGGGGTTCGCGACGGTGATCGGGTCGGGAGGCTCGGCGATCACCGCCGCCTACCTCGCCGCCTGTCGCCGCACCCTGGGTCACGGCCCGACTTGGGTGACGACGCCCGCTGAGTTCGTCCTGACCGGGGATACCGCTCACGGGCAGCCCATCTGGCTGCTGTCCGGTAGCGGCGACAACAGCGATATCCTCGCGGCCTTCGAGCGCGCCCGCGCGATGAAGGCGCCCCACGTGCATGTGCTCACGAGCCGGGCCGACAGTGAACTTGCCGCCCGAGCCCCCGAAGCCGGCGCCAGCGTGCATCTGGCCGATTGCGGCGCGGAGAAGGACGGCTTCCTGGCCACTCACACCCTGGCAGCGGCGCTCACCGCGCTGCTGGTGGCCACCGACGTCGCCGCGGCCGGCGCGACGACGGACCCCGCCCCGCGGCTGGCGACGGCCCTGGAGACGGTGCTGGGGGCGCAGGCTCGCGCCCAGCTGCGCGACGCCTTCGAGGGCCTGTCTTCGGACGATGTGCTGTTCGTTCTTCACGACCCCCGGCTCGCGCCGGCCGCGATCGCCCTGGAGACCAGCGCCTGGGAGGCGGGGCTTTGCCCGGTGCAGCGGGTCGACTTCCGCAACTTCGCCCATGGCCGTCATGTGTGGGCCGGGCGGTGGCCGGCGCGCGTCTTCGTCCTCGCGCTGACCAGCAACGAGACGCGACCGATGTGGACCGAGATCGCCGATCGGCTGCCGACCGAGATCCGCCGGCTCGAACTCGACGGCGGCGGGTGCGGACGCTTTGAGACCGCGATCAGTGTGTTCTCGGCGCTCGCGGTCGTGGAAGCGATGGGGGATACGCTCGGCGTCGATCCAGCTCGCCCCGGCGTCAGCGATTTCGGCCGCGCTCTATTCGATTCCACCACCCTGTCCGATGCGGTGGCGCGGCTGTCACCGCCGCTGCGGGCCAAGCGCCTCGCGGTTCACCGCTACGATGCGGAAAACGCCGCCCGGGACCTCGCTGAAGCGCATCTGCGTGTACGCGCCCTCTGGGCGGAAGCTGAAGTCCGGGGGCTCGTCCTGGACTACGACGGCACCTTGGTGACGACGGAGAACCGTGAAGCCCTCCTCGGCGAAGAGCTTTCGGCGCAGCTGCAGGAGCGGATGGCGCAGGGCTTGAGGATCGCCGTCGCCACGGGGCGCGGCGGCTCCGCCGGCGAGCGCCTGCGCGATGCGCTTCCGGCGGGCGTCCACGGCGACTTTCTGGTCGGCTACTACAACGGCGCGCTCATCCGCGCCTTGGATCTCGATATCCGCGAGGAGCCCCGTCCGCCTGCGCCAGCGATCGCCAAGGCGCTGGCGTGGCTCGAAGCGGCGAGCGTGGTGCCGGCCGAGCACGTCAGGAACAGCCTCGTCCAGCTCACCATCCCGCGTGACCAGGCGCCGGATATCGGGGCATTCGAGGCGGCGCTGAGGGCGGCCGGCCATACTGACTTGCGACTCGTTCAATCTGGGCACACGGTCGATATCTGTCTCGCATCCACCTGCAAGACGGCCGTCGTTGACGCCCTCGCGGCGCGCTGGGGTTTCGACGATCGACACATTCTTCGCGTGGGTGACAGCGGTGGTCCGCAGGGGAACGACCATGCTCTGTTGGCGAGTGAAATGGGCATAAGCGTCGGCGATCTCTGCGGGCGCGCGCTTCACGGATGGCCCATGTTCGGTGCGCCGGGCGCCGGTCCAACCGCGGTCTTGCGGCTTCTGAAGGCCCTGCGCGCACAGCCGGACGGGTGGTTCCAGATCGATCTTGATGCGTTAGACACCATTGATTGACGCCGAAGTGGGTGTACAAAACGAGAACAATCATGGGGGCGGGCGGATGCCGGTAGGCGTGGATGTTGCGGGAACGGGCTTCACCGTCCTCGATCGCGTCTATGCCGGGGACATCCCGCTGGAAGCCCTGGGCGGGTCGTGCGGCAATGTCCTGGTCTCGCTCGCCATGCTCAACCGGTCGGTGGCGCCCATCCTCGCCTTAGGGCGAGACCCCGTTGGGGATCGTCTCTTCAGCACCTTCGTCGAAGCGGGCGCCAACGTGCGTTACATCGCGCGGAAACACGGCATCGCCTCGCCGGTGTTGGCGCAGCAGGTCGATCTCGCGTCCGGTCGTCACTGGTTTGCGACGGTCTGCCCCGACACCCATGTCGAGTTTCCGCGGTACACGAGTATCGCGCCGTCCGACGTGGACCAGGCGCGGGAGGTCATCGACCACTGCCGCATCTTCTACGCCGACCGTGTTTCCGAGGCGATCGTCGAGGCCATGGAAGCCGCCGCGGGCAATGGCGCGCTCGTCTACTTCGAGCCGTCAGCCATTGACGATACGGCCTTGTTCGAACGCGCCCTGCGGGTGAGCAAGATCTTCAAATACTCGTCCGATCGCTTGTCAGACGCGGTCAGCGCCTGGCTTGACCTGGACGCGATCGCGATCGTGACGCATGGCGCGGACGGGCTCGAACTTCGCCACGGTGCGATGCGCTACTGGTGCGAAGCCATCGAGGCCGGCGTGGTGCGGGATACCTGCGGCTCTGGCGACATGGTGTCGGTGGGGCTCATCGACTGGCTGCTCAACAGCCACGACGCATATCGGCCGTGGAACATCGACGCTGTGTTGGCCGGCGTTGTCGCGGGCCAGCGGCTCGCCGCCGTCAACTGCGGCTATGCCGGCGCGCGCGGTCTCTTCGAGCGGCGTGGCGCGGCCGCGGCGCGAGCCATCCTCGACGGTGCCTGACCTGGCGAAGCGTCTTATTCGGCGGCGATCAGCGCTGTTGAGCGGAGCTCGTCTCGAAGCTCCATCAGCATTACACCGAGCATGTTCTGACCCACCCCATTGACCTCGCCCCATAGGCGATTGACGGCGTTGTCCTCGGTGGCGCTCTCGACAAGTCGCGCATTGCCGGTGGCCAGCAGCAGCTCCTTTAGGTCGGCGTGCTGCGAGAACTTGCAGCGGAGCACGCGGCGCATGCGGTCAAACTTCAGCTTCGACCAGCCGGGCGCGACGTCCCAGTAATATAGACCGTGAGCGGCCATCGCCAGGAGAGCCGGAGAGGGCGCCTGCATGAGCCAGGCTTTCACCTCCGGCTTTCGCGCCTTGCCGGCCTGATACGCGTGCTCGGAGGTCGCGTAGCGATCGCCCTCAAACTCGATCTCGCGGCGATAGAGGTTGCTGAACGCCCCGTAGGGCTTCTCGCTGGCGCGGTAGAACCGGATCTCTTCATCGGCCACGATCGGCTCCTTGCAAATCTGCATTCAAGTGACTATGCAAATATGCATGAAGCTCGGCAACGAGGCAAGGGAAAAGCTCGCGGCAACCATCAAGGCGCGCGTGGCGGAGCGTGCTGAATCCTTTACGGAAATCGGCTTGCGGGCCGGCGTGCACGCGAGCCAAGCCAGTCGCATCTGTCGCGGTCATTTCAGGACAGCGAGCCACAACGTCGTGCAAATCTGCAAGGCGCTCGGCATTCCGCTGGAGGGGGTGAACCCGGCCGGTGAACCCTCCAACCATCAACGCAAGCTTGAAGCAGCCGTGGTTGCTGTTTGGGATCGCTCGCCGGAGGATGCGGACCGCATCGTGCGGGTCCTGAGGGAGCTGAAGGCCTTCCGCGCTCGCTAGTCCTACGCCGCGGCCTAAGGTTTCGGCGCCGGCGGGTTGGGGTCAGCCGCCGTCGGCGCGCCGCGCGCCCTGCAGGCGATAGACGTCGGAATAGGCGAACTCCTCCACCCTCTGCAGGCCACATTTCGCATGCCGACGAGGCGAGCAGGCGATCCCCACCCACTCGCGGACGCTTGCCGTCTTCTCCCGGATGTAGCCGTGGACCCCGCTCTGGCGCTCGATTTCGCGAGTTAGCTGCTCCACCCGCGCCACGAAGTCGGGTCGCGCCTGGCCCGCCAAATCCGGGTTGCAGCAGGGTCATGAGCTCTTCGACGAGTTGATCGTATCGGTCGGCCATGGGCCAGACTCCTTGTGCGACTTGACGTCAATCCTAAGGGGAGCCGCGCCCTCCGAGGCGAGGTTCGGGCCCCCTGCCGATGTCGGCGGCGGCAGACCCAATCAATCAGCGCTGTGCAGCGACCCTTCCAGGTCCAGCGGCGGGAAGACGTGGCGCGCGTTGTCGGGCTTGCCGAGCGAGAGGATCAGGCTCCCGAGCACGTCCCGCCCAATCTTCACGTGCCGGTGGTCCTCGATGGCGGGGTCATAGGGCATCGGCTCGGCCAAGGCGGCCTCAAACCCCTCGAAGGGGAACTTGCGGTCGACTACCAGCAAGGGGAAGAGGTTGGCGGCATAGATGTAGACCGTCTCCGCCGAAAAATCGGCTTTGTCGCCCCAGTGTCCGAGCCAAGGCTCGCCGTGCGGCTTCACCGACGGCGGGTTGATCGTCAGCAGACAGGCGCCCGTGCTCGGATGGGTGAGGCTCGACAGCTGCTCGGTCCACTGGCCGCCCCACGCCGCGAACCAGAGCGCCGTCGCCTCATCCTCGGCGGTGTCGCCGGTAGCGAAGCCGCGCCAAGCCGCGCGTACGCGACGGGCGATCCGCCCCGAGCGCAGGTGTTGCTCCCAGAATGTCTTTGCCGTCGCCGGGCTGTCGCTCTTGAGGAATTCGCTCGCAAAGGGCGGATCGTCGATGACCGCCACCAGAACCTCCATGTACTCGGCCGTCGATCGCAGCAGCGTGCGCGCCTGGGTGTCGAACCCCAGCAGGATCAGGTGCCGTATCGCGATCGAGTCGGCGACGATGCGCGCGAGGATCAGGAACAGCGCCTTCTCGAAGTCGCCCATCGGACGACCCGCCTTCATTCGGATTTGGAAGACGCCCTGGAGGCTGAGCACCCAGCTCAGCATCTCGTCGTAGATCAGGATCCAAAGATCGAGGTAGGGCAGCTCCCTGGCCGCGGCGCGCTCCGCGGAGTGCTCGACGAGGTCCCGAACCTCGACCCCATGACGTTCTCCTTCCGCGAGTTGATGGCCGCGGCGGGCCCACTGAGCCCGCAGCCAGGTCTCCAGCTCAGCCTTGGTGAGCATGCCCGCGCCTTAAGCCTCGGTCTGCCAGTGCCGGTAGCGGCCGTCCGCGTTGTAGATCGCCGACAGGCTGGGCTTGGTCTTCAGCGACCAGATCTTCTTGGCCAAGGTCTCCAGGTCCGCCGCCGCGTCCGGTCGCCAGCCCCGGCGGATGGCCCACGACTTGATGTTGGCCGACTGGTCGGTGTGTCCCTTGGCCCGCAGGATGCGCAGAATCTCATTGGCCATATCCTTGTCGCGCGGGTGGCCAAGGCCCGTCGTCATATTGATCACGCTGCTCAGCGTCTCGAGCGCGCGAACAAACACCGCATCATCGATCAGGGTGGGCGGTGGCTGTTGCGCCTGCCCGTGCACGATGGCGCCCCAGCGTGCGACCCAAGCGTCGGCTTCGCCGGCGATGTCCGGTACGGCTACGACTCCGCCCACGCTGGCCAAGCCGTCCACGAAGTCGAGGATCTTCGGCTCGGCGTAATAGACGACCACCACGGCGTTGCGCGCCGAGTAGCGGAGCGTCTTCATGGTCTCCGCGCTCAAGCGGCCGCCCCACGACAGCGGCATGGAGCCCTTGTCCAGTGCCCTAAGCGCGGCCGGCCCGAGGAAGCGCGACAGGCTCGTGTGCGAGAGCTGGTTCTTCGTGTGGGTCAGCAGGATGACGTCCTGCGAGCCAACTTTCTCGCAGATCTTCTGGGCGTAGCCCAAGGCCAGGCGAAACGACTCGGCGTCGTAGGCGTCAACGGGAACGAGCACTCTGATCGGGGTAGTCATGTGGGTTCTCGGGAATCGGTCGGGCGGTCGAAGATTTTACACCTGGATCAGGCGTTCGGAGCGAAGGAAGGCATAGACCGTGTCCGTGGCTTTGGGTCGGGGGTAGCCCGCCTGGACGCAGCGAAGCGCCACTTGATAGCGGCGCCGGCGCTGCTCGCCGCTGAGCGTAGTCGGCGAATTTCGGACCGCCGCGAGATCGCGCCGGAAGATGCGCTCGGCGTTGGGCGAGCGGCACAGCTCGGCATCGACCGTGGCGATGATGCGGAGCAGAATGTCGCAAAAGCCGACGACGCCGCGAAGGTGCAGACGCACCGGCGCCCCCACTACAACCGGTTCAATGATCAGCGCGCCCTTCATGCCCAGCGCAAGGCGGTCGCTGTAAGGCGCGAAGGCCTGGTAGGCGTCTTCCGCTTTTTGGGTCGCCGCGCCTCCGCCGTGCATCTGGCAGTTCCGGATCTCCTTGAAGTACCGGTAGGCCAGCAGGAGGTTCGGAAGGATGCTGCCGGCGTACTTGTCGGACGCCGAGAAGATCGGGAAATAGGCGGCGTTCAGCACCGGGGATGGCGTCACGAGCAGGCTGGCGATCGTGCTTTCAAGGCCAACGCCGTTCGTCGCCGCCGAGTCCGGAAATTGAAAGCGCTGGTTCCGGAAGGGGACCTGCAGTTCGCGAACCATGGCTTCGGCCCAACTCTCATAGACGGCGAAGGCATTCACGAGGATGAGCGAAGCGAAGCGCTCTTTCTGGTCGTCCCAGCTTGTCGTGATGCAGGCGCGCCGAAGGTCGGCGCCGTGCAAGCCGCTGCCCCGCACGAATCGCTCATTGAGCTGAGGCACGGTGGCGTCCGGCACAGCGTCCAAGTAGCCACCGATCTGCCAGCGCAGGTTCCAGAGCGCCGCGGCCGTTGGCCAGACGAAGTTGAATATCGAGGTGATTTCTGCGGCGGCCTCACGGCTGGGCCGAAAGAAGTAGATCGTCAAAATGCGTCCCCCCGGTTGCGCTCCGTTTTTCCACGTTAGAAGGGTGGTGGGGAGGCCGGTCGTTCGCGGGTCGGCGACGAGAGGTGTTGATGAGGATGTCGAGGAAGGGCGGAGACACCGCACCGATCGACTACGAGCCGGCGGCCGACATTTTCATCTCGGCCTTTCCCGGCGCCTCCTTGGCGGAGGTCTACGAGCGCGCGGTATCCGGGGCGCAGAACGCCGAGATGCTCGGTTTCCAACGGGAAGCCACGGCCTTAAGGAAGACGGCAGGCGTCCTTCGACGTCGTATCGCCAACTAGTTCGCGAGCCGATCGACTTACACAGTTCCTTACACAGTCCGGTTGCGTTCGGAAGAAAATCGTTTATAATCAAGTAATTGCAGTTGGCATGTGGGACTTAAAATCTGTTTTCCGGAAGGAAGTGCGGGTTCGAGTCCCGCCGTCCGCACCATCTCCCTCTCCGACCC
>CAYQPL010000057.1:19844-20265 GCA_964419395.1 uncultured Phenylobacterium sp. | reverse complement strand
TGACGGCGGTGAAGGCCTTGCCGTCGAAGGCCCACATGTAGCGCTCCATATTGCCGGTCAGATGCAGCTCAAGCGTCCGCGAGGGCGGGCGGCCGTCCGGGTTCGGCCTCAGGGCGACGAGCTGCCGGTAGTTGAGGACCCGGTGACCCAACTCGGCCAGTCCGACGCCCGGGTCGCCCGTGCGGTCCACCGGCGCCATCGACACCATGTCCACGCCCGGCCCGGCCTGCACGCTCGGCGGCAGGCGGGAGAGGTCGCGCATGGCGCTTGCCGACTGGTCCATCACCATGGGCGCGGCTGCGCCGTGGCCCATGGCGGCATGGTCCATCGCGCCATGATCCATCTGCCCGTGGCCCATGGCGGCGTGGTCCATCTCGGCCGGCGCTCCGCCGTCGCCATGGTCCATGCCCATGTCGGCCAT
>CAYQPL010000057.1:0-19834 GCA_964419395.1 uncultured Phenylobacterium sp. | reverse complement strand
CCTTGTGGCGCGACCCGCCTCCCCGCACACACACACCGCCGCGCCGGCGGGCCCAGGGCCGGGACATCGGCGCGCAGGCCCGGCGCCGAGGCCAGCGTCGCCACCGCCATCCCCGACCGGTCCATGGACTCCGCGACGATCGTGTAGGCCTCCGCCGCGCCCGGCTGGAGGATCAGGTCGTAGGTCTCGGCCACCCCGATCTGCAGCTCGTCCACCTCCACGGGCCGCACATCCTGGCCGTCGGCGGCGACCACCGTCAGGGGCAGGCCGGGGATGCGCAGGTTGAAGAAGGTCATGGCGCTGCCGGTGATCACGCGCAGCCGGACCCGCTCGCCCCTGCGGAACAGGTATTCCAGTCCTTCCGTGGGGCCGCGGCCATTGGCCAGATAGGTGTAGGCCGGGGCGCTGACATCGGCGATGTCGGTGGGGTGCATGCGCATCTGCGCCCACATGCGCCGCTCGGCCGCGGTCAGGTCGTAGTCGTCGGTGGCCGTGGTCTGCTGACGGTTGAAATAGGCCTCCCCCTTCTTGAGCTTGGCCATGATCGTATGCGGGTGGAGGGCGGTGAATTCGCTGAGCAGCAGCACGTAGTCGCGATCGGCCTGGACCGGATCGGGCGCCGCCGGCTCCACCACGATCGGGCCGTAGCTGCCGATCTGTTCCTGCAGGTTCGAATGGCTGTGCCACCAGTAGGTGCCGGCCTGGCGCACGGGGAACTCGGCGGTGAAGGTCTGGCCCGGGGCGCTGCCGGGGAAGCTGACGCCCGGCACGCCGTCGAGGTGGAAGGGCAGGAGCAGGCCGTGCCAGTGGATCGATGAGTCCTCGTCCAGGTGATTGTGGACGTTCAGGCGCACGCTCTGGCCCTCGCGCAGGCGAAGCAGCGGCCCGGGCACGCTGCCGTTGACGGCGACCGCGTGAGCCCCGCGGCCCTCGACGACGTGATGGCCGGCGGCGATCCGCAGATCGATCTCGGGACCGGCCGCCTCGTCGAAGCCGGCCCGGACATGGGGCGCGGTCAGGCTTGCGCCGCGCGCCCAGGCGGGCGTGGCGAGCGATGCGCCGGCCATGCCGGCGGCGCTGAGGAAATGGCGGCGGGATAGGCTGGGCACGTCCGGGGCTCCCGATCGGAAGGCCGCCAGAGGTACATAACCCCCAAAGGGTATTTCAAGCGGGGGCGGAGAGCGCGACGGGCGCGCCAGCCTCGCGGCCGCCCCGCCCCCCGCCGTCGCCTGCTCTTCCGGGACTAGAAGGCGAGCCGCACGCCGAGGCGGAAGGTCCGGCCGAGCACGTCGTAGAGCGACCGGTTGGTCTGGACGTAGCCCACCGTGTTCTCCGCGCCCTGGGCGTTCGGGTTGGCGGTCAGCGGCGGTTCGCTGTTGAACAGGTTCTTGATCGAAAGGAAGGCCTCGCCCTCGCCGCCGGGGATGTCGAAGCCGTAGGTGGCCGAGACGTCGAAATAGAGGGCGCCGTCGATGTGGTTGTCGTTGATCGTGTAGTAGGGCGCCGACAGGGTCGGGCAGTTGCTCGTGCACTCGGTGTAGGCGTTGCTGATCACCCCGTCGCTCACGCCCCGCGCGGTCACGTTGAGGGTCACCGGCTCGAGCTTGTAGAGGGCCGAGACGCGGTAGATCCAGTCGGGCGTGCCGCTGATGTTCGAGCCGGCCTGGTCGATGGCCGTGACGCCGTTGTCGGTGACGTTCTCCATGTAGTGGGTCGCCATCGCCCGCACCGTCAGGTCGCCGGCGGCCCAGGAGAACAGCGAGTCCAGCGAGGTCCGGTAGGAGGCCTCGATGTCCAGCCCGCGGGCCGTCATGCTGTTGAGGTTGTCGTAGTAGAGGTCGATGAACGCCAGGCGGCCATTCTCGTAGCGCAGGTTGTTGCAGTACGCCTGGACGTTCTGGATGAAGCAGAAGTCGGCGGTCTGCTGGGCGGTGACGAAGTCGATCACGCCCTCCACCTCGATGTCGTAATAGTCGACCGAGGCGGCGAAGCCCGGCAGGAAGGTCGGCTGCACGACCATGCCGCCCCCGAACCCGTCGGCGACCTCGGGCTCGACGTTGGGATTGCCCTGCAGGTTCTGGACGAAGGGCGTGGAGACGCCATTGATCGAGACCGAGTTGGACCGCGCCGTTCCGGAGTCGTAGAGCTCGCTCATGTTGGCCGCGCGGATGTCCCGCGAGGCCGAACCGCGGAAGGTGATGTCCGGGATCGGCGTGTAGGTCACGCCCGCCTTCCAGGTCGTGACGCCGCCGGAGGTGGAGTAGCGCGTGTAGCGGGCCGCGCCGTTGAAATCGAGGCCTTCGATGATCGGCACGAGGACTTCGACATAGCCCTCGGTCACATCGTACTCGCCCTCGGTGACCTTGTAGTTGCCGTACTTCCAGCCGCTGGCGTACTGCGGGTCGACATAGCCGTCCATCTGCTCCTTGCGGTACTCGCCGCCGAAAGCGATCGAGATGGGGCCGGCCCAGCCGCCGATGTCGGTGGCGAAGTTCACCGCCGCCACGTCCTGCCGGAACTCCTGCAGGCGCTGCGGCCGGCCGAGGACGTAGTCCAGGGCCTCCTGGCTCGCCACGCCGACGCCGAAGCGGTTCAGCGGCACACAGCCATTGGTCGGGTTGGTCAGGGTGGAGCGGCAGACGATCCGGCCGCTGGCCGGGTCGACCACGGCGTCGGTCGCCAGGGTCAGGTTGGGGGTGTACCAGGTGGCCGACAGGTGCTCGTCGGTCTCGGTCTTGCCGTACTGGTAGTAGGCGTCCCAGGTCACGTCGCGCCCGAAGGCCGAGAAGTCGCCGTTGGCCCCCACGACATAGCGCGTGGTCTCGCGGACATTGTTGCTGCCCGAGGCCGGCATGTCGGCGTTGCTCGTCCCCATGACGAAGGAGGTGAGGCCGAGCGCCGCCATCTGGGCCTTCACCGAGGCCGGCAGGAAGGCGTTGTCCGCCTGGATGGTGATGCCGGTCTGGGTCGGGTTGATGTAGTAGCTGCCGCCCTCGTACCGGGCGTAGGAGCCTTGGGCGAAGACCTCAAGATTGGGCAGGACCTCGTAGCTGACGCGGCCGAACAGGCTGTCGCGCTCCTCGTCCGGGGCCAGCGAGTTGGTGCCCAGCATGCCCGAGGAGCTGTATTCCCAGTCGCCGCCGATCATCCACTGGCCGCTGACCGTGCCGTAGTTCAGCTGGTTGACCGACCCGCCGGCGCCGAAATAGGTGCCCCGCAGCGGGCCCGAGGTGATCAGGCCGCCCGGGGTGTAGCTGGAGATGCCGACATTGTCGGTGACGAGGTAGGTCGGCGCGCCGGCCGACTTGTCCGGATTGACGATGGCGAAGTGTCCGCTCCGGTTCCAGTCGCGCACCGTGTAGTGGATGCCGTCCTGACTGAAGGTCTCGGCGCTGAACAGCACATGGCCCTTGCCGTCGGCGAAGGGCGCGCCGGCGGTGACGTTGAACTTCCAGTTCTCGTTGTCGCCATAGGTCGTCTCGCCGTACTCGACCGTGGTCTTCAGCCCCGTATAGGTCTTGTCGAGGATGAAGTTGACCACGCCGCCGATGGCGTCCGAGCCGTAGGCCGAGGAGGCGCCGCCGGTCACCACCTCGACCCGCTGCACCAGGGACTGCGGGAAGGTGTTGGTGTCGACCTGGCCCGTGGCCGCCGAGACCACCGAGCGCTGGCCGTCGAAGAGCACCAGGGTGCGCCCCGTGCCCAGGGCCCGCAGGTTCAGCGCGCTGATGCCGGCCGCGCCGTTGGAGAGCGAGCCGGACGAGGACGCCGCGGTGGTGGAGCCGGCCACGGAGGGCAGGGTGTTGACGAAGTCGGCGATGTTGGCCGGGGCTTCGGACTGGATTTCCTCGGTCCCCAGGACGTTGACCGGGGTGGGGGCGTCGAAGCCGTCGCGCACGATGCGCGAGCCGGTGACGACCACCTCCTCGAGATCGGCGACCTGCGCCAGGGCGGCGGACGGCGCGATCAGGGCCGCGGCGCTGGCGGTGGCCAGCGCATAGCGGCGAACGGAGGCGCGAGGAGCGGTTTTCGGAGCGGAATTCATCGCAAATCTCAACTATAGGTTGTCGTTGCGGCCGACCGACGCCGGTGCGCTGCGGACAGGGGAGGAGAAAGGGCGACCGGCATGCCGGGCCCGCGGAGACTTGACTGGTTCTCGGCGCCGCGCCCCGTCAGGGGCGGTCGGCGGCCCGGGGCGGCGCGGCGACCAGGACGGCCCGGCCGCGCGTGATCACGTCGGACCGCCGCCGCGGCGGGCGCGGCGATCCTCGCGGCTGCGGCGCCGCCACATGCATTCAGCGCAATTCATCTGATTTTCAACCATGGAGACGACCCCCAGTTTCTTTGTTCCCATGTGTTGAGGTCTGGTGCGGACGCGGTCTGAGTTATCCCCCTCAGCGCCCGTTACCTCGCCTTCACTCGAAAGATACTGTGGATTGCCTTCGCTGCGGACGCAGCGCTAAGCTTTCCGAGAAAAATCGTCCGATTGCCGTCGATTTGCGCATTGATGCGGGGATTACATGTCGAAATTCGAACACGTCGGCCTGGACGCCATCGACTTCCAGATTCTGCGAGAGCTGTCGGCCGACGGGCGCGCTTCCGACGTCTGGCTGGGGGAGAAGATCAACCTTTCCAGCACGGCTGTGGCGCGGCGTCGGAAGATCCTGGAGGAGCGCGGCGCCGTGCTCAGCTATTCGGCCGACCTGAACATGCCGATGCTGGGGTACAGCGTGGTGGTCTTCGTCGCCATCGAGCTGAATTCGCAGGCCGAGAAGGCGCTCAACGAATTCGAGCAGGAGGTGATCAAGTGTCCCTCGGTCTCCTACTGCGGGTTCGTCTCGGGGGACACCGACTTCCTGCTGATGCTGAACGTGGAGTCGTTCGAGGACTACGATCGCGTCTATCGCAGCGAACTTTCGAAGCTGCCGCACGTCTCTCGGATCCGCAGCAGCTTCGTGATCCGGGAGGTGGCCCGCCGCTCGACGCCGCCCATCGTCTTCCAGGACCGGGCCTGAGCGCCGCGCCGCGGTCGGGGCGAAAAAAAACGCCCCGCGCCCAAGGGGAGGCGCGGGGCGTCCGGGCTTGGGGTTACGGCTTCGCCGGGAGAGTGGGGTAGGCGACCCCAAGCTGTTCGAGATAGGTGTCGTACTTGGTCGGATCGTAATAGAGCGGCGCCATCTTCGGCCGCATCTGCTCCATGATCGTCTGGTTGAGGTGGATGGCGGGCGTGTCGGACGCCGTCAGCACCGGATCATAGGTCTGTTCCTTGAGCTGGACGTTCTGGAAGTAGTCCTTCGCCTCGGCCACCAGGCTGGGCGTAGTGACCAGGTCGAGGATGGTCATCGACACCGCCTTGGCGCCGGCGACCACGCCCTTGTGGGCGATCGGCGTGGCCATGCCGATGGCGGCGGTCACATTGTGTCCGATGGTGTTGGGGATGTTGGACGGGTAGCGGATCGTGATGGTCGGCACGGTCCACATGATATCGCCGATGTCGTCGGAGCCGCCGCCCATGGAGACCCCGCGGCTGTCAGGGCTCGACAGGGGCGAGATCTGCGTCTCGAGGGGTTCGACCTTCAGCCCGTTGGCCTCCTGAACGCCCTTGGCGAAGGCGTTGTCGGCGGCGCTCCACTGCGGCATGCCCACCGCCTGGATGTTGGCGTAGGCGGCTTCCGCCAGGGGCTTGTTGCCGTAGTTGGGCGCGGCGTAGCCGAGGATGCGGCGCGAGACGGTGGTGTCCGTCGCCATGGCGGCGGCCTCGGAGATCTTGTTGCCGGTCTCGTAGAGGCTGCGGATGGAGTCGAAGCTCTGTTCGCGGAAGTAGTACCAGACGCTCGCCTCGCCCGGCACGATGTTGGGCTGTCCGCCGCCATTGGTGATGACGTAGTGCGACCGCTGGGTCACCGGCAGGTGTTCGCGCCGCATGTTCCAGGCGGCGTTCATCAGCTCCACGGCGTCGAGGGCGCTGCGGCCGGCACAGGGCGCGCCGGCGGCGTGGGAGGTCTTGCCCTTGAAGGTGTATTCGACCGAGACCATGCCGTTGTTGCCCATCGGGCCCCAGCCGGTCGAGAAGTCGCGGCTGACATGGGTGAAGATGCTGACGTCGACGTCCTTGAACATGCCTTCGCGCACGTAGAAGGCCTTGGTGGCCAGCAGTTCCTCCGCCACGCCCGGCCAGATCATCAGCGTGCCGGGCAGGTTGTTCTTCTCCATCACGTCCTTGGCCGCCAGGGCGGCGACGACGATCAGGGGCATGCCGGAATTGTGGCCTTCGCCATGGCCCGGCGCGCCGGGCACCTGCGGCTTGATCTCCGGCGAGCCCGGCACCTGCGACAGGCCGAGGAGGGCGTCGATGTCGCTGCCGAGCGCGATCTTCGGCCCGCCCGAGCCCCAGGTGGCGGTCCAGGCGGTCGGGATGCCGGCCGATCCGCGTTCGATCTTGAAGCCGTTCTTCTCGAGAATGCCGGTGATGTATTCGGAGGTCTTGAACTCCTGGAAGCCGGGCTCGGCGAAGCTGTAGACGGAATCCACCATCTCCTGCGCCAGCTTGGCGCGCGCCTCGACGCCGGCGACCGCCGCCGACTTCATTTCGGGCGGCGCCTCGGCGTGGGCCAGAGCGCCCGGCGCGGCCAGGGCCGTCGCCAGCAGCAGGGCCGTCAGCGGCCGCTTCACCATGTGTCTCATTGCATCCATCCCCCAACTCCGATTGCGCAAACGTCCGGCGCCGAAGGACTCCGGGGTCGCCACGACCCGGAATGCCTGCCCCTCGGCGCAGGAAATCAAATCATAACCGCCGCATTGGTTTGAAAACCTGCGTCGCGGGTGACGGCAGCATGTAAAAACGTGCGTGTAAACCTCGGGTACGCGCGGCGGCCGGCTTTTCTCCGCCCGCCTGGAAAACGGCCGCCGCCTGCGCATCCCTTGCGCGTCCTTTCAGCGTCCGGAGGGCCCTGGGGCGGCTTGGCCAAGGCGGCCCGGCGCAGATCATGACGAAGATTTCATGGTCGCGCTTGCATCTGTCGGCGGCGGGCGCGGCCTCCTATGGTGCGAGCGGGCCGAACGCGCCCCGTCGAACATCGAGAGGAACAGCTCATGGACGTCGCCATCGCCGGGATCTTCTCTGGCGTCCTGCACACCGCCATCGTCTTCACGGCCATCGTCGCCATCATCGTCGTGCCGCGCTGGCTGAAGGCGCGCGAGCGGGACAACCAGCACAAGACCCTCCAGCTGGCCTACGAGAAGGGCCAGCAGCAGCCGCCCGAACTGATCGAGGCGTTGACCCAGGACGTGAAGGTCAAGCCGAAGCCTTCGCCGGAGCGGGACCTGCGCACGGGCGTCATCTGGCTCGGGGTCGCGGTCGGCCTGGCCGCCTTCGGCTACGCCATCGGCTTCGAGGAGCCCGACGCGACCTATGTGCTGATGGGGATCGCAGCCATACCCGCCATCATCGGCCTGGCCATCGTGATCATGAGCTTCCTCGGCCGGAACCGGTCCTAGAACGCGCGGCATCGGGGGGAGAGAACCCATGTCGGGCGCCGATCGACACCGCCTTTCGAGTCTCCACGACGTCGAGCTCGCCACGCTCGCGGCCGCGGGCGACCGCATGGCGTTCGGCGAACTGGTGCGCCGCCACGGCAGCGCGGTCCGCGCACTGCTGCGCCGGATGGGCGCGCAGCCGAGCGAGGCCGACGACCTGGCCCAGGACGCCTTCATCGCGGCCTTCGAGGCCGTCGCCGATTTCCGCGGGGAGGGGACCTTCGCGGGCTGGGTGAAGAAGATCGCCGCGCGGACCTATGTCCGGCGACTGAACAAGGAGCGGCGGCTCCGGCTCCTCCTCGAGGATTCCCAGGAGGACGAGGCGGTCCGCGCGCCGGATCACGGCAGCCGGCTGGACCTCGACGACGCAATGAAGGGCCTGGCCGAGGCCGAGCGCATCTGCGTGACCTTCTGCTATGGCGCGGGCCTGTCGCATGCCGAGGCGGCGGAGGCCTTGAACCTGCCCCTCGGAACGGTCAAATCCCATGTCAAACGTGGTCTGGTTAAACTCAGAGCGCGACTGGCGCCTGAGGCTGGGACGCCAGCAGGGAGGCGCGGCAATGGCTGAGGCCGACTTCGAACGTTCGCTCGAACGACTCTTCGGCGAAGCGCCGGACCTTCCGGACGCCAGCGCCTTCGCCCATCGCGTCGAACGCCGTCTCGAACGGGGCTGGGCGGCGCGGCGGGCGCTGATCGGCGCGGCGGGCCTGGTCGGGGGCGTGATCGGCGCGAGCCAGCTGATCATGTCCAACCTGTTCGACCGGGCGGAGGCCGCATCGACGGAGTCCGCGCGCGTCCTCACCACGGGCGTGAAACAGCTTGCGCCGCAGGCCGACCTGCTGTTGAGCCGTCCCGCCGGCGTGGAGACCGTATGGGTCGCCGCCGGCCTCGCCGTCCTGGCGATGGGTTTCGCCATCACGCGCCTGATCGAGGAGATCTGACCCTGTCTTCCCACCGCCAGGAAAAGGTCCGCCGCATCGCGGCGCCCGACATCGCCGGCCGCAAGGGCGGCGAACCCATCGTCTGCCTGACCGCCTACACCGCGCCCATGGCCGAACTGCTCGACGAGGCCTGCGACCTGCTGCTCGTCGGCGATTCGGTGGGCATGGTGGTTCACGGCCTGCCCAATACGGTGGGCGTCACCCTCGACATGATGATCCTGCACGGCCAGGCGGTGATGCGCGGTTCGCGCCGCGCCATGGTGGTCGTCGACCTGCCCTTCGGCTCCTACGAAGGCGCGCCGGAGCAGGCCTATGACAACGCCGCGCGCGTGATGAAGGAGACCGGCGCCCAGGCGGTGAAGGTGGAGGCCGGCCCCGCCGTGGTCGACACCATCGCCTATCTGGTTCGGCGCGGAATCCCGGTGATGGGCCATGTGGGGCTGCGGCCCCAGGCGGTGCTGGTGGACGGCGGCTTCAAGGCCAAGGGGAAGGGCGCCGACGAACGGGCGCGCATCCTGGAGGAGGCCAAGGCCACCGCCGAGGCCGGCGCCTTCGCCGTGGTGGTGGAGGGCGTCGCCGAGGGGCTGGCCCGCGAGATCACCGAGGCCATCGAGGTCCCGACCATCGGCATCGGCGCCTCGGCCGGCTGCGACGGCCAGATCCTGGTCACCGACGACATGCTCGGCCTGTTCGACTGGACGCCCAAGTTCGTGCGCCGCTACGGCGACCTGCGCAGCGAAATCCTCAAGGCCGTCAACGCCTATGCCGAGGACGTGCGGGCGCGCCGCTTCCCCGGGCCGGCGGAAATCTACTTCGCCCGGGCCGGCTGAGGTCGCGCCGTTGCGGCGCAACGGCTTGCGCTATAGGTTCGCCGCCTCTGATTTTCTCGCCTGAGCGCGGAGTTCCCGTTCGTGTCTGACGTTTTCGAAGAGGTCGAGGAGCAGCTTCGCGCCGACCGGTACAAGACGCTCGCCTTCAAGGCGCTGCCCTGGGTGCTGGCCGTGCTCGTGCTGGCGGCCGTGGTCGCCGGCGGCGTCTGGGGCTGGCGGGCCTGGCAGAGCCGCAGCTACGCCGAGGCCTCCAAGACCTATGCCGAGGGGATCGAAGCCTTCGCGGCCGGCGACAGCGAGCGGGCCAACCGCCTGTTCGCCGAGGTCGCCGAGGGCCGAGCCGGCGGCTACGCCGCCCTGGCCCTGATGCAGCAGGGCGGCCTGCGGCTGGAACAGGACGATGTCGACGGCGCCGTCGCCCTGTTCGATGAGGCCGCCGAGCGGGCGCCCGATCCGATCATCGGCGACGCGGCGCGCCTCAAATCCGCCTTGGCCCTGCTCGATACGGCGCCGCTGGACACCATGACCGAACGCCTGCAGCCCCTGACCGAGGACGGCCGGCCCTACCGGGCCGAAGCTCTCGAAGCCCTCGCCTTCGCCAAGCTCCTGGCCGGCGACACCGACGCCGCGCGCGCCGATTTCGGGGTGATCGCCCTTCTGCCGGGCGCCTCCGACACCGCCCGGCAGCGCGCCCAGGCGGCCCGCGCCCTGATCGAGTCCGGCACCGCCAAGACCCTACCCGCCGCCGTCAAGGCCGCGATCGCCCTGCCGGCGCCCGAGGCGCCCGCGCAACCGCAACAGCAAGGTCCCGCCCCGCAATGATGACCTCCCGCCGCCTTTCGCTGGTCGCCGCCCTGCTGGCGCGCGCGCTCGCCGTCAGCGGCTGCTCGACCATCAACCGGCTCAACCCCTTCGCCCGTGACGATGGGCCCCAGGAAGTCGCCGGCGAGGGCGAGCGGATTTCGATCATCGCGTTCGACGAGACCCTGAGCGTCTCCGACACCCTGAAGGGCGCCGACTTCTTCCTGCCGACCCCCTATCAGCGCGATTCCTGGCCGCTGCCTGGCGGCAACGCCGAACAGGCGGTCGAGCACGTCGTCGCGCCGGTGAGCTTCGACGTCGCCTGGCGGCGCGACTTCGGCGAGGCCTCCAAGCGCGGCCACCATGTCACCGCCCCGCCGATCGCGGCCGAGGGCCGCATCTTTGTGATGGACGGCGCGGCCCGCGTCACCGCCATCGACGCCAAGTCCGGCCGCGAGGCCTGGAGCCGCGACCTCGCGCCGCCCCGTCGCGCCGCGCGCGAGGGCTTCGGCGGCGGCCTCGCCTACGCCGGCGGCAAGGTCTACGTCACTTCCGGCTACCGCTTCGTCGCCCGCCTCGACGCGGGCACGGGCGCGGTGGAATGGCGCCGCGAGGTCGAGCAGCCGATCCACGCCGCCCCGACCGTGACGGCCGGCCGCATCATGGCGGTGGCCCTCGACAACACCTTGCTGACCTTCGACGCGACGAGCGGCGCGCCGAGCTGGACCTACCAGGCCCTCAGCGAGCCGGCCCGGATTCTCGAGGCGTCCAGCCCCGCCGTGTCGGGCGAGACCGTGGTGGCCTCCTTCAGCTCCGGCGAGCTGGTCGCCCTGCGCAGCGCCAACGGCAACGACCTGTGGAACGAGGGCCTGTCGCGGGCCAGCCGAACCAACGCCCTGTCGGAGATCCGCGACATTCCGGGCCGCCCGGTGATCTATCGCGGCGACGTCTACGCCGTCAGCCATTCGGGCGTCTTCGCCGCCGTCGACCTGCGCACCGGCTCGCCGCGCTGGACCCTGCCGGTCACCGGCATCTCGACTCCGTGGCCGGCGGGCGACGTCGTCTATGTGGTCTCCAAGTCGGGCGAGGTGGTCTGCGCCTCGCGCGAGACCGGGCAGGTCTACTGGATCCGGGACCTGAACGAGGGCGTCGAGAGCGGCAAGAAGGGCGGCTTCTTCGGGATCGGGGCCCGCAAGGTCGGCCGGCCGGTCTGGACGAGCCCGCTGCTCGCCTCCAACAAGCTGGTGCTGGCCTCCTCGACCGGCGAGATGGCCGTGCTCGACGCCAAGAGCGGGGAGGTGGAGCGCCGCATCGGACTCGGCTCTCCGGTGCTGATCGCCCCCATCGCCGTCGATGGCATGATCTATGTGGCGACCGACGAGGCCCGGCTGATCGCCCTGCGGTGATCGGCGGCGCTGCGTAGCGTTTCCCCTTGGGGCCGAAAGGCGCTATGGAGCGCTCATGCCGCTCAAGATCGCGATCGTCGGACGCCCCAATGTGGGCAAGTCCACCCTGTTCAACCGGCTGGCGGGCCGCAAGCTCGCCATCGTCGACGACCAGCCCGGGGTCACCCGCGACCGCCGGTTCGCGACCGGCCGCCTGGGCGACATCGACCTGGAGCTGATCGACACCGCCGGCTTCGAAGACGTGACCGACGAGAGCCTGGAGGCGCGCATGCGCCGCCAGACCGAGCTGGCCATCGCCGAGGCCGACCTTTCCCTGTTCGTCATCGACTCCCGCGAGGGCGTCGTGCCCCTGGACGAGGTGTTCGGGGAAATCCTGCGCAAGGCGGGAAAGCCGGTCGTGCTGATCGCCAACAAGGCCGAGGGCCGGCAGGGCGACGCCGGCACGCTGGAGGCCTTCAATCTCGGCTTCGGCGAGCCCGTTCCGTTGTCGGCCGAGCACGGGGAGGGCATGGCCGATCTCTACGCCGCCGTGCTCGCCGCCGTGCCGGAAGCCGGTGAGGACGAAGAGGAAGAGGACGGCGACAAGCCCATCCGCCTGGCCATTGTCGGTCGGCCGAACGCGGGCAAGTCGACCCTGGTCAACCGTCTGATCGGCGAGGAGCGCCTGCTGACCGGCCCCGAAGCGGGCATCACCCGCGACGCCATTCCCGTCGACTGGCAATGGGACGACCGCGCCATCCGGCTGGTGGACACGGCCGGCCTTCGCCGCAAGGCCAAGGTGCAGGAGAAGCTCGAAAAGCTCTCCACCCAGGACACCATCCGCGCCATCACCTTCGCCGAGGTCGTGCTGCTGGTCATGGACGCGACCCACCCGCTGGAGATCCAGGACCTGCAGATCGCCGACCTGGTCGAGCGGGAGGGCCGGGCCCTGGTCTTCGTGCTGGCCAAATGGGACCTGGTCGAGGATCCGCAGGCGCGGCTCGCCGAGCTGACCGAGGAGGTGGGGCGGAAGCTGCCGCAGGTCCGGGGCGCCCCGATGATCGCGCTTTCGGCCGAGACCGGCCGCACTCTCCACAAGCTGATGCCCGCCGTCCTCAAGGCCCATGCCGACTGGTCGACCAAGGTGAAGACGCGCGACCTGAACGACTGGCTGGCCATGGCCGTCCAGCGCCACCCGCCGCCGGCGGTGAACGGCCGCCGAGTGCGGCCCAAATACATCGCCCAGACCAAGGCCCGGCCGCCGACCTTCGTGCTGTTCGCCAGCCGCGCCGCCCAGCTGCCCGACAGCTATCGCCGCTACCTGATCAATTCGATCCGCGAGAGCTTCGACCTGCCGGGGGTGCCCGTCCGTCTGACCGTGAAGTCCGGCTCCAACCCCTATGCGGAGGGCGAGTCCAAGGGCGGGCCGGCCAAGACGGCTCCGCGCAAGGCGGTGAAGGCCGCCCGGGCGAAAACCGCCGCCTCCAAGCCCGGCAAGGCCAAGCCGGCCGGCAAGCCCGCCGGCCGTCCCCTGCGCGCCGCCAAGCCGACGGGACGCCCCGTCAGTGGGAAGCGTTCGCCCTCGCGGCCTTCCACGCGGCGAAGCTGACCGGCTCCTGGGGGAGGCCGAGCTCGGCGCCCGCCAGCTCGACGATCATGGGGCCGATCTCCGAAGGATGCGGCAGGGTCTCGGGATCCTCGCCGGGCATGGCCTCGGCCCGCATCTTGGTGCGCATCGCCCCCGGATCGATCAGCGCGGCGCGAACGGAGGTGTTCTCCAGCTCGTCGGCCCAGGTGCGCACCATGTGCTCGGCGCCGGCCTTGGTCGCGCCATAGGCGCCCCAGAAGGCCTTGGGACGCGCGACGCGACCGGTCGTGAAGACGAGGGCGCGGCCCGACGGCGCAGCCTTCAACAGGGGCTCGGCGCTGCGCAGCAGGCGATAGGTCCCGGTCAGGTTCACCGCCACGATCCGGTCCCAGGCCTTGGGGTCGACATGGGCGACGGGGCTCAAGGCCCCCAGCATGGCGGCGGCGTGCACGAGGACGTCCAGCCGGCCGAAACGCTGATGGATCGCGTAGCAGAGCTGGTCGATCTGGCCTCCGTCGGCGATGTCGAGCGCAGCCAGGGTGGCGGGCTCGCCGCCGGCCTTGCGGATCTCGTCGTCCAGGTCTTCCAGCGCGCCCTGGGTGCGGGCGATCGCCACCACGTGGGCGCCGGCCCTGGCCAGCGCCAGGGCGCATTCGCGGCCGATGCCGCGGCTGGCGCCGGTGACGAGGGCGATGCGGCCGTCCAGCGGCCTTGGATTGGTGTCGGTCATGAAGAGGTCTCTAGTCGGTCTCGCCGGATGTGTCCGCCCGTCTGGCATAGCGGCCGGCGATGGCCGCGCAGGCCATCAGCTGGAACTGGTGATAGAGCATGACGGGCAGGAGCACGAAGCCCACGGTTGCGGCGGGGAAGAGCACGGCGGCCATGGGCGCCCCGGCGGCCAGGCTCTTGTTCGAGGCGCCGAACAGGACGGCCGGCTCGTCGGTCCGGGAAAAGCCCAGCCGGCGGCTGATCCACACCGCCCAGACCATGGCCAGCGCCATCAGCACCAGGCAGCACAGCGACAGGCGAAGCAGGTCCGGGATCGAGACCTGCCGCCAGATGCCCTCGACCACGGCTTCGGAGAAGGCGTTGTAGACGACCAGCAGGATGGAGCCGCGGTCGACGAGCGAGGCCGCCTTCTTGTGCCGCTCGATGAAGCCGCCGATCCACCGGCGCAGCAGCTGGCCGGCGATGAAGGGCGCCAGCAACTGCAGGAGGATGGCCTGGATCGAGCCCCAGGAGAGACCGCCGCCCTGGGCGCTCAGCAGCAGGCCGACCAGCAGCGGCGTCACCGCCACGCCGAGGATGTTGGAGGCCGAGGCGCCGCAGACCGCGGCGGCCACATTGCCGTTGGCGATGGCCGTGAAGCCCACCTGCGACTGGATCGTGGAGGGCAGGCAGGCGAGATAGATCAGGCCCGGCGCCAGGGCGGCCGGCAGGATCCAGTCGGGGAGCTGGGCGAAGGCCAGACCCGCCAGTGGAAACAGGGCGAAGGTCGAGAGCAGCACCGTCAGGTGCAGCCGCCAGTGGCCGAGCCCGGCGGCGACCGCCTGGGGCGAGAGCTTGGCGCCGTGCAGGAAGAAGACGAGGGCGACGCCGATCTTGGTCGCCCAGCCCACCACCTCCGCCGCCTCGCCGCGCGCGGGCAGGAGCGAGGCGATCCCCACGGTCGCGAGGATGGCCAGGATGTAGGGGTCGATCTTCAGGCGGGCGAGCAGACCCCGGACCGGGCCGCTCACGCGTCGACCAGGAAGGTGAGCTGGCGTTCGTCCTCGGCGTTCCGGCCCTCGGCGATCTCGCGGTCGAGGAGCCGCGTCGGATAGTCGCCGGTGAAGTAGTGGTCGGTGAACTGGGGCGCGGCGGCGTCGCGCGGCGCGGCTTCCATGGCCGCATAGAGGCCCTCGACCGACAGGAAGCCGAGGCTGTCCACCTCGAGCATCCGCGCCATCTCGTCCAGCGACTTGTTGGCGGCCAGCAGCTGTTCGCGCTCGGGCATGTCGATGCCGTAGAAGTCGGGCCACTTGATCGGCGGCGAGCCGGAGCGCAGGTGCACCTCCTTGGCGCCCGCCTCGCGCACCATGCGCACGACCCGCAGGGAATTGGTGCCGCGGACGATGGAGTCGTCGATCAGCATCACCCGCTTGCCGGCCAGGACGGCGCGGTTGGGCGAGAGCTTCATGCGCACGCCCAACTCCCGGGCGCCTTGCGTCGGCTGGATGAAGGTGCGGCCCACATAGTGGTTGCGCATGATGCCCATCTCGTAGGGCACGCCCGTCTCCTGGGCGAAGCCCAGGGCGGCGGGCACGCCGGAGTCGGGCACCGGCACGACCACGTCGCAGGGCACGGCGCTCTCCTGCGCCAGCCGGCGGCCCATGCGCTTGCGCACCTCATAGACCGAGCGGCCGTTCACGATGGAGTCGGGGCGGGCGAAATAGACGTATTCGAAGATGCAGGGCCGTGCGCGCTCGGCCGGGAAGGGCCGCAGGCTCTCGACGCCGTTGTGGTCGATGACCACCATCTCGCCGTGCTCGATGTCGCGCACGAAGCGGGCGCCGACCATGTCCAGGGCGCAGGTCTCCGAGGCGAGCACGTACTTGCCGTCCAGCTCGCCCAGCACCAGCGGACGGATGCCCAGCGGATCGCGGACCCCGATCAGCTTCTTGTTGGTCAGCGCCACCAGGGCGTAGCCGCCCTCGATGCGCGACAGGGCGTCGATGAAGCGTTCGGTCATGCGCCCTTTGCGCGACCGGGCGATCAGATGGAGGATGACCTCGGAGTCCGAGGTCGACTGGAAGATGGCGCCCTCGGCGACCAGCTGCTGGCGCAGGGTCAGGAAGTTGGTCAGGTTGCCGTTGTGGGCGATGGCGATACCGCCGCTCTCCAGATCGGCGAACATCGGCTGGACGTTGCGGATGAAGCTGCCGCCGGCCGTGGAGTAGCGCGTGTGGCCGATGGCGAAGCCGCCGGGCAGCCGGCGGGGCAGGTCCGCGTCGCCGAAGGCGTCGCCCACCCGGCCCATGTGGCGCTCGGTGTGGAAGCGCTGGCCGTCGAAGGAGGCGATGCCGCAGGCCTCCTGTCCGCGATGCTGAAGGGCGTGAAGGCCCAGGGCCGTGAGGCCGGCGGCCTGCTCGACGCCGTAGACGCCGAAGACGCCGCACTCCAGCCGCAGCGAGTCGTCGTCAGGGTCGCGGTAGGGGGAGGACCAGGCGTCGGTCTCGGGGCTCATCGGGATTGCTCCACCAGCTCGTCGATGCGGTCGCGCGCGCGCGCGTCATAGCCTTCTTCCGAAGGCGGATCACCTGCGCCGTCGCGGACGGCGTCGGAGATGGCCGGCCGTAACCGATCGGCCACATCCAGTCCCTGCGGCGCGAAGGTCTTGAGCACCTGCCCGGCGGCTCGGGTCAAGGGATAAAGCGCCGCATCCGTGACCCAGGCCGGCATTCGCTCCGGCGGCGTGGCCGCATTGAGCGCCAGGCTGAACGCGCCCAGCACGACGAGCGAACGGAGGAGTCCGAAACAGGCGCCGATCAGCCGGTCGAGGAAGCCGAGGACGTCGGTGGCCTGCACGCGGTCGGCCAGGCCGCCGCCCAGCAGGCGCAGGACGATGTAGACGATCGTGAAGACGACCACGACGGCCGCCACATTGGCCGCCCAGGCGGGCTCCATCATCTCGCGCGCCACCGGCCCGGCGAACCGCAGCCCCCACAGCGCGACCGCCGCGGCGATGAGCAGGGCCAGCACGGTGGCCATCTCGCGAACCGCGCCACGGAAAAAGCCGACGCCGGCCGACACGGCCAGGAGCGCCAGGGCGATGACATCGAACAGGGTCAAGCGCGACCATCCCAATCGCCGTCGCCGATACGACGGATGGCGTCGGCCAGACGGGCGACGCCGTGAACCTTCATGCCGTGGCCGGCTTCGGCGCCCGAAGGCGCCAGCGCCTGGGCGAAGCCGAGCTTGGCCGCTTCCTTGAGCCGCCCGTCCATCCGGCTTACCTGCCGGACCTCGCCCGACAGGCTGATCTCGCCGAAGACGACGCAGTCCTGGGGCAGGGCGACGTCGAGGGCGGAGGAGGCCAGGGCGGCGGCGGCGGCGAGGTCGGCGGCGGGCTCGGTGACCCGCAGGCCGCCGGCGACGTTCAGATAGACATCGCGATCCCCGAAACCAAGGCCGCAGCGTGCCTCCAGGACCGCCAGCACCATGGCCAGCCGTCCGGAATCCCAGCCCACCACGGCGCGGCGGGGCGGGCCATAGGCGCTGGGGGCGACCAGGGCCTGGATCTCGACCAGCACGGGACGCGAGCCCTCCACGCCGGCGAACACGGCCGCGCCGGCGGCGCGTTCACCCTCGGTGTTGAGGAACAGGGCCGAGGGGTTCACCACCTCGATCAGGCCCATGTCGGCCATCTCGAAGACGCCGATCTCGTCGGTGGCGCCGAAACGGTTCTTGACCCCGCGCAGGATGCGGAACGGATAGCCGCGCTCGCCCTCGAAGGTCAGGACGGCGTCGACCATGTGTTCGATCACCCGCGGGCCGGCGATGGCGCCTTCCTTGGTGACGTGGCCGACCAGGATGACCGCCACGCCGCGCTTCTTGGCCTGGCGCACCAGTGCGCCGGCCGCCGCGCGCACCTGGGTGACGGAGCCGGGCGCGGCCTCGTGGGCGTCGCTCCACATCGTCTGGATGGAATCGATGATGACGAGGTCGAAGGCGTCCTTCTTCAGGCCTTCCAGGATCACCCGCAGCGAGGTCTCGGCGGCCAGCCGCACGGGGGCCTGGGCGAAACCCATGCGCTGGGCGCGGCCGCGCACCTGCTCGACGGCCTCCTCGCCGGAGATGTAGGCGCAGCGGCCGCCACGCTGGGAGGCCTGGCCGACCACCTGCATCAGCAGGGTGGACTTGCCCACGCCGGGATCGCCGCCCAGCAGCAGGGCCGAGCCCGGGACGACGCCGCCGCCGCAGACGCGGTCGAACTCCGCCACGCCGGTCTGGATGCGCGGAGGGGCGGGGGTGGACGCCTCCAGGGTCTCGAACACCAGCCCCCGTTGGGCGCGACCGGCCCGCGGCGCGGCGATGGCGCCCGGCGGGCGGGCCTGCGCCTCCTCGACCATGGTGTTCCAGGCCTGGCAGGCGGGGCACTGACCCGACCACTTCCCCTGCACCGAGCCGCAGGACTGACAGACATAGACGGCGCCGTCTCTGGCCAAGCCGGACTCCTGATTCGCTAAGCCGGCAGTCTAACCCGCGGGGCCGGCGCCAATGAGGCCGCTCAGATAGGGGCGAGGGCGCGTTCCAGATAGACCCGCTCGGCGCGGGGGCTCAGCCGGACCAGACACTCATGGGCGATGGAGCCCGCCGCCGCCGCCAGCTCGTCGAGCAGGGCGTGCGGACCGAGCAGCTCGACCATGTCGCCCGGATGCAGGTCGGCGTCGCCGATGTCGATCACGGTGAGGTCCATGTCGACGATGTAGATGCGCCTGTGCGCGCCGGCCGCCCAGGCCCGCCCGCTGCGCCGCGCTGCGCGGATCACCCCGTCGGCATAGCCTGCGCCGGCCACGGCGACGCGGGTGGCGTGCTCGGCGCGGATGGAGACGCCGTAGCCGACGGGCTCGCCCGGCGCGAGCCGGCGGATGTCGAGGATCGGCGCCTCCAGTGTCGCCACGGCGCGCAGGCGCGGGTCGGGCCGCTCCTCGGGCCCGCCCCCGAACAGGCTGATGCCGGGCCTGACCATGTCGAAGCGGAAGTCGGAGCCCAGGAAGGCGCCGGCCGACGAGCTCAGGCTGGCCCGCGCCTCGGGGAAGAGGGCGCGCACTGCGCGGAAGGCGGCGAGCTGTTCGAGGTTGCGCGGGTGGCCGGGCTGGGTCGCCGAGCCGAGGTGGCTCAGCACGAGGCCGATGTCGAGGCCGCGCAGGCGGTCGGGCGCCTGGGCGAGCGCCCGGGCCTGTTCGACCGTCAGCCCCTGCCGGTTCATGCCGGTGTCCACCTGCAGGGCGCAGGGCAGGGGGGCGCGGGCGGTCGCGGCGAAGGCGGCGGCGGCCGAGACCTGGCCCATGCCGTTGAGCACCGGCGTCAGGCCGCTGGCCGCCAGCCGGGGGCCGGCGCCGGGCGTGAAGCCGTCGAGGACCAGGATCTGGGCCTCGGCCTCGGCCAGGGCGGCGCGCAGCGCCTCGCCCTCCGCCAGCCGGGCGACGAAGAAGGTGCGCGCCCCCTCCCGCCACAGCCGCCGCGCCACCGGCCCCGCCCCGAGCCCATAGCCGTCGGCCTTCAGGACCGGCGCGACCTCGGCGCCCTGCGCCTCGCCGGCGATGGCGTGTAAATTGTGGGCCAGGGCGTCGAGGTCGACGCTCAGGCGGGCGCGGGAAGCGGTGGCCATGGAGGTCGTTTAGCGCGGGGGAGGCGTCGCGGCGAGCCGGCCTAGTGGTGCGGGTCGTAGCGGCCGGCGCGGGCCAGGTTGCCGAACTTGGTCAGGTCCTCGTTGAACGACAGCTTGACCGTGCCGATGGGACCGTGACGCTGCTTGCCGATGATCACCTCGGCCATGCCGCGGACCTGGTCCATCTGCTCCTGCCACTTGAAGTGCTCCTCGGTGCCTTCGCGGGGCTCGGAGCGGCCGAGATAGTAGCTCTCGCGATAGATGAACATGACCATGTCCGCGTCCTGCTCGATCGAGCCGGATTCCCGCAGGTCGGACAGCTGCGGCCGCTAGACCTCGCGGCTCTCGACCTGGCGCGAAAGCTGGGACAGCGCGCTGCC